>NZ_JBFATL010000063.1:0-32344 GCF_040678315.1 Streptomyces sp. NPDC052721 | reverse complement strand
AAACGCCCCGATCACGCTGGAGACCACGAACCGCCCGCTGCGCCCGGACGGCAAACGCCCCGATCACGCTGGAGACCACGAACCGCCCGCTGCGCCCGGACGGCAAACGCCCCGATCACGCTGGAGACCACGAACCGCCCGCTGCGCCCAGACGACAAACGACCCGGTGGTACGGCGAAGGGCCGCCCCGACCGGGAGCGGCCCTTGTCGCCGGTGTTCAGCCCAGGCGGGACACGTCGCGCACCGCGCCCTTGTCCGCGCTCGTCGCCATCGCAGCGTAGGCGCGGAGGGCGGCGGAGACCTTGCGTTCGCGGTTCTTCGGGGCGTAGACGCCGTTGAGGGCCTGCTCGCGGCGGGTCAGCTCGGCCTCGTCGACCAGCAGCTCGATCGTGCGGCCCGGGATGTCGATGCGGATGCGGTCGCCGTCCTGGACGAGGGCGATCGTGCCGCCGGAGGCCGCCTCGGGCGAGGCGTGGCCGATGGAGAGGCCCGAGGTGCCGCCGGAGAAGCGGCCGTCGGTGATCAGGGCGCAGGTCTTGCCGAGGCCGCGGCCCTTCAGGTACGAGGTCGGGTACAGCATCTCCTGCATGCCGGGGCCGCCCTTGGGGCCCTCGTAGCGGATGACGACCACGTCGCCGTCCTTGACCTCCTGGGTGAGGATGCGCTGGACGGCCTCCTCCTGGGACTCGCAGACGACCGCCGGGCCCTCGAAGGTCCAGATCGACTCGTCCACGCCGGCCGTCTTGACCACGCAGCCGTCCACGGCGAGGTTGCCGCGCAGGACCGCCAGGCCGCCGTCCTTGGAGTACGCGTGCTCGGCGGAGCGGATGCAGCCGTTCTCGGCGTCGTCGTCCAGGGCCTCCCAGCGCTCGGACTGGGAGAAGGCCTCGGCGGAGCGGACGCAGCCGGGGGCCGCGTGCCACAGCTCGACCGCCTCCGGGGACGGGGAGCCGCCGCGGACGTCCCAGGTCTTCAGCCAGTCGGCGAGGGACGGGCTGTGGACGGCGTGCACGTCCTCGTTGAGCAGGCCGGCGCGGTGCAGTTCGCCGAGGAGGGCGGGGATGCCGCCGGCGCGGTGCACGTCCTCCATGTAGTACGTGCGGTTCTTGGCGACGTTGGGGGCCACCTTGGCCAGGCAGGGCACGCGGCGCGAGACGGCGTCGATCTGGTCGAGGCCGAACGGGACGCCCGCCTCCTGGGCGGCGGCCAGCAGGTGCAGGATCGTGTTGGTGGAGCCGCCCATCGCGATGTCCAGGGCCATGGCGTTCTCGAAGGCCTGGAAGGTGGCGATGTTGCGGGGCAGGACGGTGTCGTCGTCCTGCTCGTAGTAGCGGCGGGTGAGGTCCATGACCGTGCGGGCGGCGTCGACGTAGAGCTGCTTGCGCGCGGTGTGGGTGGCGAGGACGGAGCCGTTGCCGGGCAGGGAGAGGCCGATGGCCTCGGTCAGGCAGTTCATCGAGTTGGCGGTGAACATGCCGGAACAGCTGCCGCAGGTGGGGCAGGCGTTCTCCTCGATCCGGAGGATGTCCTCGTCGGAGATCTTGTCGTTGACGGCGTCGGAGATCGCGTCGACCAGGTCGAGCGTGCGGACCGTGCCGTCCACGAGGGTGGCGCGGCCGGACTCCATGGGGCCGCCGGAGACGAAGACCGTCGGGATGTTCAGGCGCAGGGCCGCCATGAGCATGCCCGGGGTGATCTTGTCGCAGTTGGAGATGCAGACCAGGGCGTCGGCGCAGTGTGCCTCGACCATGTACTCGACGGAGTCCGCGATCAGGTCGCGGGAGGGCAGGGAGTACAGCATGCCGCCGTGGCCCATGGCGATGCCGTCGTCGACGGCGATCGTGTTGAACTCGCGCGGGATGCCGCCGGCCTCCTTGATCGCCTCGCTGACGATCCGGCCGACCGGCTGGAGGTGGGTGTGGCCCGGCACGAACTCGGTGAAGGAGTTCGCGACGGCGATGATCGGCTTCCGGCCGATGTCCGCACCGGGTACACCGGAGGCGCGCATAAGGGCGCGGGCGCCCGCCATGTTGCGGCCGTGGGTGACTGTGCGGGACCTCAGCTCGGGCATCGTCGCTCGCTCCTTCAGACGGATGTGGCTGCTGTCGAGCGTACGCCGCTCATCCAGCTGGCGGGACGTGGTGTCCGCATCGCGGGACGCGCGTTTCACGGAGTCGTCAGGTGGTGCTGTACGACCGGCGCCACCCGGGCGATGATCTGCTCCAGGTCCGCCGAGGCCAGCGGCTCCAGCTTGATCACGTAGCGCATCATCGCCGTGCCCACGATCTGCGCGGCGGCCAGCTCGGCGCGCAGCTCCGCGTCCGGCAGGTCCACTTGGGCGGCGATGCGGCGCAGCAGCTGGGAGGCGACGAGACGGCGGAAGACGGCGGCGGCGGTCTCGTTGTTCACGGCGGACCGGAGGATGGCGAGGAGGGGCGTACGGGTCGTGGGGTTCTCCCAGACGCCGAAGACGAAGCGGGTCAGCCGCTCGCCCACGCCGTCCAGGGCGCCGTCGGCGACCGCCTCCGGCGCGTTCAGCGCGGGGGCGAAGGCGACCTCGATGGCCGCTTCGAAGACCTGCTCCTTGGTGCCGAAGTAGTGGTGGACGAGCGCGGAGTCCACGCCGGCGGCCTTGGCGATGCCGCGTACGGACGTCTTCTCGTACCCGCGCGCGGAGAACTCCTCGCGGGCGGCGGCGAGGATCCGGTCCCGGGTGCCGGCGGACTCGCCGCCTGGGGGTCGGCCCCGGCGCCGGGCGGGCGGCTCGGGGGCGGTGTCGTTCGCCGGCGGGGTGGCGGTCATCGGCGGCTCACCCGTACGGCCGCCGCGGCCAGGTGCTTGCGCGTGAACTCCAGGGCCTCGGCGAGGTCGGCCTCGCGCTCGGCGCCGGACATCGCCCGCCGGGTGTTGACCTCGATCACGACGTGCCCGTCGAAGCCGGTGTGCACCAGGCGCTCCAGCAGCTCGGCGCAGGGCTGGGTGCCCCGGCCGGGCACCAGGTGCTCGTCCTTGGCGGAGCCCCGGCCGTCGGCGAGGTGGACGTGGCCGAGCCGGTCCCCCATGCGGTCGATCATGCCCAGGGCGTCGGTGCGGGCCGTCGCCGTGTGGCTGAGGTCGATCGTGAAGTGCCGGTAGTCGTCGGTGGTGACGTCCCAGTCGGGGGCGTAGGCGAGCATCTCGCGGTCGCGGTAGCGCCAGGGGTACATGTTCTCGACGGCGAACCGTACGTCCGTCTCGTTCGCCATCCGCCAGATCCCGTCGACGAACTCCCGGGCGTACTGCCGCTGCCAGCGGAAGGGCGGGTGGACGACGACGGTGGAGGCGTCCAGCTTCTCCGCCGCCGCCCGGGCCCGCTGGAGCTTGACCCAGGGGTCGGTGGACCAGACCCGCTGGGTGATCAGCAGGCAGGGGGCGTGGACGGCCAGGATCGGGATGCCGTGGTAGTCCGACAGGCGACGCAGGGCCTCGATGTCCTGGCTGACCGGGTCGGTCCACACCATGACCTCGACGCCGTCGTAACCGAGGCGCGCGGCGATCTCGAAGGCCGTCGCCGTCGACTCCGGGTAGACGGAGGCGGTCGAGAGCGCGATGCGCACGTCCACGTCCCTTGGTTCAGCCACGTCCGTCACCTTACGGCGTCGGGTGGTGCCGGTGTTGGGTGCCTATTCGCCGTTGTGAGGTATGCCATTCGGGCGGGTGCGGGTCGTTTGTGGCTTGTCGCGCCGTTCCCCGCGCCCCTGTCGGGGCGCTACGCGGAACCCATGTGATCGAGGCGCCGGAGGATGACGCCCTCCCTCAGGGCCCACGGGCAGATCTCCAGTTTCTCCACGCCGAAGAGGTCCATCGCGCCCTCTGCCACCAGGGCGCCCGCGAGGAGCTGGCCGGCCCGCCCGTCCGAGACTCCGGGGAGTTCGGCGCGCTGGTCGATCGTCATGCCGGCCAGGCGCGGGACCCAGGCCTCCAGGGACTCGCGCTTGAGCTCGCGCTGGACGTAGAGGCCGTCGGCGCTGCGGGCGGCGCCGGCGATGCGGGCGAGCTGTTTGAAGGTCTTGGACGTGGCGACCACGTGGTCGGGGGCGCCGAAGCGGCTGAATTCGCCGACCGTGCGGGCGATCTCCGTGCGGACGTGGCGGCGCAGGGCGCGGACGTCCTCCGGGGCGGGCGGATCGCCGGGCAGCCAGCCGGCGGTGAGGCGGCCGGCGCCGAGCGGGAGGGAGACGGCCGCGTCCGGTTCCTCGTCTATGCCGAAGGCGATCTCCAGGGAGCCGCCGCCGATGTCCAGGACCAGCAGCTTTCCGGCGGACCAGCCGAACCAGCGGCGTACGGCGAGGAAGGTGAGCCGGGCCTCCTCGGCGCCGGTGAGGACCTGGAGTCGTACGCCGGTCTCGTCGGCCACGCGCGCGAGGACGTCGTCGGCGTTGGTGGCCTCGCGGACGGCGGAGGTCGCGAACGGCAGCAGGTCCTCGACGCCCTTGTCCTCGGCGGCCTGCAGCGCGTCCCGTACGACGGCGATCAGCTGTTCGATGCCTTCGTCGCCGATGGCGCCGCTGTCGTCGAGGAGCTGGGCGAGCCGGAGTTCGGCCTTGTGGGAATGCGCGGGCAGCGGGCGCGCGCCGGGGTGGGCGTCCACCACCAGCAGATGCACCGTGTTCGAACCCACGTCCAGGACACCGAGTCTCATGTACGGAACGCTACTGCCAGAACGTCCGTCCTCGGTCCCCGATGCGGCGCCGGGCCACTTACCCTGGACGGGTGCCAAAGACGAAAAAGGCGAAGGCTGACAAGGCGGACAAAGGTCGTAAGGCCGCCAAAACCTCCGTGGAGGCGATGATGGGCGACGAGAAGGGGCTCGACTTCGCCCGCGCCTGGGTGGAGTTTCCTGATCCGGCGGACGACGAGCAGGTCTTCCGCTGCGATCTGACCTGGCTGACCTCTCGCTGGAACTGCATCTTCGGCAGTGGCTGCCAGGGCATTCAGGCGGGCCGGGCGGAGGACGGGTGCTGCACGCTGGGGGCGCACTTCTCCGACGAGGACGACGAGCAGCGGGTCGCCGAGCACGTGGCGCGGCTCACGCCGGAGATCTGGCAGCACCATGACGAGGGCACGCGGAACGGGTGGGTCTCCGAGGACGAGGAGGGTTCCCGGCAGACGCGGCCCTTCCAGGGGTCGTGCATCTTCCAGAACCGGCCGGGGTTCGCGGGCGGGGCCGGCTGCTCGCTGCACATCCTGGCGCTGCGGGAGGGGCGGGAGCCGCTGGAGACCAAGCCGGACGTGTGCTGGCAGCTGCCGATCCGGCGGACGTACGACTGGATCGACCGGCCGGACGACACACGGGTGCTGCAGGTGTCCATCGGGGAGTACGACCGCCGGGGCTGGGGCCCGGGCGGGCACGACCTGCACTGGTGGTGCACCTCGGCGACGTCGGCGCACGGCGCGGGTGAGCCGGTGTACGTGTCCTACCGGGCGGAGCTGACGGAGCTGATGGGCAAGGCGGGGTACGACCGTCTGGCCGAGCTGTGCGAAGCGCGGCTGGCGTCGCAGTTGCCCCTGCTGGCGCCCCACCCGGCCGACCCGGCGACCTCGTAACGACGTTTTCCACCCACCCACCCGACTCGCTCCGCTGAAAGGCCGCGCCTTCCCGGCTCCTCCTAGCTGTCCGTCGGGGTCGGCGTCTCGGCGTCGGTCGGGGTGGGAGTCGGGGTCGGGGGGTCGGAGGGGGGCGGAGGGTCGGAGGGGGGCGGCGTCGGCTCCGTCGGCGGTGGGGACTGCGTGGCGGGGGGTTCGGTGGGCGGTGTGCTCGGCGGAGGCGACGGCGTGGCCGCGTAGTCGGGGTTGTCGAACGCGGCGGCGGTACGCGCGAACGTGGCGTCGTCGGCTGTGCGTTGCGGAAGGTCCGGGAGGGGAGGAACCGCGTGGTTCCGTTCCCCGCAGGAAGGGGACGACCACCCGGTAGCCCCGCGCCGCGAGCAGCGGCGACACGTCGACGGAGCTGTGGATGTCGTACGGCCAGCCGTGCAGGCAGATGACCACAGGCCCGTGCGCCGGGCCCGCCTCCGCGTATCCGACGTCCAGCACTCCCGCCCGGACCTGTTTCAGCGCGGCAAATGAGGTGTGCGTGCCCGGGACCACCGTGGGCACCGCCGGAGGCGTGCTGGTGGCCCCGGCGTACCGCGCGGGCGGGGGTGTCGCGTGCGCCCGGCCTCCGGTCGGCGGGGCGGCGGCAGTGCCCGTCCCGAGACCGGCGGGGCGAACGTCACCGACCGAGCAACTGCCCAATCATGGCGCGCCTCCGACAGGACGGCATTTCATCGCGGCGGGGCGCAAACGCTTCGGTCCCCGGACGCGACGTGTGCCGCCGGCGGAACACGTGCGGAGCAGCTCATGGCACGTGTCCCGCCTCTGGGGAGGCTCAGGTTCCCCGCAGCGAGCAAACCGTTTCCTGGAACTGCGCCGGGCGGCGGGCACGGCCTGACCGCATGGGAAGCAGGCGGAACGTCGTGCCGATGGCTCCCGGTGTCGGCCGGCGGCCGGTCACCGGGTCCTCGTCGGTCGAGGCCCCGGCCCGGGGAGGCCCGCGGATTCGCCGTGGGTACACGTCTTCCGGGCCGCCGCCGCGCCGGCGGCCGGGATGGGTGTCGGCCGCTTCGTTTACACCCCGATCCTCCCGCTGATGCAGGCGCAGGCCGGTCTGTCGGCCGGGGCGGGAGCGGACCTGGCTACCGCCAACTACGGGGGATACCTGGCCGGCGCGCTCGTCGTTACCTTCGCCCCGCGGCTGGTGTGCTCCCGGGTGATGCTGCGCGGCTGTCTGCGCGCGCTGGTGGCCACCCTGGCGGGAATGCCGCTGACCCGCAGCGGCGTCGCATGGCTGCTGTTCCGTCTCGGTGCGGGCTTCTTCAGCGCGGTGAT
This sequence comes from Streptomyces sp. NPDC052721, assembly GCF_040678315.1. NCBI lineage: Bacteria > Bacillati > Actinomycetota > Actinomycetes > Kitasatosporales > Streptomycetaceae > Streptomyces > Streptomyces sp. NPDC052721. The sequence goes on along the minus strand of NZ_JBFATL010000063.1, from coordinate 25,435 downwards.
CTTCGTGATCGCCGTGAGTTCCCTGCTCAGCCACCTGCACGAGCATCCTGCCCACCTGTCCGGCTGGGCGTTCGGCGGGGTCGGGTCCGGCATCGCCCTGTCGGGCCTCCTCGTCCTCGGACTGCGCACGGTCGGCAACGGGCAGGCCGCGTGGTGGGCCTCCGCGGCGCCGGCCGCGGCGCTCACGATCGCCGCGTGGGGCCTGCGTCCGGAGCCCGCCGCCCGGCAGACCCCTGGGGCGTCCGCTCCGGGTGCGCGGACGAGCGGGCCGCGCACCCGCCGCTGGTTCGACGCATTGTTCGCGTCCTACACGCTGGAAGGCATCGGCCACATCATCGCCGGTACCTTCCTGGTCGCGGCGATCAACCAGATCCCACCCGGCTGGATCGGCAGCGGTGCCTGGGTGGTGGTGGGCCTGGCGGCCATCCCCTCCTCCGCCGTGTGGGCCGGACTGGGACGCGCTGGTCCGGGCCGGACCTGCTGCCGGCCGCGCTCGGTGTCCAGGCCGTGGGCATCGCCCTGCCCGCGCTGGTCGGGGGAGTGGCGCCCGCGCTGATCTCCGCGGTGCTGTTCGGCTCCACGTTCATCGGTGTGAGCACGCTGGCGCTGGCGGCCGGTACGCATCTGCGGTTCCCGCGCGCCGTGGCCCTGCTGACCGCCGGGTACTCCTTCGGACAGATCCTCGGCCCGCTGGTGGCGACGCCCCTGCTCCACCACGGCTACCGCCAGGCCCCCTGCTCCTGGCCGCCGCCGTCGTGCCGGCCGCGGGGCTGACCGCGTTCGCGCTCCGCACCGGTTTCCCGCACACCATGCCGGACGTCGTGCTGAGCGCGGAGACCGGAGCCGGGGCCACGACGGGCCGGTGAACCGCGTCCCCGGTACACGGAGATAGGCGCCCCACCGCGCGGGGCCTCCCCGGGTGCCGTCATTCCGTCCTTCGGCCGGTCCCGCGCATCCAACCGGCGAGGGACTCGTCCAGCCGCAGCATGCCGCTCTCGGCGCCGGCCGCCACGCGGCCGTAGGCGCGGTCCAGGAAGCGCCGCAGCGCGGTGGCCGGCGCGGACACGATGGTGGTGCCGGTCGGCGAGCTGATCCGGATGTGCAGCGCGCCCCGTCCCGCGCCCAGCAGGTGCGGGCGACGTGGCGCGGGCCACGTCTGTACGTCTCCGAGACCGGCGGGCCTCGACAGTCCCTCCGCCAGCAGATCCCGTGCGAACACCCATTCCACCGGTGGCGTCACACCCGAGTCCACCACCATCCGCACGGCGTAGGGCTCGTCGCTCCCGTAGTGGAAGGACAGGGTGACCGGAACGGTGACCGAACCGTCGAGGAGGACGGTGCCCTCACAACGGCAGCTGGTGCCCGGCCGGGGGGAGGACGCCGGGCCGGGGCGGTGGGTGGAGTGATGGCTCATGTCGTGCTCATTCGCTCAGGCGCTGCGCCGCGATGGCGCCCGCGGGCACGGCCGACTCGCCACGGAGGAACGAGGTGCCGTGAGTACGCCATGGCCAACAGATGACCGGTCGTCTGGCATTCCGGTGGCCGATCGAGGAGAGGTTCCCGACATCTCCGGAGACGTGCGGAAGCAGCCGCCGAATACGCGGGGGCTGCTTCTCGTCGGCATCCCGGTACGTCTCCAACAGCCGCAGCCACACCTCGCTGATCGTCGGGAAGGCGGGGACGGCGTGCCAGAGCCGCTCGACCGGCTCCCGGTTGGGGTCCGCGGGGATGCGTCCCGGGACAGCACAGCTGGGACCCGCCTTGAGCGGCCCCGAGACGACGTTGACTCTAGTAGACCGGTCGTCTAGCTTGGGTGGCCGGTCGGCTAACAATGTCGCCGCCCATCCCCCGAATGGAGAACCCCACGTGTCCACTCCGATCAAGCTCGCCATCGTCTACTACTCGTCCACCGGTACGATCGCCGAGATCGCGCAGGAGCTGCACGATGCCGGTGTGAAGGCGGGTGCCGAGGTGCGCCTGCTGAAGGTGGCCGAGCTGGCCCCGCAGGCGGCCATCGATTCCAACCCGGCCTGGGCCGCCCATCACGCGGCCACCGCGAACGTCCCCGAGGCCACCACGGCGGACATCGAGTGGGCCGACGCCGTCGTCTTCGGCACGCCGACCCGCTTCGGCAATGTCTCCTCGCAGCTGAAGCAGTTCATCGACACGCTCGGTGGCCTGTGGGCCGAGGGCAAGCTCGCGGACAAGGTGTACAGCGGCTTCGTCTCCACCGCTACCGACCACGCCGGCCACGAGTCCACGCTGCTGGCCCTGTACAACTCCGTGCACCACTTCGGCGGCATCATCGTCACGCCGGGCTTCACCGACCCGCAGAAGTTCGTCGACGGCAACCCCTACGGCACCTCCCACGCCGACGGCCAGGGCACCAAGCCCGTCGGCGAGACCACCCGCCTCGCCGCCGCCATCCAAGCCGAGCGCGTCGTGAAGATGGCCGCCGCCCTCCGGACCGCCGCCTGACCGGAGCACCGGACACACCTGTCGGCGCCGTCGCCCGGCCGCCGACAGGTCCGGGACGGCTCGGCCGGACGGGACGGCGCCGGATGCTTACCGCGCCGTCCGGCGGTGACCGGCCGACCATGTTCTCACCGAGCGATGCAGCTCCGGCGCCCTGGGGACATCCCGCTCCGGGCAGACCGTGAAGTCCCGCGGTCCCGAAGTACCTGAGAGGACGAATGACGATGAAGGAATTCCTGGTCGTGCTCACCACGACCGTGCCCGAGGGCACCGACGTCGCCGAGGTGGACCGGCGACGTGCGGCCGAATCCGTCCGGGCCGGGGAACTGGCCGCCACCGGACACCTGTTCCGGCTGTGGCGCCCGGTCGGGGAGCTGCGCAGCATCGGGGTGTGGCGTGCGGACGACGAGGCCGGCCTGCGTGAGAAGGTGCTCGGCACCCTGCCCCTGTGGCCGTGGATGACGGCCGAGATCACCGCCCTGCAGTCACACCCCAACGACCCGGGCCCCACCGGAGGAGAAGACCGATGAGCGGCACAGCAGCACCCGAAGCCGTCCTGCGCGGCGTCGTGGACCAGTGGAAGAGCGCGGTCGACGCGCACGAGCCGGAGAAGGTCGCGGCGCTCTTCACCGAGGACGCCATCTTCCAGGGGCTTCGTCCCTACAGCGTGGGCCGTCCGGGGGTCGCCGCGTACTACGACTCCCAGCCGATCGGGCTGACCGCCGAGTACCAGGTGCTCGAGACGCGGAGCCTCGCGGACGACGTCCTCCTCGGGTATCTCGACGTCGACTTCCGTTTCACCGACCGGCCGGCCATCCACGTCGCTCTCAGCATCGTTCTCAAGCGCGTCTCCGACCGCTGGTACATCTCCCACTATCAGGTGACCAGGCTCGGCTGACACATCTCGTTGACAGGCTCCGCGCCGCCGTGCCACCATCCTAACCTGTTAAACAGGTGACGGTGTTGACGTGGTGTGACCACACCGGTTGGCAGAGCCTGCGTCATGGGGGAAGCGCGCCGTGAAGACCGTTGCCACGGCGAAGGAGCACAGACATGGCGGTAGGGCCGGACCAGGATCGTGAAGGAGCGCCGGTGGGCCGGCGCGCGTTGTTGGGCATGCTCGCCACGGGCGCCGCCGGGCTCGCCGCCGCGCCGTATCTGCAACGCGGCTGGGAGGGATTCCTCTCGTCCGCCTCACAGGTGGACGCGACGGGCATCACCGGCCTGTTGCCCAACCCGGGCGGCTTCCGGTACTACAGCGTGGTCGGCTCGGTGCCGCGCAAGGACGAGACCAACTACACGCTGCGGATCGACGGCCTGGTCGACCGGCCGACGACCTATTCGCTGCCGCAGCTGCGGGACCTGCCGCAGAGCCGGGTCGTCCACGACGTGGTGTGCACCGACGGATGGCGGGTCAACGACACGCCCTTCACGGGCGTGAAGCTGGCGGATCTCCTGGATGCCGCCGGAGTGCGCTCCGAGGGCAAGGCCGTCCGGTTCACCTGCTTCGACGGTGCCTACACCGAGAGTCTCACCCTGGAGCAGGCGCGCCGCTCGGACGTGCTGATCGCGCTGACGTTGCAGGACAAACCGATCAGCCACGCCCAGGGTGGGCCGGTCCGCCTCTACGTGGCCCCGATGTACTTCTACAAGTCGGCCAAGTGGCTGTCCGGTATCTCGGTCACCGACAAGGTCGTTCCCGGCTACTGGGAGGAGCGCGGATATGCCATCGACGGCTGGCTCGACGACGCCGGCCGGCGCGCGGCATGAAACAGGCGGCAGGGTCCGCCGGTTCGCCCTCGCCCCACGCCTGGTGCACCGGACCACCGGGTGGCTGATGCTGGTGTGCCTGCTGACCGCCGCCTGTCTGTACCTCGGCCCCGTCGCCCAGCTCGTCGGGCGGCGGTACCTGATGATCACGCTCCACGAATGGTCGGGTGTGCTGCTGCCGGCGCCGACCCTGCTGGGGCTCTTCTCCCGCGAGTTCCGCGCGGACCTGCGCCGGCTGAACCGTTTCGCCGTGTACGACCGGCAGTGGCTGCGCGCTGCACGCAGGCGTCTGTCGTCGCCGGCGGCGCGACCGGCGGGAAAGTTCAACGTGGGTCAGAAGCTGTACGCCGGCTGGATCGCGGGTGCGGTGCTCGTGATGATGTTCACCGGACTGCTCATGTGGTTCATGGGATTCCTGCCGGACATCTCGCGCACCAGCGCCATCTTCGTCCACGACTGCCTGGCCTGGGCCATCACGTTCGTCCTGCTCGGACACATGCGCAAGGCCTACCGGGATCCAGAGGCACGGCTGGGGATGAGGTCCGGGTACGTGAGCAGGTGCTGGGCGGCGCGCGAGCACTCTCGGTGGGTGCCGGACGAGGACGTGCGCCCCGCGGCCGACGAGGCCCGCGACGCGTGACGCCTGCCGGCTTCGGCGACCCGCTGGCCGCAGCGACCGGCGCGACGCCAGGACGGACGAGTCCGGCCGGCCCAGCCTCGTCACCCCGCCCGCCCCTCCACTCCGTCTCACGGCCTCCCGGTGCGGAGACACGCGCTCGCCCCGGCCCAACCGGGCCGACCGTTCACCGGCGGCGATGGGTTCAGGACCCGGCGCCCGCCGCGTGGCGCCAGGCCGCTCACCGCCCGGTGATGGGCAGTGTCAGGGACACCGTCTTGCCCTGTCCGTTCGGCGAGCTGTTCCACGTGTCGGCCAGGGCCTCCACGATCAGCAGACCCCGCCCGTGTTCCGCTTCCGCGTTCTCCTCCTCGCCGATCGACAGCGACGAGGGGATCGGCGGGTTGCTGTCGGAGTCCCGTACCTCCAGCCGCAGGTGGTCGTCGAAGGCCCGCAGCCGCACGTCCACGTCACTGCCGGCGTGGATGAGCGCGTTGGTGACGATCTCGGAGACGACCAGCTCCAGCGGCTCCGACATCTCCTCCAGTCCCCAGTCACCCAGCTGGTCCTGGACGAACGTGCGCGCCGCCCGCACCCCGAGCAGGTCACGGCGCTGGATGTGCAGGCTGCCCACCCGCGGTTCCTCCTGCCCCGCTGCCCCGCCGTACAGCGCCAGCAGCAGGACGGCGTCGTCGCGGCGCTGCTGTGGCGTGGAGCCGTCCTCGACGACCAGGTCGGCGAGCTGTTCCAGATCGGGTGCGGGAGCGCCGCCGCCGGCGTCGAGCAGCGCGTGCAGACGCGCCTGCGGATCGGGCGCGTCCCAGCCGACGAGGCCGTTCGTGTACAGCATCAGGACCGAGCCGCACTGAAGGCGGTGCTCGCGTGCCTGACAGGCGTCCGCCGTGGGAACGCCCAGCGGCAGGTTGGCGGGAGCGGCCAGGACGCCGATGCTCCCGTCCGGCCGTCGCACCAGGGGCGGGGGGTGCCCGGAGAGGGCCACCTCGGCGGTGCCGTCCAGCGTGTCCAGCGAGACGACGCAGCAGGTCGCGGTGAGGTCGGTGCCCAGGGCGGCCAGGAGCCTGGCGGTCCGGTCGATCACCGCGGCGGGACGGTGGCCCTCGGCGGCGTAGGAGGCCACCGCGGTCCGCATCTGCCCCATGACGGCGGTGCTCTCCACGGAGTGTCCCTCGACGTCACCGACGACCAGCACGGCCCGGTCCCCGGGCAGCGTGATCACGTCGTACCAGTCACCCCCCACCCGGGTGGTGACGCCGGCGGGCCGGTATCGCGCCGCGGTGGCCAGTCGCGGCAGGTCCGAGAGCCGGGAGGGCAGGAGGAAACGCTGGAGGCATTCGCTCATCGCCCGCTGCTGCGCGCTCAGCTCGATCCGGCGCACCGCCGCTCCCAGCAGCCCGGCCATCATGCCGAGAAGGGCCCTCTCCTCGGGCGGGAAGCCGCGCGGCCCGGAGAACTCCAGGCAGCACACCGCGACCACGTGCCCGCTGTCGCCGAGCGCCAGGTCGATGAACTGCCGGTCGCCGGTGAGCGGCAGGTACAGCTCGGCTCGCGACTCGTCGGCCGAGAAGGAACCCGTGCGCGCGTGCCCGCCCAGGAACACCGGGCGTCCGCGGAAGGCTTCCGCCGCCGGTGTCCGGTCGTCCATCCTGGCGCCGTGCAGAGCGCGGGCCATGCCGGAGGAGGCACCGCTGTGACCGAGGACCCACAGCCGGCCCTCGAGGGCCGTCACCAGCGCCAGCGCCCGGGCGCGCAACGGGTCCATGACGCAGTACCGGGCGGCCTGCACCACCTCTTCGATGGTCGTGGCCCGGTTGAGCAGCTCCGCCAGGCGGCGCAGCGGGAACATCATGCTCGTGCCCGGGGAGCCCGGGATGTCATCCAGCCCCCAGCCCGGTACGCGCACACATGCGCGAGGGTCGTCACGTCCCGGTGGCACCAGCACCGGCATCGGACCGGCCGCCACGGCCACGCCGTCGTCGGCCAGCCCGGCCAGTACCACGGCCAGCCGGTCCGCGAGGCCCCGCAGCTCCGTGCGCTCGGCAGTCGTGAAGGCGCCGTCCGTCTCCAGCCGCAGCACGGTCAGGGCGCCGAAGCGCCGGCCGCCCACGACGACCGGGGCCGCCGCGGCGACGTAGGGATACGGCAGATGGTGTCCCCGGCGCGCGTCGGCGGGATCCGGGTCCAGCAGTACGGCGGTTTCCCCCGTCAGGACGGCGCGTACCGTGGCGGCGGGCCCGTCCAGTTCCATCCGCCCCGGCAGTGTGAACAGAGACGGCGGACTTCCGTCGGCCAGCGCGAGATGAAGTCCGCCGCGGCGTTCGTCCAGCAGGTAGACACCCGCCGACACGGCGTTCAACCGGTGCCTGGCCGCACCGGCGGCGCGGTGGAGGGCGTGGCCGAGTTCCGTTCCGGGCGTGTCCCCGGGCTCGCTCCGCCGCCGCTGATCCGGTGCTGCGCCGCTGCTCGTCACGAGACGGCTCCCTCCGGCGAGATGCTGGTCGCCGACGGTCATCGACCGGTCGTCGAGAGTGCTCCCCCGCATGTCCGGTGATACCAATTATTCGGCGGCCGGGAGGTTCCGCGCGAGCCGTCACCGCCGTGGGCGGTGCCGACCAGCTCACCCGCACCAGTATCCTGATCAGGGCGCTGACGACACCCCGGCTTCACCGAGCTTCGGGTCGAAGCCGAGGGCGTGGTTGAGATGCGCGACCACGGCGCCGTCGTCGGGGTCGTCACCGGCGAGGGCGATCGCCTCGCGGTCGGCCGCCCCGGTGGGCCGGGCTTCGTCCTCGAGGTCGTGGTAGCTCATGCGGTTGAACGCCTTGACCACGCGGGAGCCCGGAACCCCTGGTGGGAAGTCGACGGGACACGCGACGACTTCCCCGACCCGCGCGGGCAGGAACGCCTGGACCGGTTCGCTGGTGGACGTATGGCGTCGACGACGAGTTTTGCCGCGCAACGCCTCCACCGGGACGCCGCGGTACTTGCCCAGGGGGAGGGCCGGCCTCGTCCGTGACGCCACCGCTGCCCTCGGACCCGCAATGAGTCACGCCGCTCAACCAACTCATCGGACAAGGGTGAACAACAGCCGGTGGCGCAACCTCAGCGCGCGAGCGGCGCCGCCTCGAGCAGGGCCGCCGCCGCACCGCGGGCGGTGGTGGCGGCGGCGGGGTCACGGTCCATCCGCGCGGCCTGACCCGCACCGTCGTAGAGCAGAAGGAGCTGTCGGGCCAGCTCATCCGGCTCGGCGTACCCGCACGCGGCGGCCAGTTCGGCGAACAGTTCACGCACCCACGACCGGTAGCTCTCGGCGGCGTGGCGGATGGCACTGTCCTCGGCCGTCTCGGCGCTGGCCCGGACGAACGCGCACCCGTTGTATCCGGGGTCGGTGAACGCCTCGCCGAGGGCGTCGAAGACGCCGAGTATCTGCTCACGGGGGGTGCGGAAGCGCGTCAGGGTCCGGCTGATCCGGTTCTTCACGCGGTCGAAGCGCTGCTCCAGGTAGGCGCAGACGAGCCCCTCCTTGCTCCCGAAGGTGTTGTAGAGGGACGCCTTCGCCACCCCGGCATGCGCGATGACACGGTCGATGCCGACGGTTTGCACCCCCTCCTGGTAGAAGAGGTCGTCGGCCGCCTCGAGCAAACGCTCACGCGCGGAAAGCTTCGTCGCGGTTCTGGCCTCCATGCCCACCACCCTCTCAGACAGACCTGTCTAGCCTAGCGTGACGCCCGCCTCACGGCTGTGACGTGGTTTCCGCGAGGCACGCGGGCTCGGAAGCGGCGCCGGTTCCCGGCCGGACGACTGCCACGTGCTCCACCCGGCGGCCGCTGAGCACCAGGCCGGTCAGCGCCACGAGCGCCAGCGCGATGACGGCGATGCCGTACTCCCTGGCCGTCTGCACCAGGCCGCCGCCATGCACGACCAGGACGCCGCCGATCACCGCCGGCACACCCAGTCCCACGTAGCACACGACGTAGAGGAGGGACAGCACCCCGGCCCGCTCGTGCGGCTCCACCTGGGGCACGACCAGCCTGATGCCCCCCTGGAATCCGCTGCCGAAGCCGAAGCCGGATATCGCGCCGCCGATGAAGAAGCCGACCACGGACGGGGCGCCGCCGGCGCCCGAGGCGATGGACACGAGGGTGACCGTCACACCGACGACCAGCGAGCCGATGCCGATCAGCATGACGCTCCGCGTCGCCACGTTGCGCATGAGGACGACGGCCGTACCCGCGGAGCCCGCGAGTACGAACAGGGGCAGCCCTCCCCACACGACAGAGGTGGAGTGCACCAGAGTCCGGGTGAGAGCGGGGCCCAGCGCGCCGTACAGGCCGGTCAGTGCCCACACCGCGAACATCACCGGTGCGGCGATCGCCACCGACGCCCGGGCGGAACGGGGCAGCTTGAACTCGGGGGCCATGCTGGCCAGCGCGCCCGGCTCGCGGCTGACGGTCTCCTTCAGGCGGGTCACGGCCAGCGCCTGCAGGGCGAACACGCCGAGGAGCACGTAGTAGACGAGGTGGGTCGGGGCCGGCAGATACTGCACGATCAGCCCGGAGACCAGGGCGCCGCTCGCGGTTCCGATCGTGGGCGCGAAGGAGTTGAGGAAACCGCCCCTGCGCGCGTCGAGGTCGAGCATTCCGGCACCGAGCGCGCCGACCGCCGCCCCGGTGCTCAGTCCCTGGACGACGCGGGCGGCCAGCAGCGCGTCCACGCCACCGGCGGTGACGAACACCACCATGGCCGCTATCTGCGCGAGCAGGGCCACGAACAGCACCGGCCGCCGGCCCACGTGGTCGGAGATCTTCCCGAAGACCAGGAGCGCGACCAGCACGGCCACGGCGTAGACACCGAAGACGACGGTGACAGTGATCGGCGAGAAGCCCCAGCGCGCCTGGTAGATCGCGTAGAGGGGGGTCGGCGCGCTGGATGAGGCCAGCAGGGACACGAGGATCGAGGCCAGCAGTCCGAGGGAGGCGAGGGGACCTAGGCCCCCGCGCCGCGGGGCTCCGTGCGCGGGAGACCGCCTCACCGGGTGGCGTGCGGCGGCGGGTCGCTGCGTCGTGCTTCTCATGGGTCCCACTCTCGGTCTGGTAAATGAACCTTCTCCATACTAGACAGGTCTGTCTGATGGACGAGGCGCCGACAGGGTGATACGCGTCGCACCGCGCCCCGCCGCGTTCGCCTGTGAGTGCGGTCCCGGCGCGTCCGACGGGGAGACTTCCGACGGGAATGCTCGGCGGGAAGGCAGGCGCGGCAGTGGGCCGAGGGTGCTGTCAGCGCCTACGGCGGGCTCAAGGGGGTGTACGACAACGCGGTCATGCGGCGGCCGACGAGTCGTGCACACCCCGGCCGACGCCGGCGTCATCGGAAGGACGAGACAGCTCGCGCTCGAAGGGGCGCCGCACCGAATGCTCGCCGTGGCCGTCAGTCCCGGGCCCGTCTGCACGCCGGCCAGTGAGCGGGATCCCGGCGACGACAGGCGGCACGGGACGCGATATCACCGGCAAGACGCTCGTCGACCACACGGCGTACATCACCGGCACGGACTACCTGGCCGACGGCGGTGCCGCGGAGTGGTGAGGTGTCGCCGTGCTCCGGCGCGGCCGGGCCTGCCGAGTGATCAGTCGGCTCATCAGTCATCAGGGGCCGGGCGCCTTTGCCGCCGCAGGCCGCCACGACGGGGGCTCGCCGTTCGCTCTCGCCCGGCCGGACTGTCCCGCGCCCCCGTCGCGCCAGGACAGCCGCCCGCACAGGGTGCGCCCGCGTCACCCCCCGTGCTGCAGCAGACGAGAGAACGGCACGAGGTCGTCGTGGGGATCCGTGGCGGGCGGCGCCTCACGCCGGGCCACCTCGTCGGCGAGTTCCCGGGCGGCTCGCCCGATGCGCCGCACCAGCGGGTCCTGGGTGTCCCCCCTGCCGGGGCCCCAGTCCTCCGTCGCGGCGAACACCGCCGTGGGCACGACCACGGCGCGCAAGTAGGCGAACATGGGGCGCACCGCGTGGTCCAGGACGAGTGAGTGCCGCCCGGTGCCGCCGGTGGCGGCTGCCAGCACCGGCTTGCCCACCAGAGCGGTGTCTTCCAGGCAGTCGAAGAACATCTTGAACAACCCGCTGTACGCGGCGGTGAACGCAGGCGTCACCGCGATCAGGCCGTCCGCGGCCGTCACGGCGTCGAACGCGCGCCCGAGGCCGGGTGCCGGATAGCCTGCCATCAGGTGGTCGACCAGGTCGTGCGCGTGGTCACGCACCTCGACGACGTCGACGTCGACCTGTGCGCCGCGCCCCTCCAGCTCCTCGCGGACGCCGGCCGCGAGTCGGTCGGCGAGCATCCGGGTCGTGGACGGTAGCCGCAGTCCGGCCGATACGACGGCGAGTGTGCGCTTCATCGTCCGACCTCACCGGGTGCGACTCCGGCCGCCGCGCCCGCGGAGGGATGCGTGGGGGCGTCCGGGACGTGCTCGGGCCGGTTCCTGGCGAACTCCTTGCGCAGGACGGGCACGATCTCGCCCAGTATTTCGATCTGTTCCAGTACGGTCTTGTGCGGGACGCCGATGCCGTCCACGTTGAACAGCTGCCGCTGGTAGTCGCCGCCCGCGTGTTCGCGGTAGGCGAGAACGCGCTCGATCACCTCTTGCGGGCTCCCGACGACCATCGCCGTCCGGGCCATCGTGTCCTCCAGCGACGGACCGTTCCCGTACGCGGCCGAGCCGTCGAAGTAGGGACGGAACTCCCGTACGGCGTCCTGCGAGTTCCGGCGTACGAACAGGTGCGCGGCGAGGCCGACGACGGCGTGGTCGGCCGGTCCGTGTCCGTAGTGCTCGAAGCGGCTCCGGTAGAGGTCGACCAGCCTGCGGACGTGTTCCTTGGGCCAGAAGAGGTTGTTGTGGAAGAAGCCGTCGCCGTAGTAGGCGGCCTGTTCGGCGATCTCCGGGCTACGGATGGAGGCGTGCCAGACGAAGGGCGGCACACCGCCGAGGGGGCGCGGAGTGGAGGTGAATCCCTGTAGCGGGGTACGGAACCGTCCGGACCAGTCCACCACGTCCTCGCGCCACAGCCGGTGCAGCAGGGCGTAGTTCTCCACCGCCAGTTCTATGCCGTTGCGGATGTCCTGGCCGAACCAGGGATAGACCGGTCCGGTGTTGCCACGGCCCAGCATCAGGTCGACCCGTCCGTCGGCGAGGTGTTGCAGCGTCGCGTAGTCCTCGGCGATCTTCACCGGGTCGTTGGTGGTGATCAGCGTGGTGGACGTCGACAGCAGGATCCGTTCGGTCCGTGCGGCGATGTGCCCCAGCAGCGTGGTGGGGGAGGACGGGACGAAAGGCGGATTGTGGTGCTCGCCGATCGCGAAGACGTCCAGACCGACGTCCTCGGCCAGCTTCGCGTACTCCACGAGTGCCTTGATCCGTTCGTGCTCCGTCGGAGTCCGTCCGGAGAGCGGGTCGCGTGCCACGTCACCCACGCCGAAGATCCCGAAGTGCATGTGTATGTCCTGTCTGTCGTGTCGACGGCCGTTTCGGCCGCCGTGATGGACCGAGGAGGGTCCCTCGGCGGAGTCACCGGCTGGTCAGGGCCGACGCGCGGTGCGCCGTGCGGCCCAGGGCGGTGGTACGGGGCTGTTGCCGGGGGCGAGGCCACCGCGGTGAGGACCGCGGCTTCGTCGGCCGCCCCGGCCGGACGGCGGTCAGTTCCGGTTGTGCACGCCTGCCGTCGCGTCGTCGCCGCTCCTGAGGAGCGCTGTGGGCGGTACCAGGGACATGCCGGCAGGCCGGCGGTGACGGCCGTGCCCCGCGAAGTCGTCGGGAGTGCACCGGTCCTCATCCGCGTGGGTGCCCCGATGCCGGCCGGTGTCCCCGAAAGTGAGGACACTCGTGGTCAGGGCGTGCTCTGACGGTACGTCGGTGATTCTGGGAGCCATCTCTCTTCCTGGTGGTGGGCACTGCTCGGCAGTGGAGGTCGATCGGGTGTCCGGCGGCCTGCGTGCGCTTGTGTGAGGGGCCCTGCCCTGCCGTCGGTCGGCCGCGTCGCCGTCGGTCTGTCGCTGACGTTGGCTCACGCCGGGAGGTCGCCGTCGGCAGCCGTTTCCGGCGAGGTCGGAGCATCGTCCCCGGGGCGCGACAGCCGGGCACGATGACGCGGTAGCGGAATAAACTTGCTGCGCGCACTTATATAGCTACGTGTCTCGCCGGTTGCCCGGCCGGGCCCTGTGCGCGGCGTCAGGTGCAGGCCCACCAGGCACTCCCGCGTGGGGATGCCGTGCCGGCGGTACGTACGGCGGCACGGCCGGCGCGCGTGCTCCGGCAGCCTGGCGCCGGTGCTCGCCGGGGGGCGCGGCGATCAGGTGGCGACGTTCCGCAGGGCGGCGGCGAGCTTGGCCAGGTCGTAACCTTCCAGATGGTCGAGGAAGTGCCGGCGTATGGCGACGAGAGCGCTCGGCCACGCCTCCTCCAGACGGGCCAGGCCGCTGTCGGTGAGGTGGGCGTGCCAGCTGCGGCCGTCCTGGTCGCACCGCAGGCGCTGGAGGTGACCCTGACTCTCCAGGCGGTGGACGACCCGGGTCATGCCGCTGAGCGACATCTCGCAGGCGTTGGCGAGGGCGCCCATGCGCATCTGCCGGCCGGGCGCCTCGGACAGGTGCATCAGTGTCAGGTATTCCGTGCTGGACATCCGCTGCTCACGCATCATGTCGGCGTCGATCGCGCGCGGCAGGGCGTAGATGAGGCTGGGAAGGGACCGGACGAGGGCCTCTTCGTCCGCGGACAGCGGTCGCACGCCGTCTGAGGTTGCTGCGGGCTTCGGTGCCATGGGTCACATCCTCGTGTTTCGCTCGGTGACAGGTACGTCGGCCCGCGGAGGCGCCGTCGGCAGTGCTCCTGTCCGTCCCGGCGGCCCCATTCCCGGTCGGCGGGGATACCGGCGTCATACTTGACGCAACAAGTTTTAACCCAAGATTGCTTGCTGAAGCAATTATATTCGAGCCGTCAACGGGTGCGCCTTCGCGAAAGGGGTCTTCGTGCCCGACCGTGCCGGTGTCGTCGGCCACGATGACGCCACGACAGCCCAAGCGGACGGCCGGGCGGTGACCGGCCAGGACATCGCACCGAGGCCCACCGGACATCCGGTGGGCCTCGGCGCGTCACGAACTATATACTTGACGAATCAATTATGTGCTGTGTAGCTGTGCGGCGGACCGCGCGGTCAGCCGGTGACGGTGCGGGCGGCCTGTTCGATCAGGTCGGCCACGGCGGCCGGCCGGGAGACGGAGACGGCGTGGGAGGCATCGACCTCGACCGTGCGGGCGTGGGCGCGCTCCGCCATGAAGCGCTGGGCGGCCGGCGGGATGTTGTGGTCCTGCGTGGCGATCAGGCTCCAGGAGGGAATGGTGTTCCAGGCGGCCTTGGTGGCCTTCTCCTCCAGGGCGCTCGCGGCGATGGGGCGCTGGGTGGCGGCCATGAGGTCGGTGACCGGCTCGGGTACGTCGGCGGCGAACTGGTCGTGGAACTTGTCGGCCTTGATGTACAGGTCGGTCTTGGTGCCGTTGCTGACGGAGTCGAGGTTGGGGCCGAGGGTGCTGCCGGGGAACTTGTTGGACAGCTCCAGTGCGCTCTCGCCCGCCTCGGGGGCGAAGGCGGCGATGTAGACGAGCGCCTTGATCTGCGCGTTGTCGGTGGCGGCCTGACTGATCACGGCGCCTCCGTAGGAGTGGCCCACCAGGACGACGGGGCCGTGCACGCTCTTGAGGAAATCGCGGAGGCCGTCGGCGTCCTCCGCCAGTCCGCGCAGCGGGTTGGCGGGTGCCACCACCGGATAGCCCCCGCGGTGCAGCCGCTCGATGACGCCGTTCCAGCTGGAGGCGTCGGCGAACGCTCCGTGCACCAGGACGACCGTGGGCTTGTTCTCCGGCTTGCTGTTCATGGGTTGTCTCCTTCTCATGCGGTGGTACGACGGTCGGTGCTCACGTCCGCCGCCGGCCCCGGTCGCCCCGGGCGCCGAACGGCGTGCGGCGGGTCAGCGGGCGGTGCCGCGGGCGGCCTGCTCGATCAGGTCGGCCACGGCTCCCGGCCGGGAGACGGAGACGGCGTGGGAGGCGTCGATCTCGACGGTGTGGGCGTGGGCGCGTTCGGCCATGAAGCGCTGGGCGGCCGGCGGGATGTTCTTGTCACCGGTGGTGACCAGGTCGAACGACGGGATGGTCTTCCAGGCGGCCTTGGTGGCCTTCTCCTCCAGGGCGCTCGCGGCGATGGGGCGCTGGGTGGCGGCCATGAGGTCGGTGACCGGCTCGGGTACGTCGGCGGCGAACTGGTCGTGGAACTTGTTGGCCTTGATGTACAGGTCCGTGCCGGTGCCGCCGTCGGCGAGGGGGAAGGTCACGGGGTTGAGGTTCTCGCCGAGGGTGCTGCCGGGGAACTTGTTGGACAGTTCCAGGGCGCTCTCGCCCTTGTCGGGGAGGAAGGCGGCGATGTAGACCAGCGCCTTGACGTTCGGGTCGCCGGTCGCGGCCTCGCTGATCACCGCGCCGCCGTAGGAGTGGCCGACGAGTACGACCGGTCCCTCGACGCTCGCCAGGACGCTGTGGACGTAGGCGGCGTCACCGGCCAGGCCGCGCAGGGGGTTGGCGGGTGCCACCACGGGATAGCCCTCGCGCTGCAGCCGCTTGATGACGCCGTTCCAGCTGGACGCGTCGGCGAAGGCGCCGTGGACCAGGACGATCGTCGGCTTCTTGCCCGCCGTGCCGTGCTCGGCCCTGCTCGCACTGGCGGGGGTCGTGATCGCCAGCGTGAGGGCCGAGACCCCGGCGATGGCGCCCAGCACGGCGATGCGCTTGCGGGTCGGGCGGAAGGCGGTCTTCAGACCCATGGTGACTCTCCTCAGACAGTGGGCGTGCAACGGAACTTGCTCCCCCCGGGGCGCTCCCGCCCTGGCGGCTGACAAGAACTTAGCGCGCAATTGAGTTGTGCACAACTTGATTGTTCGCAGGAATCTGCTGGGCCGTCACAAGAGGGGTGCGCGGGCCGACTGGCCGGATGTTCCGGGGCGTCAGTGAGCGAAGTGGGCAAGCGGTATCGGCAAGCTCCGTGAACGGCCCCGTGGTGAGGGCTGGCGGCCCGGGCAGCCATGGCGGGCGCTGTCCCGGCCGACGTGGCGGCCGGACATCCGCGCGGCGGTCATCTCCCGCACCCGGATCAACCTCCACCGCAAGATCGTCAAGCACGCGGCGTTCACCGGGCAGTACCCCATCGCGATCCTGTCCGACTGCGTCGTCTACGCGGCCAACGCCGAATCACCGCTGGACTTCCCAAGAGGTCCGCGAGCGGTTCAACGCCCCGGAACTCAACCTCACCCGCTACATCAAGGACGGCACCGTCACCGACATCGACAACGGCGAGTAGAAGACGAGATGCGAGGCAGGGACGCAACCATGCAGGCTGATACACGCTCCTGGGCGGCCCGCTGGTCGTTCGCCACGGCATCCGGCGTCACCACCGGAACCGCCCGCACCACCTCCTTCCAGGAACTCGCCTCCACCGTCTCGACGCATGGCTCGCGCACGCCCTGGCCGCGCACCTCGGGCACTACCGCGACCCGGCCGCCCGCGAGGCCGCCGCCGGCCTTCTCCCGCCTCCGGTCCTCGCGCACGCCGCGCTGCTCGCCGAACTCGCCCGCCTGGTCCCCGGCGCCGGCGTCGACGAGCTGGCGTTCGCGGCCCGGCTCGCCACCAGCGAGCCCGAAGCCGCCGGAGCCCTCGCCGCGTTCCTCACCCGCGTCGAGGGAGCCGCACAGGTGTGAGCCGCAGCCAGGGGCCGAGAGCCGTGGGTCGGGAAGAGCACGACGACCGGCCGCATGTGTGCGGGCAGAGCCCCGTCGTCCCGCCCGGCCGCTCAGCGTTGCCGCAGGAGCCCGTGGACGCGGCCCCGGTGATCCGCCAGCCGCTGTCGGCGAACGACGTCTTCGGCAACTCCGTGCCGGTCCGGTACTCGCTGGAGGAGGCGTGGGAGAAGGGCATCCTGCGTGGAAGGGGCCGACGGCGCGCACCTACATGCGCAGGCGCTCCCAGGAGCGCGGCATCCCGGTGCCCGAAGGCAAGCTGGAGGGGCAGACCGTCCGGTACACCGAGGACGAACTGACGATCTGGCGCACGGCCTGGGAGAAGCAGGCCGGCCCCACCACCGGCCGACCGCCCGCACGTCCGCAATCCGTGTCACGCTGACGCACAGTGAGCGTGACAGGAGCATCACGCTCACCCGGAAAAGTGTCACGCCCGGTGTCACGCCGCCGCGATCTCGTACCCCGTCAACCGCAGCCGGCGGTCTTCGACGACCACCTCCGCGTACAGCCGCGGCACGGCGGTGTGCAGCTCCGCCGCCGCAGCCGTCCCTCCGGCACCAGCTCCCGCACCGACTGCCGCACGGTCTCCCGGACCAGGTCGTACCGCTCGGCGAGATCCCTCTCCGTGAGGATCACGCACCCCCACGAGTTACTCCAATTGCGCGGCGATCCGCACCTTCACCGCGTAGTACTTGCGAATGCGCCCGTGCTCGGGGATGCCGGAGCGGGCGGGGCGCCGGGGCCTGCTCCTTCGGGTAGTCCACGGGAAGATCGTCGCAGACGGGGGCGCGGGAAATGCCCCGAAGGCCGTCCTGGGCCCGAGGTCCGCCTGCGCGCAACCCCCTTCCAGCGCAGCCGGTGCACCGGCGCCATGTCGCAGGAAGACCAGCGGCCGGTCGCGGAGCTCGGCCAGGAGGACGCCGCAGCGGTCGCAGGACGGCAAGCCCCACCTGGACGTGCCGCCGCAGTCGACGGTCATCGTGTTGCGGAACCCGTAGGCGTGAAGCTAAATGAAATGGTCGCGGGCCAGGGCCGGCGCAGCCCGGAAGGTCGACCGCACGACACATGCCTCCCGCCCGACCTCGTGGTCCCGGCCGGCGGCGGCTCGGCGCCGGGGGACGGAGCACCGCACCGCCGGTGACACCGACCTCGTCGACGACTCCTCGGCACGGCCTCTACCGTAGGAAGGTCGATTTTCATGATCTGCTTCGACTGCGTCGTAGCGGCACTCGGTGGGACCATCGTCCCGAGCCCAGCCTCCGCCGCGGGCGTCTGTGCCCGTTGCGGGGCTGGGATCTGCGGCCAACACGTGCACGTCAGCAGAGTTGCCGTCGCCACGGGTACGTCCGCCTCACTGCCCGAGGCCCGGCGGCTGACGTGCGGGATCTGCCATGCGGCGGAGCAGGCGGCTGCCCAGTCCGCCGCTCCTTCGGCAAACACCGTCAGTGCGGCGCTGTAGGCCGCCCGCAGCTCCGATCGGGCGGGCGCTGCGAGGGGGCGTACGGTTCGTTATTTCGTCGTGCCCCAGAGCTGGCCGTCGGGGACGTGGGACGGGTTGCCCATCAGCCTGGCGACCCGGATCTGCGCGGGAACGGCGCTGTGGTGGGCGTGACGCCCCGTGCGGGCGTGACTCCCCGTGCCGGCGTGACGCCCCGTGCGGGCGTGATGCCCAGCCGCTCCGGTCCTGGATGCCTCGTGCCCCTGCGCGTCACGGGTGAAGGTCATGGCGTAGGGATGGGTGAAGTTCGTCGTCGAGCCGTTGACGAGGGGGAAGTGTCCCTGCGGGGCGGTCGTGGGGGAGTCCTGGGTGTCGATGATCCACACGGTCTTGGCGGACACACCGCACTTCTGGAGAGTGAGCCCCTCGTTCTGGTACGCGGTGTCGGCGAGACCGGCACACAGCCCCGTGCGTGTGCCGTGCGGCGCGAACTCGACCTCCACGGCGCGCAGGCTGCCGTAGTGCCGGTTCACCTCGGCGGACACGAGGCCGTCCTTGTAGAAGTCGGACACCGGGCCCGCGCGGTGCCCGACGATGTCTCCGGCCGGATCGGAGGTGCTGACGGGGCGCATCACGGTCGGTTGGCCCGCCCTCGCCTCACCCCCGTACACCGTCTCCACCAGGTTCGGCTGCTGCGCGGTGCCGGACCGGACGCTGTAGATCTGGATACAGCTGTCGCCGCACTCCGGCGTGGCCGCATCGGCGGAGACTGCTCCCGCGGCGGTAAAACCGCCGACCAGGGCCGTCACCGCCGCAGCGGCCAGCGCCTTCTTCCTGACAGACGTGATCATGAAGACTCCTGTGTTCTCGGGAAGGCTCGCAGTCGCGCCGGTGGACACGGCGGGTCGCCGGGCCGCAGCGCGGAGCGTGTCGCCTTCGTGTGGCAGGAGGCATCCCTCCTCCACAGCTAGGAGCATATGCTCCTAATTCCCGGGTGGCAATGGCTAGACCGCTGCGGTAGCTGACGGCACACCCCGCCACCATGGTGGCTGTAATGGACGGCCACGGTCCCCGTAGGCGTAGGCGTCAGCCACGACCGAAGCGGCCCGCTCACCCGTGAGGGCGGTGGGAGTGAACTGCCCACGCCGGCCCGGGCAGTCGTTCCTCTCCGAACGGAGACCTCTCGTGGACCTCAGACTCGAAGCCATCGTGCTGCCCGTGTCCGGCGTCGACCGGGCCAAGGATTTCTACGACAGGCTCGCTTGACGCATGGATGGCAGCGACGTTCTCATCGGCAACGCCGGTAGTGCCGGCCGCACGGTTCTCGAGCAGCTCCGGGAAGAGGGCGTGCCCGTGCGGGTGCTGGTTCGCCGTGACGACGATCGCGCGGCCAAACTGCGCGCGATCGGCGCAGATGTCGTCATCGGCGACCTGACCCGGCCCGAGGCCGTGGCGGCAGCACTGGAGGGCGTCGCAAGGATGTACTTCGCAATGCCTGTGTCGCCGGACCACCTGGTGGCTGCCACCGTGGTGGCCGCTGTCGCGAAGGAGCGCGGCGGCCGGAGTGCTTGGTGGGCATGTCGCAGATGACGGTGTCCCAGATGACTGCCACCAGTACCGCGGAGTCCTGCCAGCAGCGTCTGCACTGGCTGGCGGAGTAGGTGCTGAACTGGTCGGCCGTCGTCCAGGAGGGGGCGCGGTGAACCTGTGGGCGCTACGCCTCCTAGGCAAGGGCGGCAGTATCCATCTCGAGCCCGCTTCCCTCGGGCAGCGAGGTCGTCGTCGCGGGAAAGGGGGCGGTGTCCATGGCGGCCAGCGGCGGGCCTGGAGGGACGGGGAGGGTGGATGAGGTGCCGTCGGGGAGGGTCACCACGGGTTCGGGTAGGCCGGCACGGGCGATGGTGCAGGTGAGTTCGACCGGGTCGTCGACCGCGAGGGCGCGGACGGCGATGAGCGGCTCATGGGGGAGGGGGCCCATGGGGGCAGCGCGGCGTGCAGTGACGAGGCGGGGCGTGGTGTCGCTGAGCCGGGTCGAGGAGACGGCCTGTCTGCGGACGGGCTGGCGAACCATCGATTACGAGTATATGCTCGTATTATGGAACGGCATCCCCCCAGCGCACACCCCGCTGGCCTGCCATCGGCAGGGGGCACTGGACCTCCCCGGCACCCCCAGCACTCCGGAAGTTTCATGTGCCATCCGGAATTCCGGCCGCCGTACCGCACGAGATCCCCCGTAAGTCACTGGAGAGGCCGACCCCCCATGACTCCACCCGTAACGCGTTCCCAGACCGCTGTCCGCGCCGGCGCGGCACCGGCTGCCCAGACCATCCGCTGGGAGCGCCGTGACTGGTGGCGCGCCGGGGGGCTTCTGGCTGTGATCGCGGCACTGCACCTGGTGGCGTTCGGGATCCTGGCGGCACTCGTGGTTCCACACCACTACAAAGCGGGTACGGAGGTCTTCGGCCTCGGGCTCGGCGTGACCGCGTACACCCTCGGCATGCGGCACGCCTTCGACGCCGACCACATCGCCGCCATTGACAACACCACCCGCAAGCTCATGGCGGACGGCAAGCGCCCGCTCTCCGTTGGCTTCTGGTTCGCACTGGGCCACTCCACCGTCGTGGTGCTGTTGGCGGTGGGGATCGCCGCGGGCGCGCGGCTCACGACGACCCTTGCCAGCGACGACTCCAGCACGCGTCACCACCTGGGTCTCATCAGCACGGTGGCATCCGGCGGCTTCCTGTATCTGATCGCCGCGCTCAACCTGGTGGCGCTGGCCGGCATATGGCGGGTATTCAGGGCGATGCGCGCAGGGCAGTTCGACGAGCATGAGCTGGCCAAGCACCTGGACAGCCGTGGCCTCATGAACCGCATCCTGGGCCGGCTCACCCGGTCCGTCTCCCGGGCTGGGCAGATGTTTCCGATAGGGCTGCTGTTCGGGATCGGATTCGACACGGCCACCGAGGTCACGCTCATGGTGATGGCCGGATCCGGTGCCGCAGCTGGACTGCCGTGGTACGCGATCGTCTGCCTGCCGTTGTTGTTCGCCGCTGGCATGAGCCTGTTCGACACCCTTGACGGCACGTTCATGAACTTCGCATACCACTGGGCATTCTCCAACCCGGTCCGCAAGGTCTACTACAACCTCACCATCACCGGCCTGTCCATCACGGTTGCCTTCCTGATCGGCACGATCGAACTGGTCGGCTGCCTGCACGACCAGCTTCGCCTGACCGACCCGGCAACCGGCTGGATCTCCGGGATCGACCTGAACAATGCCGGGTTCGTCATGGTCGGCGTCTTCGTGGCCGTGTGGGCTTGCGCTTTGGGCTACTGGCACTTCGCCAAGGTCGAACGTCGCTGGAACCACGCAGGCAGCCGGACCAGCACGAGCTGATATCGCCCAGGGGGCACCCCCCCACACCGACTGGCTGCCATGACCCAGCTGGCCGCCACCACCCTCCTTTCCCGCCCCGAACAACGACTGAGCCGAACGAAACAAGCAACGCAGACCTCCACGTCAGCCGGCACGGACGCCGACCGCGAGCCGCGGCGGTCACGACGATGGGCCGGTAACGAAAGGAAGAAGCCATGAACAAGCTGATGCACCGCATAGCAACCGCCAGTGTTTCCGCAGCGCTCGCTGGAGGTGCTCTCCTGGCCTCCAGCGGTCCCGAAAGCGCAGGTCCTGGAAGGTGCTGAGGGCGACGCCGAACTGGCGGCGGGAGCGGAGGTGGTCCGTCGTGATGCGGAGCGCACTGTCCATGGCACCGATCGTTTCCCTGCACTGGGCGACCAGGGCGTGCGCCGTGACGCGATCGATCATGGACGTGTGATCGGTTCCCGGGGTGCCGAGCGGGGTGGCGGGTGTGAGGGCCAGGGTGAGCGCAGCGGCGTGGCCGCCGTCGTACGTGCGGTAGCCGTGGCGGGTGGCCTGTTCGGCGGGGACCAGGAAGAGTCCGGTACCGGCGTCGGTCGCGGCGCCGACGACGAACAGATCGGCCCGGGTGCCGTGGGGCATCGTGTCCTTCGTACCGGACGGGGTCCATGTGCCGTCGTGCTCACGGGCCCGGACCTGGAGGGCCCGGGTCTCCCGGCGGCTGCCTGGTTCTGTGTGCGCGAAGGCGGCGATGAGGGATCCGTCCGCCAGGCCGCTCAGCAGCTCGCCCTTCTACCGGCCGGTGCCTTCCGCAGTGATGAGGCCGCCCGCCAGTACGGTGCAGTCGGTGAACGGCTCGGGGGCGAGACGCGGCCCATCTCCTCGGCCACCAGGCCGACTTCGACGGGGCCGGCGCCCATGCCGCCGTGCTCCTCGGGGAAGGGCAGCCCGAGGATGCCCATGTCGGCCAGTCGCGACCAGACGTGCTCGGCGAAGCCGGGAGCGGCTTCCGTGGTCTTGCGCCGGTCTTCAGTGGTCGGGTACGCCCCGGTCAGCAGGGCGCGGACCGCGTCGCGCAGGTCCCGCTGCTCGGGGGTGAGGGTGAAGTCCATGAGCACGTCGTTCGAGGGCCGCGGTCCCATCTCACTCGCGGCAGGCGGGACAGCGTGCCAGCCTTCCGCCGGGCGGGACTTGTGCTGCGCTCCGGCCGTGACCGGAGGAGACCGGAGGCCTGCTCCGCGGTCGGCGTTCCGGGACCGTCCCGGACGGCAGACCATTGCCGACCCGAGATTGCGAGTATACGCTCCTATCGTGTCGGACGGCCGGGATCCGACGCGGACCTGTGCGTCAGTGAGCGCCCGCGCACGCCCTCGCGCAGGGTGCCATGTCTCCCCTCGGATCGGGCCTTGCGGCCGGCGCTCGGTTGGCCCGTCGCATGTCCCGCGACACCCGCTCTTCCAGAAGGTGATCGACCCGTGGGAAGAGGACGCACCCGTGCGGGTCATGGACCGTCGTGTTCATCGCGGCCCGCAAGGCCTCTGTCGGGGCGTGCGGGTGCCACGCGAGGCGACGGGTTCGTCGGGACGCTGTGCGCGGTCCGCACCGCCTGCATGGCGACGCGGCACCACCGCTGTCCCGGCCGGCCGTCGGCGACACCCGGCACCGGCGTGGTCCGGCACATCCGATCATCCCGTTTCACCGAGGGGAGCGTTATCACCATGCACGCGCAGGAAACACAAGGAAACCCGTTGCTGCACGACGTGCTCGCGGCGCACGGCGGGCTGGAGCGGTGGAGTCTGGTACAGACGGTGAGAGCCACGATCGTCACCGGCGGTCGGCTATGGGTGATGAAGGGCGTCGTCCAGGATGCCGATCCCCGGGAGATGACCGTGACCGCGCACGCCCAGCACGCGTCGGTCCACCCCTTCGGCGCGTCCGACCAGCGGACCGACTTCACACCCGACCGCATCGCGATCGAGAAGCTGGACGGGCGGATCGTCGCGGAGCGTCTCAGCCCCAGGGCGTCGTTCGACGGCCACACGTTGTCGACGCCCTGGGACGCGCTGGACCGTGCCTACTTCAACGGCTACGCCTTGTGGACCTATCTCACCACCCCGTTCTTCCTCGCCATGCCCGGTGTCGAGACTTCGGTGCTCGAACCGCTGTGGGAGGACGGCGAGCGCTGGCGAGGCCTGCGGGCGACTTTCCCCGCGTCCTTCGCGGGCCACAGCAGGGTCCAGGACTTCTACTTCGGGCCGGACAACCTCCTGCGTCGCCATGACTACGAAGTCGACATCGCGGGTGATCTGGCCGCCGCACAGTATGTGCACGATTTCGTCGACGTCGATGGTGTGCGGTTCCCGACCGCGCGGCGTGCCTACCGACGGGACACCGCAGGTTCGCCGCTACGTGACGAACTGCTCGTCTCGATCGACCTCAGCAACCTGCGGCTCGAAGGAACGATGCCCTGAGAGGCGCGGTGACGCGCCACCGCGGTTGACTCACTGACGTGAGCAGTAGGAACGGGGAGGGACACCGCGGGCGCGCTCGCCACTGGTCCGCGCCGTGGTGACCAAGGCGCACTACGAAGTTCCCCGGCTCCCCAGCCACGGGTGAACCGGTGAACCGGTGAACCGGTGGCCGGGGCCTTGCCGACGGGTGCTGTCCGTCCACATCCCGGGCCGGGCGCTGTTCGAACCCGCAGACAGCCCCACGAGCCCATCCTCTTCCGCACATGAAGCCTCACGAGCCGGGATGACCGTCCGGCCAACGAATCGGCGGCGCGACGCTTGACAGATAGGAGCATATGCTCCTATTCTGATGGTGAGGCACAGGTTGGACCGTCGGTCGACCGGCCTGGCGGCCGACAGCCGCACCGACCGGACCCTGGGGGTCTGTCGCCATCGTCGCCCACGAGGAAAGCCCGCGAAGGATCGTAGAGCGTTCCGCTCTGACCCCCTCGCGGTGCGGGCCGTGATCTCGACGGTGTCACGCACCTGGAACGAGTACATTTTTCCGTTTTGCGGACTGTGAAAGGTTGTTGTCATGGACGGTCTTGCCGACATGGGGGGCACCCCGGGATGGGGACCCCTTCATCCACCGAAGCGTGACGAGCCGGTGTTCGCGGAACCCTGGCAGGGCCGCGCGTTCGCCCTGGCCCTCCTCTCCAGCCGAATCGCGTGCGGCGGCTACAACGCGGACGCCTTCCGGCACGCGCTCGAGCGCCTGGACCGCACCGCCTACCTGGACGAGGGTTACTACGGGCGCTGGCTGAACTGCGCGGAGCTGATGCTCACCGACAGTGCCACCCTGGCTCCGGGCGCGATCGACGCCCGCGCCCGCAACCTGGACGGCGGCCAGGTGGACGAACCCCCAGTGCCCGAGCCCCGGCCGGACTACGCGCCGACCGCGGCGCCGATCGGCTCCGGCTCGCTGCGCCCAGTGGACACCCCGCCGGTGTTCGCCGTGGGCGAGCGGGTATGGACACGGTCCGTGTCGGTGCCCGGCCACACCCGGCTGCCCGCCTACGTCCGCGGACACGTCGGTGTCGTCGAACGCATCCAGCCGGGCCACGTACTGCCGGACACCAACGCCCATTTCCAGGGCGAGAACCCGCAGCACGTCTACTCGGTGCGGTTCGACTCGCGCGAGCTGTGGGGCGCCGACGCCGAGCCCTTCGCACTCACCATCGAAATGTTCGAAAGCTACCTGGAGACCACCTCATGACCACCGACAGCGGTACGGGCAAGCGCCCACCCGTCTCCCTGCGCACGGAGGCACTGGAGCAGCTGCTCACCGAGCGGGGACTGATCGACCCCAAGGTGATGGACGGGATCATCACCACCTATGAGACCCAGGTGGGCCCGCTCAACGGCGCCAAGGTCGTCGCGAAGGCGTGGACCGACCCCGAGTA
>NZ_JBFATL010000062.1:0-43170 GCF_040678315.1 Streptomyces sp. NPDC052721 | reverse complement strand
ACGCCCGGTTACATTCCGAACCCGGAAGCTAAGCCTCACAGCGCCGATGGTACTGCAGGGGGGACCCTGTGGGAGAGTAGGACGCCGCCGAACAATTTTTGAGGGAACCCCCGCACTTCGGTGCGGGGGTTTTCTGCGTTTAGGGTGATTCCATGCGCTACGACCTCGTCATCTTCGACAACGACGGTGTCCTCGTGGACAGCGAGCCCATATCCAACCGACTCCTGGCCGCCTATCTGACCGAGCTGGGGCACCCGACCTCGTACGAGGACTCCATCCGCGACTACATGGGGTCGGCGACGCACCGGATCCATGACCTGATCCTGGAGCGGACGGGACAGCGGCTGCCGGTGGATTTCGACGAGGTCTTCCACACCCGGGTGTTCGCCGCTTTCGAGCGGGAATTGCGGCCCGTACCCGGTGTGACCGGCGTACTGGAGAAGCTCGCCGCGGACGGAGTGCCGTACTGCGTGGCCTCCTCCGGGAGTCACGCGCGGATCCGGGTGGGGCATCGGACGACCGGGCTCGACCGGTGGTTCCCAAAGGAGCGCATCTTCAGCTCGGAGGACGTCGGGCGGGGCAAGCCGGCGCCGGACCTGTTCCTGCACGCCGCCGAGCGGATGGGCGTGGCCCCCGAGCGGTGCGTGGTCGTGGAGGACTCCCCGCTGGGCGTCCAGGCGGCTGTGGCGGCCGGGATGGACGTGTACGGGTTCACCGCGATGACGCCGGCGGCGAAGCTCACGCGTGCCGGGCAACTCTTCTCCCGCATGGACCAGTTGCCCGACCTGCTGGTATGACCCCGGTCGACCGTGCGGGCTGACATATGTCATGCGCAGCTCCGGACGATCGTTTCTACTGGCGGCCCCGGCCCGGGGGCGAAGCTGAGGGCATGACGAAGAACACGGGGAACCAGGGCCGGAAGCCGAGCGTGCTGGACAACGTCAAGCCGCTGCTCATCGATGTGGCGCTGCCGCTCGGCTCGTACTACCTCTTCAAGGACGCCTTCGGGGTGAGCACCTTCGCTGCGCTCGCCTGGAGCAGTGTCGTACCGGCGGTGCGGACCGTATGGGGAATCGTCAGGGAGCGCAGGACCAACGCGCTGGCGGGTCTCATCCTCGCCGTGAACGTCGTGTCCCTGCTGCTGAGTTTCGTCTCGGGCGACCCGCGGCTGATGCTGGCCAAGGACAGCGGGGTCAGCAGCACGGTGGCCATCGGCATCCTGGTGTCCGTCCGGCTCGGCAAGCCGATGATGACCGCGGGCATGAAGCCCTTCGTCGTGAAGGGCGACGCGGCCAGGGAAGCCGCCTGGCAGCGGCTGGTGTCCGGGGCGGCGGACGAGTCCGCGGCCTTCCGGTCCAGGGAGCGGACGTTCTCCATGGTGTGGGGGCTGGCCCTGCTCGCCGAGTGCGTCGTACGGGTCGTGGGTGCCTACACCATCCCCGTGGGCACCATGGTGTGGCTGGGCTCCGTCATCCTGATCGCCGCGATGGCGATCGGGATGGTGGTCAGCGGTGGACTGGCCGTGGGACCGATGGAGCGGATGCTCGCGGCGGAAGTGGAGGCCGGCCGGGCGGAGCGGCCCGCGGTGGCCGTCGCCGCCTGATCACCGAGCCCAAGCCGGGTGAGCCGAAGCCCGGACCGAAGCTGAGGGAATTTCATCTTTGACTGGATCTACCCAGCGGTAGCCCGGGGCCCTACTCTCGCCGCCATGACTGATGTGCTGCTGCGCGGTAGGGCCTCCCTGGCGTTCAGCTTCTTCGCCCAGGGTGTCGCCTTCGCCCTGCTGGTGACGCGCATCCCGGCCATCCAGGACCGGTACGGCGTCTCCGACGCGCTGCTGCCGGTCTTCCTGGCCGCCGTGCCGGTCCTCGCCGGGGTCGGCAGCGTGAGCACCGAACAACTAGTGAAGCGGATACGGCCCAGCCGGCTGCTGCGCTGGTCCCAGCCGGTGGTGCTGCTGGCGCTGCTCGGCGTCGGGGCGGGCGGGCACGGACAGGTGGCCGTACTGGCCGTGGCGCTGGGCGTGTTCGGCCTGGCGGTGGGCGCGCTGGACGCGTCCATGAACATGCTCGGCGTCAGCCTCCAGCGGTCGTACGGGCGCAGCATCATGCTCGGCTTCCACGCCGTCTACAGCCTGGGCGCGATCCTGGGGGCCTCGCTGGCCTGGGCGGGGGCGCACTGGCACCTCGCGCTGTGGGTGTCGTATCTGCCGGTGGTGGCCGTTCTGCTGCCGGCGACGCTGATGGGGAGCCGGTGGTATGTCGACGGGGAGCCCCTGCCCGCTCCGGAGCGGACCGCTGAGCAGAGGAACGTCGTCTTCAAGCTGCTGCTGCCGCTGTGCCTGGTGATGATGTTCGCCTACATCGGGGACTCGACCGTCTCCAACTGGAGCGCCAAGTATCTGAAGGACGTGCTGGGCAGCTCGGAGCAGCTGGCGACCGTGCCGTACAACGTGTACATGGTGACCACGCTCGTGGGGCGGGCCGTCGGGGACCTCGGGGTGCGGCGGTTCGGGGCCGTGGCGGTCGTACGGCTCGGCGCGGTGGTCGCGGCCGGCGGGTTCGCGGTGGTGGCCGTGGCGCCCGGCGCGTGGGCCGGGATGCTCGGGTTCACCCTGCTGGGCCTGGGGTTGTGTGTGCTGGTGCCGCAGACGTTCGCGGCGGCGGGACGGTTGTTCCCCGGGGCCTCGGACGCGGCGGTCGCGCGGCTGAACATCTTCAACTACGTGGGTTTCCTGATCGGCGCACCGTTGGTGGGCGCGCTCGGTGACGCGTGGAGCTATCGGGGGGCCATGCTCGTGCCGATGGTGTTGGTGCTGGTGACACTGGGGTACGCCAGGTCGTTCGCCGCTCAACCGGACCGATACGGTGGCGGACATGAGCGGCCGCGCACAGCTGATGTGGGACGAGGCAGTAACGGGCTATGACTTCGGTCGGAACCATCCGATGGATCCGGTCCGGCTGGAGCTGACCCGTCGGCTGGTCGGTGCCTTCGGGCTCGACCGGGAGGTGGAGGTCGTCGCGGCGAAAGCGGCCGGCGAGTCCACGCTCCGGCTGGTCCACCGGGAGGACTACATCGACGCCGTGAAGGCCGCGTCGGCCGATCCGGCGGGGGCGGACGGCTCGTACGGGCTGGGCACGGTCGACGATCCCGCGTTCGCCGGGATGCACGAGGTGTCCGCGCTGATCGCCGGGCAGTCGGTGGGCGCGGCCGAGGCGGTGTGGCGGGGGGACGCCGACCACGCCGTGAACTTCGCGGGCGGGCTGCACCACGCCATGCCCGGTGGGGCGTCGGGGTTCTGCATCTACAACGACGCGTCGCTCGCCATCGCGCGGCTGCTGGAGCTGGGGGCCGAGCGGGTCGCCTACGTGGACGTGGACGTGCACCACGGGGACGGGGTGCAGGCCGCGTTCTGGGAGGACCCGCGGGTGCTGACCATCTCGTTGCACGAGCATCCCCGTACGTTGTTCCCGCAGACCGGGTGGCCGGAGGAGACCGGGGCGGGCGCGGGGGAGGGGGCCGCGGTCAACGTGGCGCTGCCGGCCGGGACCGGGGACGCGGGGTGGGTGCGGGCCTTCCACGCCGTGGTGCCGGAGCTGCTCGCGGAGTTCCGGCCGCAGGTGCTCGTCACCCAGCACGGGGCCGACACGCACTTCGAGGATCCGCTCGCGCATCTGGCGGTCTCGCTGGACGCGCAGCGGGCGGTGCAGGTGGCCTGTCACGATCTGGCGCACGAGTACGCCGGGGGCAAGTGGGTCGCGCTGGGCGGCGGCGGGTACGCGGTGGTGGACGTCGTTCCGCGGTCGTGGACGCATCTGGTGGGGATCGCGGCCGGGAAGCCGGTCGCTCCGGAGGCGATGATCCCCGAGGCATGGCGGCAGGACGTGTTCGCCCGGACGCGGCAGTCGGGACCGTGGCGGATGACGGACGGGTTGTGGCCGGTGTCGTGGGCGTCCTGGGAGGAGGGGTACGACCCCGCCGACCGGGTCGACCAGGCCGTGCTGGCGACCCGGCGGGCCGTGTTCCCGTTGCGCGGTCTTCTTCCCTGACGGTTGCTCGCACCCGCCCGTCGGCCGGCATTAGGCCAACCGTGCGGACTTCCGGCGTTTCCGTCCCTCCCGCACCCCCAATGGGCCACCATCGCATCCGTGTCGACCGCCGCCCGTCTCCGCGCGCATCTGGTGGCCGCCCGGCTGGCCGGGGTGGTGGCGACCTCGCGGGAGGACAGCCTGCGGAGTTACCGGCTGTTCGCCGCCCGGGATCCACGCGTGTTGATCGGGATCGATCCCGAAGGGGCATGGGGAGTCCGGGACTTGCTCGGGTTGATGGCGGAGAAGTGCGGGGTTTCGGCCGATCCCCGGTACATTTCCGGACCGGATGTGATCGATCCGGAGCGGACGCTCGCCGCGCTGGACGCCTTCGCGGGGCGGATCCGGGAGGTGGCCCGGCGTGGTGCGCCCGTGCTGCTCGGCACCGGGCACCCGCGTCCGCTGCTCGGTTTCTACGCCGGTCTCGCGGACGCGTTGTCGGCGGCGGGATGTGAGGTCCTCACCCCGGCGCAGGGTCGCTGTGTCGACATATTGACCCGGTTCGGCCTACGTACCCATCGCCTCGACTACGTACGAGGGGTTGCCCTGGTGCGGGAACCGGCGGGCGGGCGCCCCGGTTGTGAGCCGGGCGCCCACAGCCACTCGCCGCTGCCGGTTCGGGTCGCGCTGGACGCCGCGGCGCAGGCCGGCGGGCCGCTGCCGGAGCTGGTCGTCGGGGACCACGGATGGGTCTGCGGTGCTGGTCAGCTGGGGTTCGAGGCCATCGGTCTGGCCGACACGGATGATCCCGCGCTGTTCGTGGGGGAGGCCGAGGGACGGGTGTCCGTCGCCGTTCCGGTTGATGACGCAGTGCGGTCTGCTCACTACCGGCCGCTGATCCGCTACGTACTCGATCGAGCGTGTCTGTCACAGTAGGCCGCCGATGGGTGCACCTCTTCCCCACTCGCATCACCCGCCCCTAGTCTGGGGAGTGAGCACGCAACGACGAAGAGTCACCGGAAGGGGAAGCCGGTGGCCGTCGAGTGCGGAAGGTTCAGGTGTGTCATGGCTGCAGCTGGCGAGAGGCCTCTGAACGAGGTTCAGTTCCTTACCGTGGCGGAGGTCGCCTCGGTGATGCGAGTGTCGAAGATGACCGTGTACCGCCTGGTGCACAGCGGTCATCTGCCCGCGATCCGGGTGGGGCGGTCGTTCCGCGTCCCGGAACAAGCGGTACACGAGTACCTCCGCGACAGCTATGTGGGGGTGGAGACGGCCTGACGACAACCCCTGGGCGACCCGGGGGTGCCCCTCGATTACGACCTCGGCGCTCGGTTGGGTAGGCTAGCCCCTCGTAGGTCGTGTGGGCCCATGGCGCCCAAACAACCGAGTGATGAGAAGTGAGCGAGGGTAGTCGTGGGCTCTGTTATCAAGAAGCGGCGCAAGCGGATGGCCAAGAAGAAGCACCGCAAGCTGCTCAAGCGCACGCGCGTTCAGCGCCGCAACAAGAAGTAAGCGGCGCCGCGACAGTGTGGCCCTGTGGCCCCCCACCATCAGTGGTGGGGGGCCACAGGCATATACCGATGGGGGAATTTCCGTCGCCAGGCACACCTGGGGTCATCACAGCGCACCATCGACCGGCTAGGTTGGCCGCACACGGGGAACGCGGGATACCGGTTACGCGGGAAGGAAGGCGCTGATCTTGGGACGGATCGTGCTCGTCACCGGAGTCGCCCGGCAGCTCGGCGGCCGGTTCGTGCGGCGGATCCAGCGGGACCCGGAGGTCGAGCGTGTGATCGCCGTGGACGCGGTGCCGCCGGCCCACCACCTGGGTGGCGCCGACTTCATCCAGGCCGACATCCGGCAGCCGACCATCGCCCGGGTGCTCGCCGAGACCGGCGCGGACACGGTCGTCCACCTGGACGTCACGGGCACGGCCCTGGGCGGCGGCAGCCGGGCCACGGTCAAGGAGACCAACGTCATCGGCACCATGCAGCTGCTCGGCGCCTGCCAGAAGTCGCCGACCGTGCGGCGGCTGGTGGTGAAGTCCAGTACGAACGTGTACGGCTCCGCGCCGCGCGATCCGGCCGTGTTCACCGAGACGACCCCGCCCAAGTCGCTGCCCAGCGGCGGCTTCGCGAAGGACACCGTCGAGGTGGAGGGCTATGTGCGCGGGTTCGCCCGGCGGCGCCCGGACGTCGCCGTGTGCGTGCTGCGGTTCGCCAACATCCTCGGGCCGGCCGCGGACACCCCGCTCGCCTCGTACTTCGCGCTGCCCGTCCTGCCGACCGTGTTCGGCTACGACCCACGGCTGCAGTTCGTGCACGAGGACGACGTCATCGAGGTGCTCAGGATCGCCTCGCACGAGCCGCGCCGGGGCACCCTGAACAGCGGCACCTTCAACATCGCCGGGGACGGCGTGCTGCTGCTCTCGCAGTGCTCCCGGCGGCTCGGGCGGCCCACGGTGCCGCTGCTGCTGCCCGCGGTCACCTGGGCCGGCTCCCTCGTGCGTACGCTCGGTATGACGGACTTCTCGCCGGAACAGATCCGGCTGCTCACCCACGGGCGGGTCGTGGACACCGTCCAGATGCGCGAGACGCTGGGCTTCACGCCCCGCTACACGACGGCCGAGACCTTCGCGGACTTCGCGCGCGGCCAGGGTGCCGGGCTGCTGCCGCCGGAGACCCTGGCG
Organism: Streptomyces sp. NPDC052721; assembly: GCF_040678315.1. Classification (NCBI taxonomy): domain Bacteria; kingdom Bacillati; phylum Actinomycetota; class Actinomycetes; order Kitasatosporales; family Streptomycetaceae; genus Streptomyces; species Streptomyces sp. NPDC052721. Next base: position 36,453 of record NZ_JBFATL010000062.1, on the reverse strand, counting down.
GGGGCCGTCGACCGGGTCGCCGCCCTGACCGCGAGGGCGGGCGGCCACCCCCAGACGCACAGCGCCAACTGAGGAGAGCGGCAATATGGCGGACGCCAAGGTCATTCCGTTCGACGACGACCGGTCCCGCGGAAGCGCCGCACAGCGTCAGCCGCGGCGGCGGAGCGGGGGGAGCCGGCGCGGTGCGCTCGGGGAGCCGGGTGAGATGGGTGCGGTCCAGCCCCTGCCGGGGCGGGAGCGGGCGCGGGAGGATGGTCCTGTGAGCCGCGAGGAGGAGCCGCTGGAGCCGGCGGAGGCCGGCGGGCGGGACGGCGGCCTGGAGCGGCGGGTGGCGGCCGGGCTGGCCTTTCTGCGGCGCCGGCTCACCGGGGACTACGAGGTCGACGACTTCGGCTACGACGAGGAGCTGACCGACCAGGTCCTGATGTCGCTGCTGCGGCCGGTGTACGAGAAGTACTTCCGGGTCGAGGTGAAGGGCATCGAGAACATCCCGGCCGAGGGCGGGGCGCTGATCGTCGCCAACCACTCCGGGACACTGCCGCTGGACGGGCTGATGATGCAGGTGGCGGTGCACGACCACCACCCGGCCGGCCGCCATCTCCGTCTGCTCGCCGCCGACCTGGTCTTCGTGCTGCCGGTGGTCAACGAGCTGGCCCGCAAGCTGGGGCACACCCTCGCCTGCGCGGAGGACGCGGAACGGCTGCTGGGGCAGGGGGAGCTGGTCGGGGTGATGCCGGAGGGCTTCAAGGGGATCGGGAAGCCGTTCAGCGAGCGGTACAAGCTCCAGCGGTTCGGCCGGGGCGGCTTCGTCTCGACGGCCCTGCGTCAGGGTGTGCCGATCGTTCCGTGCTCGATCGTCGGGGCGGAGGAGATCTACCCGATGATCGGCAACGCCAAGACGCTGGCGCGGGTGCTGGGCTTCCCGTACTTCCCGTTGACGCCGACGTTTCCCTGGCTCGGTCCGCTGGGTGCGATTCCGCTGCCCACGAAGTGGACGATCCAGTTCGGTGAGCCGATTCCGACGGACGGGTATCCGCCGGAGGCGGCGGAGGATCCGATGCTGATGTTCAACCTGACCGATCAGGTGCGGGAGCAGATTCAGCACACGCTGTACAAGCTGTTGGTGCAGCGGCGCTCGGTGTTCTTCTGAGGGCTCCGCTGAACGGCATCGAGGGCGCCCCTGCTCGGAAAGGGGCGCCCTCGATGCCGTGGCCGTGCCGCGTCAGTCCGCGTCGTCCCTGTCGATGCCCAGGCCCGGGAGCAGGTCGGGGATGAGCGGGGGGATCGTGACGTCCGGCTGGCCCGTGGGGGACTTGCCGGCGGACGGGGACGTGGTGTCGGACCCGGTCTTCGGCGGGTCGAGCAGTCCCCCCGCGTCGCCGCCGATGAGCCCGTCGCCGCTGCTGCCGGTGGCCGGGCCGCTCGGCGTGCCCGTGCCGGTGTGCTTGCCGGCGGACGGGGTGTTCCCGGCGCTCGGCGTGGTGGACCGGTGGCTGCCGGAGGAGCCGGTGGACGCCGGGCCGGAGCCGCCCGGGTGTCTGCCGTCGCCCGGCCGGGCGGGTGGCTGCGGGAGCAGGGACTGCAGCGGGGCGACCTCTTCGTCTATGGCGTCGAAGACCGAGGACACCTGCTGTTTCACATCGCCCAGTTGGGTGGGCAGCTTGTCGCTGAGCGCGCTCCAGGCCTGGCGGTGGGACCGGGAGAACGTGGACAGCGCCTGGATGGGGCCGAGCGAGTCCGGGTCGGCCTCGTAGGCCGCGTGGAGCAGGCGGTGGCCCTCGGTGACGTCGTGCCGCATCCCGGACAGGGTGCGGCGGATCTCGCCGATGGACTCATGGTCCAGATGGCCGCCCCGGCCGCGCTCCAGCAGCCGCCGGGCCTCGCTGAGGCGGGTGGAGGCCTGGTCGAGGTAGGTCTGGCCGCGCTGGTCGTCGCCGTCGGTCAGGTAGTTGAGCTTGAAGTCCTCGATGCCGCGTTTCAGCCCGTACAGCGAGTCGCCGGGCAGGGCGTCGGAGCTGGCGGCGGCGACCCCGCCGAAGGCCCCGGCGGCCACGCCCACGCTGAGCCCGCCGGCCGCGAGGCCCTTGGTCAGTCTCGTGCGCGGGCGGAGCTTGCCCAGCGGGCTCGCCCGGTGCGCGCCCTTGGCCCGGTGTGAGCGCCCGCCCGTCTCCCGCCAGCGCCCTTCCAAGGAAGTCGCCGCGCTCCCTTTCTGCTCCGGTACCGACGTGTCCGCCGCCCCCGTGCCCTCCTGGAGCATGGCCTCCATCGCGGCCACCAGCTGGGCCCGCTGGACGACCTTGACCTCGGGATCGAGCTGCGGCCTGGGCAGCGCGCCGAGGCCCGCCGCCAGGGCCAGCAGTTCGCCCTGCTCGGTCCGTTCCTCGGTGGTCGGCGGTGATCCCGCCGGGCCTACGGACTGCTCGGCCGCCGTGTCCCGGGCGGACTGCTCCTCCAGGGCCTGGGCGAAGGCGTTCGCCCGCCGGTGCGCCGATACGTTCGCGATCACTGGCGGCACCTCCTCTCGTCATGACGGTCGACTCCCCAGGGGGTCCTGAGGGTTGCACGCCCACGGCATTTCCACACGATCGAGCGATCGGGTCAGCCAGGACGTGACCACAGGGAGCCTGTATCCCGCACAACGACTGGCGCGGCACTTGGGTTACGGACGGCGGATGACCGGATCAGAAAGGCGGCAACGGGCGGTCACGGTAGGTGAGTTGGCCGTCGCCCGGGGTCAGGTGGTTCAGCGGGCGTCGTCGGGCAGCAGCCGGGCGAGGGTGCGGACGGCGCGGTACTGGAGGGTCTTGATGGCGCCCTCGTTCTTGCCCATGACCCGGGCGGTCTCGGCGACCGAGAGACCCTGGAGGAAGCGGAGCGTCACGCACTCCTGCTGCTGGGGGTTGAGCCGCCGTACGGCGTCGAGCAGGGCGGCGTTCGACAGGGACTCCAGGACGGAGTCCTCCGGGGAGCGTTCGACCTCGTTGGCGTCGAGCATCTCGCCGGTGGTGACCTCCAGCCGGAAGCGGCTGGACTTGAAGTGGTCGGCGACCAGGTTCCGGGCGATGGTGACCAGCCAGGCGCCGAAGTCGCGGCCCTGCCAGGTGAAGGTGCCGATCCTTCGGAGCGCCCGCAGAAAGGTCTCACTGGTGAGGTCCTCGGCGGTCGCCCGGCCGCCGACGCGGTAGTAGATGTACCGGTAGACGGTGTCGCTGTACTGGTCGTAGAGCCGTCCGAAGGCCTCGGCCTCCCCCGCCTGGGCGCGTTCGACCAGGTCCATCATCCGGGCGCTGTCGCTGTCGGCGGCCGGACGGCGGGCGGTGGCCGCGCCCGTGGCCCGCCCTCGTCTGCCGACGGCGGCGGTGCCGTCGGCCAGCGCGTAGCACGGGCCGGCGGGCGCGGCGGCGGCGAAGGCGGGGACGGCGTACGCGGTGGGGACGAGGCCGCGCAGCGTCTCCTTGACCGTTGCGACTGCTGCGCGCAGCGTAGCCAGGCCCGAGGCGTCAACCCCGACGTGTGGGTACACGGGACTCCCAGAGGCAGAGCTTCCATCACGTGCAGTGCGGGACCTTTCACCCGTCGTAGCGACGGAGGGGTACCGGTTTGCGTCTGAGGAGAATAACGCTTCGTACAGGCACTGCTACACCGAGTTGCTCAAATCATCGATTGCGTCGCATCGGTAACCGTTTGATGGCGAGTCAAGTTGCGCAATCTGATCGCTTGTTGACCGGAATGAGGCCGGTTTCGATGAGGAGCGGGGCGCCTTGAAATGGCCGCGGCACGATTCCCGCGCGCGGGGCGGCTGTGGCGGCTGGTACGAGGACCGGGGGGCGGTTATCGGCGCCGTCGGCTCAGGGCGATCGCCGCCGCCGTGCCACCGGCCACCGCGCCGACCCCGGCCGCCGCCGGAATGCCGACCTTCGCCGCCTTGCGGCCCGTGCGGTAGTCGCGCAGGCGCCAGTCCTTCTCGCGGGCGTGCCTGCGCAGCTTGGCGTCCGGGTTGATGGCGTAGGGATGGCCGACCAGGGACAGCATCGGGATGTCGTTGTGGCTGTCGCTGTAGGCCGCGCAGCGGGACAGGTCCAGCCCCTCCGCCGCGGCGAGCGCGCGGACCGCCTCCGCCTTGGCCGGGCCGTGCAGCGGCTCGCCGACCAGCTTGCCGGTGTAGACGCCGTCGACCGACTCGGCCACCGTGCCGAGGGCGCCCGTGAGGCCGAGGCGGCGGGCGATCACCTGGGCGATCTCCACCGGGGCCGCGGTCACCAGCCACACCTTCTGGCCGGCGTCCAGGTGGGCCTGGGCGAGGGCGCGGGTACCGGGCCAGATGCGGTCGGCCATGTACTCGTCGTAGATCTCCTCGCCGATCGACTCCAGTTCGGCGACCCGGTGGCCCTTGACGATCGACAGCGCCGAGTCGCGGGCGTCCTGCATGTGCTCGGGGTCCTCGACGCCGGCCAGCCGGAACCAGGCCTGCTGCCAGGCGAACTTGGCGAGGTCGCGGGTCTCGAAGAACTTCCGCTTGTACAGCCCGCGGCCGAAGTGGAACAGCGCGGCGCCCTGCATCACCGTGTTGTCGAGGTCGAAGAAGGCGGCGGCCCGGTCGTCGCCGATCACCGGGAAGTCCGGTTCCTCCGGCGTGGCGCGCGAGGCTTCCTGCGAGGACTTGCGGGCGGCCTCCGCCGAGGCCTCGCCTGCCAACACGCTCCGCGCCGTGGCGGAGCGCCTACGGGGAGTGAGCCATCCGAGAGCGGCCATGACGTGAGCATAGCCAGTTCGCCCCGCGGTTCCGGCGACCGGAGGCCGCGAGGTCGTGAACTCTGCGCGACCGGGTCGTTGAAGAAGCGATCCGGAACGGGCGCCGGGCGCGCGAGAATGGCCGGTATGAGTCCCCTCTTCCGACGCAGGGCCGAGCCGCGCGCGCGGCTGGTCACCCTCATCCGCAAGCCGGGCTGTCATCTGTGCGACGACGCGCAGCTGGTGATCGAGAAGGTGTGCGGCGACCTCGGCGTGCCGTGGGAGCCGAAGGACATCACCGAGGACCGGGAGCTGCACGACCGCTACTGGGAGCAGATCCCGGTCGTACTGATCGACGGTGAACAGCACACCTTCTGGCGCGTGAACGAGGAGCGTCTGCGCCGGGCACTGACCGACTAGTCCAAACCGGCCGGAAAGTCGCTTAGGATCGACGGCGGTTTGGTCTCGGGGGCGGGATTCGTGAGGAGTGTGTGCGGTTTTGCCCCCAGTAACGAAGGGACACCGGTGCGTATGCGCCGGTTTCCGGCGAGGGTGCAGAAGTCGCGTGACCCCGGTCACTTCTGCCGGGCAAATCGGACACCATCTTTGTGCACGCGTTCACAAAGACATAGCCTGCTGTCGACGGGGCGGTCTGGGGACGTATGACCGCCTGCAGCCCCGCTCTACCCGCAGGAGCACCGTGGCAACTGGCCGAACACACCGACCGGCGACCCGTAGCCGAGGGATTCCCGAGGCCACCGTCGCCCGGCTTCCGCTGTACCTCCGAGCCCTGACCGCGCTGTCGGAGCGCTCGGTACCCACGGTCTCCTCCGAGGAGCTGGCCGCGGCGGCGGGAGTCAACTCCGCCAAGCTGCGCAAGGACTTCTCGTACCTGGGCTCCTACGGAACGCGCGGTGTCGGCTACGACGTGGAGTATCTCGTCTACCAGATCTCCCGCGAACTCGGCCTGACCCAGGACTGGCCGGTCGTGATCGTCGGTATCGGCAACCTCGGCGCCGCCCTCGCCAACTACGGCGGCTTCGCCTCCCGTGGCTTCCGGGTCGCCGCCCTGATCGACGCCGACCCGGCGATGGCCGGCAAGCCGGTCGCCGGCATCCCCGTGCAGCACACCGACGACCTTGAGAAGATCATCAAGGACAACGGCGTGTCCATCGGCGTGATCGCCACCCCGGCCGGTGCCGCCCAGCAGGTCTGCGACCGGCTCGTGGCCGCCGGCGTGACCTCCATCCTGAACTTCGCGCCGACCGTGCTGTCCGTCCCGGACGGCGTCGACGTGCGCAAGGTCGACCTGTCGATCGAACTCCAGATCCTCGCCTTCCACGAGCAGCGCAAGGCCGGTGAGGAGACCGCCGCGGGCGACGGAGCGCTTCCGGCCGCCGCTTCCCGTGGCGTGACCGCGGACGACTCCGCCGACCAGGGGCCCGACGGGGACGTCCCCGCCGTGATGCCGGCATGAGCCTCCTCGTCGTCGGACTGAGCCACCGCAGTGCCCCGGTCAGCGTGCTGGAGCGGGCCGCGCTGAGCGAGGACGCCCAGATCAAGCTGCTCCAGGACACGGTCGCCGCCGAGCCCGCCGGCGAGGCCGCGGTGCTCGCCACCTGCAACCGCATCGAGCTGTACGCCGACGTCGACAAGTTCCACGCCGGTGTCGCCGAGCTGTCCACGCTGCTCGCCCAGCACAGCGGGGTCGGCCTGGAGGAACTCACCCCGTACCTCTACGTGCACTACGAGGACCGGGCCGTCCACCACCTGTTCTCGGTGGCCTGCGGCCTCGACTCGATGGTCGTCGGCGAGGGACAGATCCTCGGCCAGATCAAGGACTCCCTGGCCCGCGCCCAGGAGCTGCACACGGCGGGCAAGCTGCTGAACGACCTGTTCCAGCAGGCCCTGCGGGTCGGCAAGCGCGCCCACTCCGAGACCGGCATCGACCGCGCCGGCCAGTCCCTGGTCACCTTCGGCCTGGAGCAGCTGGCCGTCGGGGTGCCCGTCCCCGACTGGGCCGCGGGCAAGAAGGCGCTGATCATCGGCGCCGGGTCGATGTCGTCCCTGGCCGCCGCGACGCTCGCGCGCGCCGGGGTCGCCGAGGTCGTCGTCGCCAACCGCACCTTCGAGCGCGCCGAGCGGCTCGCCGGGATCCTCACCGAGTCCGACGAGAACGAGGTGACCGCCCGCGCGGTGCGGATGGACGCGGTGGCCGCCGAGCTGACACGTGCCGACGTCGTCGTCTCCTGTACCGGGGCGACGGGCCTGGTGCTCACGGCGGAGGCGGTCGCGCACGCGGTCGAGGGCCGTACCGGCGCCCCCGTCGCCGGCACCGGTGCCACGGCCGTGCAGCCGGAGGCCGTGCAGCCCGGGACCCCGATACGGCCCACCGGCATCGGCGCCGACGACAACTGCCCGCTGGACCTGGCCGCCGTACAGCCCGGCTTCTCCGTCATGGGCGAGGCCGCCGTCGCCGGCATGGACGCGGCCACCCTGGAGCAGCACGCGGCCTGGGCCGCGGGAAGCACCCTCGACCGCCGGGAGCGCCGGACGCCCGAGGCGGACGCCGAGCTGATCACCGCGCTCGCCGCGACCGCCGCCACCGTCGGCCGGATCCCCGAGCGGCGCAGGCCCGAGCCGGTCGCCGAACGGCCCGCGCCCTTCTTCTTCCTGCTTGACCTGGCCATGCCCCGCGACATCGACGCGGCCGTGCACCGGCTGGCCGGGGTCCGCCTGGTCGACATCGAGTCCCTGGCGGAAGCGTCCGCCGACGCGCCGATGGCGGCCGACGTGGACCAGGTCCGGCGTATCGTCTCCGACGAGGTCGCGGCCTTCGGCGCGGCACAGCGGGCGGCGCACATCACGCCGACCGTCGTCGCGCTGCGCACCATGGCCGCCGACGTCGTCGCCAGTGAGATCGCCCGCCTCGACGGCCGTCTGCCCGACCTGGACGAACGCCAGCGCGGCGAGATCCGCCAGGCCGTGCACCGGGTCGTCGACAAGCTGCTGCACGCGCCGACCGTACGGGTCAAGCAGCTCGCGGCCGAGCCCGGCGGCGCCGGGTACGCCGACGCGCTGCGCACCCTGTTCGACCTCGACCCCGAGACGGTGGCAGCCGTCTCCCGGGCCGGGGACAGCACAGACACGAAGGACCGACCGGCATGACTGAGAAGGCGTTGCGGCTGGGGACCAGGCGGAGCAAGCTCGCCATGGCCCAGTCCGGGCAGGTGGCGGAGGCCGTCCGCCAGGTGACCGGGCGGCCCGTCGAGCTGGTCGAGATCACCACCTACGGCGATGTCTCCCGTGAGGCGCTCGCGCAGATCGGTGGCACCGGCGTGTTCGTCACGGCGCTGCGCGACGCGCTGCTGAGGGGCGAGGTCGACTTCGCGGTTCATTCGCTCAAGGACCTGCCGACCGCGCAGCCCGAGGAGCTGGTCCTGGCCGCCGTACCGGCGCGCGAGGACCCGCGGGACGTGATCGTCGCGCGCGACGCGCTGAAGTTCACGGACCTGCCGCGGGGCGCGCGCATCGGCACCGGCGCGCCGCGCCGCATGGCGCAGCTGAACGCGTACGCCCGTGCCCACGGCCTGGACATCGAGACGGTCCCGATCCGCGGCAACGTCGACACGCGGATCGGATACGTCCGCGACGGCGAGCTGGACGCGGTCGTACTGGCCGCCGCCGGACTGAACCGGATCGGCCGGATCGACGAAGTGACCGACTTCCTGTCGGTCGACACCGTTTTGCCCGCCCCCGGCCAGGGGGCCCTGGCGATCGAGTGCAGGGCGGGGAACACCGCCCAAGACGCCGCACTCGCCGCCGCGCTCGGTGAGCTGGACGACCCGTTCACACGGGCCGCCGTCACCGCCGAGCGGTCACTGCTCGCCGCCCTGGAGGCCGGTTGCAGCGCACCTGTGGGCGCGCTGGCCGACCTTCTGGCCGACGGGCAGACTGTCAAGGAAATGCGCCTGCGCGGCGTCGTCGGCACGACCGACGGCACCCGCATGGTGCAGCTGTCCACCACCGGTCCCGTGCCCCAGACGCACGACCGGGCGACGGCACTCGGTCGCGAACTCGCCACCGAGATGCTCGCCCAGGGCGCGGCCGGTCTGATGGGGGAGCGAGCACATTGAGCCCCACCACCCTTCCCGCCGGTCCGGAACACGGGCACGTCACCTTCCTCGGTGCCGGACCCGGGGATCCGGGACTGCTGACTCTGCGCGCCGTGGAGGCGCTGTCGCACGCGGACGTCCTGGTCGCCGAGCACGAGGTGCTCGACGTGATCCGGACGCACGCGCGGCAGGGCGTCTCCGTGGTGCAGACGGACGCGGACTCCGCCGGGGTGTCCCCGCCGGGCACGGGCACGCCCCAGCTGACGGTCGTTGACGGTACGTCAACACCCGCCGCCGTCCCGGCTGCTGCCCGGGATGCCGCTCATCTTGTCATGGAGGCCGCGCGGGGCGGCAGGCGGGTCGTCCGTGCGGTGTCCGGGGACCCGGGACTGGATACGTACGCGGCGGAGGAAATGCTCGCCTGCGCCGCCGCCGGGGTGCCCTTCGAGGTCGTCCCCGGTGTCGCGGCGGCGGTCGGCGTGCCCGCGTACGCCGGTGTGCCGCTGCGGGACGCGCAGGGCGCGGACGTCCGGTTCGTGGACGCCCGGACCGCCTCCGACCGGTGCTGGACGGAGGTGGGCGCGTCGGACGGCACGGTGGTCGTCTCGACGACCCTGGACTCGGTCGCCGCCGCGGCGGGCGAGCTGGTCTCGGCGGGCCGTAAGCCGGACACCCCGCTGACGGTGACGGTCGCCGGTACGACGACCCGGCAGCGGACCTGGACGGCGACGCTCGGCACGATCGCGCAGACGCTGAAGCAGGCGAAGGTGCTGCCGTCGCCGGACGGCGGGCGCCCGGTGATAGCCGTGGTCGGTGAGCGTTCCGCCGCCGCCCGGCGCGACGAGCTGTCGTGGTTCGAGTCCAAGCCGCTGTTCGGCTGGAAGGTGCTCGTGCCGCGCACGAAGGAGCAGGCGGCGTCGCTCTCCGACCAGCTGCGGTCCTACGGCGCGGTGCCGCACGAGGTCCCGACGATCGCGGTGGAGCCCCCGCGCACCCCGCAGCAGATGGAGCGGGCGGTCAAGGGCCTGGTGACGGGCCGCTACGAGTGGATCGCGTTCACCTCCGTCAACGCGGTGAAGGCGGTCCGGGAGAAGTTCGAGGAGTACGGCCTCGACGCGCGTGCCTTCGCGGGCATCAAGGTGGCCGCGGTGGGCGAGCAGACCGCCAAGGCGCTGGTCGCCTTCGGTGTGAAGCCGGATCTGGTGCCGAGCGGGGAGCAGTCGGCCGCCGGTCTGCTGGAGGACTGGCCGCCGTACGACCCGGTGTTCGACCCGATCGACCGTGTCTTCCTGCCGCGGGCCGACATCGCGACCGAGACCCTGGTCGCCGGTCTGATCGAGCTGGGCTGGGAGGTGGACGACGTCACGGCCTACCGGACCGTGCGCGCCTCGCCGCCGCCGGCGGAGACCCGGGAGGCGATCAAGGGCGGCGGCTTCGACGCGGTCCTCTTCACGTCCTCGTCCACGGTCCGGAACCTGGTGGGCATCGCGGGCAAGCCGCACAACGTGACGGTGATCGCGTGCATCGGCCCGGCGACGGCGAAGACCGCCGAGGAGCACGGGCTGCGGGTCGACGTCATGGCCCCGGAGCCGTCCGTGCACAAGCTGGCGGAGGCGCTGGCGGACTTCGGCATGAAGCGGCGCGCCGCCGCGCTGGAGGCCGGTGACCCGGTGACCCGGCCGAGCGAGCGCCGGCCGGGGGCGCGCAGGCGCCGCTCGACCACCTGAGGCACCGGAGGGCTCCGGCCCCCTGGACCCCGGGCCTACTCGGTCGGCCGGGAGGTGGGAGTGCGGGCGGAATCGGCCCGCACTCCCGCCTCCCGTCGTACGACCTCGCGGAAGCCGTGCGGTGGGCGGCCCGTGAGGCGGAGGACGGTGTCGGTGACGCGGTCCTCGGCTCCGTCGGCGATGGCGCGGTCCATGGCCGCCAGCATCGCCGCGAACGCGGCCGGGATGCCCGCCGTCCGGGTCAGGTGGTCCCGCAGTTGCCCGGCGGTCAGCGCGCGGTGGACGACCGGACGGCCGGTGACCTCGGTGCAGATCCTCGCGATGTCGTCGTAGGACAGCGTTTCCGGGCCGGTCAGGACGAGGTCGGTGTTGGGTGGCGGGTCGGCGGTCAGGGCGGTGGCGGCGACCGCCGCGATGTCGTCGGCGTCGACGAAGCCGACCCGGCCGGTTCCGGTCGCGGACCGGACGACGCCCTCCTCGCGGATGCCGGTGGCGTGCGCGTGGTCGCCGGTGAAGTTCTGCATGAACCACGAGGGCCGCAGCACCGCCCACTCCTCGAACAGGCCGGGCAGCGCCTCGTGGACCGCGCCCACGGCCGGGCCGCCCGCGGGAATGGCCGAGGAACTGAGCAGCACGGCCCGGCGCACCCCGTGGGCGCGGGCCCGCTCCAGGAAGGGCAGCATGACGTCGGCCGGGGCCGGGTCGCCCACGGGAGGGACCAGGTAGACGCGGTCGGTGCCGGTCAGGGCCGCGTCGTGGCTCGTGGGGTCGTACCAGTCGAAGCGCACCGCGTCGGCGCCCGCCACCGGGCTCGCACGGCGGGACGCCGCCCGCACCCGGTGCCCGCCGGCGATCAGCCGGGCCGCGGTACGGCTGCCGGTGGTGCCGGTGACGCCCGTGACCAGCGTGGTGCCGGAGCCGGTCGCGGCCGTCATCGGGTGCTTCCGGGGAAATCGGTCGCGGGGTCCTGCAGGGCGAGCGGGTTCCAGTAGTCGCGGTAGGCGGTGATGCGGCCGTCCCGGACTTCGACGACCGCGATGTACGTCATGTCGAACGGGGCGCCGGTACGCACCAGTCGGCCCACCCCGCGCATCTCCACCACGATGGTCCCCGGCTCGGTGGTCTCGTGGACGCGCAGTTCGGGGAAGTCGTGCAGGTCGATGTGGTCCGGGTAGTCGCGCATGTAGGCGGCGACGGCTTCCCTGCCCTCCAGTCGCCGGGGCCAGCCGTCCGGAGCGAACGGGAACTCCATGACGCCGTCCTCGGCCCACAGGGCGACCCAGTCGTCGATCTTCTTGTCCAGCAGCAGCCGCAGCCCGTGGCGGTAGAGGTCGCCGGGGGCGAGGGGAGGTGTCGCGGGCATGGGTGTCTCCGTCTCGTGGGAGTCTCGTACGATGAGGCAATGCGGACCCGGGGTCCGCTTCAATCGAAAATACGGACCCGAGGTCCGGATTGCAATCGGGAGACACCCCATGGCCGAGCGCAAGCCGCGCAAGGACGCCCTGCGCAACCGCGCCGCGCTGCTCGCAGCCGCCGACGATCTCTTCGCGCGCTGCGCGAACCCGGAGGACGTCACCATGGCCGACGTCGCGGCGGCCGCCGGAGTCGGCAAGGCCTCGCTGTTCCGCGCGTTCGGGGACCGCACCGGCCTGATCCGCGCGCTCTACACGGCCCGGCTGGAACCGATCGAGCGCGCCGTGGCCGAGGGGCCGGCCCCGCTCGGACCCGCCGCGCCTCCGCTGGAACGCGTCCCCGCCCTGCTGGACGCCCTGCTGACCTTCAAGTTCGACAACCGGCACCTGGCGCTGGCCCTGGAGTCGGCCGCCGGCGACAGCCCCTACCGGATGGACCACTACGACCGGTGGCACGGCCTGCTGCGCGGTGTGCTGGCGCGGGTCCCCGGCCTCGGCGACGGCGACTTCGCCGCGCACGCCCTGCTCGCCGCCGTCCGCGCCGACCTCGTCGAACACCTGGCCGGGGACCGCGACATGGGCAGGGAGCGACTGCGGGCAGGGCTCGCGGCCTTCACGGCACGGGTCCTCGGCGTCTGAGGCGCGCGGTGCCTTGGGTTTTCCGGGTGCCCGAGGGGCCGTTCGGGGGTGCCGCGTCCGACACCGCGTCGGCAAAGCCGCAGGACGGGCGGGCGTAGCGTAGAGGGCATGACGAAGTACGGATCCTTCCCCGGCGCGCGTCCCCGACGGTTGCGTACCACCCCCGTCATGCGCCGCATGGTCGCCGAGACCAGGCTGCACCCCGCCGACCTCATCCTCCCGGCGTTCATCCGGGAGGGCGTCAGCGAGCCGGTGCCGATCGCGTCGATGCCCGGCGTCGTGCAGCACACCCGGGACAGCCTGAAGAAGGCGGCGCTGGAGGCCGTGGAGGCCGGGATCTCCGGGATCATGCTGTTCGGCGTGCCGGAGGAGGCCAAGAAGGACGCCCAGGGCACCGCCGGCACCGACCCGGACGGGATCCTCCAGGTCGCCCTCCGGGACGTCCGCGCCGAGGTCGGCGACGACCTGCTCGTCATGTCCGACCTGTGCCTGGACGAGTTCACCGACCACGGGCACTGCGGGGTGCTGGACGCCGAGGGGCGTGTCGACAACGACGCCACCCTGGAGCGGTACGCCGAGATGGCCCAGGTGCAGGCCGACGCCGGCGCCCATGTCGTCGGCCCCAGCGGGATGATGGACGGCCAGATCGGCGTCATCCGTGACGCGCTCGACCAGATCGGCCGCGAGGACGTGGCGATCCTCGCCTACACCGCCAAGTACTCCTCGGCGTTCTACGGCCCCTTCCGCGAGGCCGTCGCCTCCTCCCTGCAGGGCGACCGCAAGACCTACCAGCAGGACCCGGCCAACTGGCGGGAGTCCCTGCGGGAGCTGGAGCTGGACCTCGCCGAGGGCGCCGACATGGTGATGGTCAAGCCGGCCGGGCCGTACCTGGACATCCTCGCCCGGGTCGCCGACAGCGTGGACGTACCCGTCGCCGCCTACCAGATCTCCGGCGAGTACGCCATGATCGAGGCCGCCGCCGAGAAGGGCTGGGTCGACCGGGACCGGGCCGTCTTCGAGACGCTGACCGGCATCAAGCGGGCCGGAGCGCGCACCATCCTCACCTACTGGGCCACCGAGGCGGCCCAGAAGCTGCGCCAGTCCCCGGTCACCAGGTGAGGGCGTCGTCCATCCGCTGCTGCCAGTACGTCACCTTCAGCGAGCTGTCGTAGTACATGCCCTTGGCCGGCAGGGACGGTGTCGCGGACGGGCCGCCGCTGCTGTTCGGGGTGAGGCCCTGGAAGCCCACCGTCAGCTTGCGGGCCGTCATCCCGCCGGTTCCGCTGCCGTCGGCGGCCGACAGCAGCACGCCCGCGTACCCGGACTCGCCGGGCGCCAGGGAGACCACGGCCTGCGGCTGGGTGTCCCGGTCCGCCTGCGGCACCCACTGCATCTGGTCGAAGCGGAGCACGGGGTAGTACGGCAGCTCGCAGGTCTTGCCCCCGGTGTTCTTCACGGTGATCAGCATGTGGTTGAGGGGCCGGGCGACCGGCTGCGCGGTGACGGTCGTGTTCGCGCCGTTGCACAGCACCACGGAGCTGCCGGAGGTACCGGTGCGGGTGCCGCCCTGGGTGCCGCGCGCGGCCGGGGAGGAGCTCGGCCGCGCGCCGGGTGCGTCGGTAAGGGCCACGGGCGTGCCGTTCGCCGTACGGCCGCCGGTGCCGGCCTGGGGCCTCTTCGTCGGGGCCTGCTCCGACGACGCCGTCGTGGTCGCCGGCCGGGAGGCGCCCTCGTCCTTGGTTCCGGTCCCGTTGGCGCACGCCGTGAGCGCGAGGGCGGCGACGGCGGTGCCGGTGGCGGCGAGCAGACGGATATGGCGCGTTCGCATGGCAGGTCCTCTTTCGGGCTGGGCCGGTTGACGTGCTTGGATGACCACAGCCTGTGGGCGGGTCCGTCCCGGCGGCCAGCTGTGGCCGCGGATCCGGGACGCTGAAACGCTCACACCGGCTTTGAACTGCGAGAACAGTGCCTCCCTGGAACGCCGGGGTGGGACGAGGGGGGACGGAGAAACGGTGTCGGAAGGCACGTCCGAGAGCGGTTTCGCGGAGCTGCTGCGGGAGTTGAAGAAACGCTCCGGGCACAGCTACGGCACGCTCGCCAAGCGGCTGCACATGAGTACGTCGACGCTCCACCGGTACTGCAACGGGGACGCCGTTCCGACGGACTACGCGCCCGTGGAACGGCTCGCCCGGCTGTGCAAGGCCACGCCCGAGGAACTCGTGGAGCTGCACCGGCGGTGGGTGCTGGCGGACGCGTGGCGGGGGCGGAAGGAGCCGTCTCCGGTGGCGGTGACGGAACCTGAGCCGGTGACGGAACCTGTGCCGGTGCCGGTGCCGGTGCCGGCGCCGGTGGCCGGACCTGAACCTGAACCTGAACCGGTGTCCGTGGCCGGACCGGACCCCGGGCCGGCGCCAGAGGAGGCGCCGGCCGCTCCCCGGCACCGGATCCGCCGCCCCGCCGCCCTGCTCGCCGCCCTGACCGTCACCGCGCTGCTCGGCACCGTGGCGGTCGCGCTGAACCTGCCCTCCGGGCACTCCGGTGACGCAGAGCGGGACCACCGGGAAAGCAAGGCCGCGGCCACCTGGGAGGCCGCCGCCCGGGACAGCGCGTCGCCGGTGCCGACGGCCGCGAGCCCGATGCCGCGCCGGTCCGCCGCCCGCTCGCACTCACCCGCCGCCAAGGCCCCCGCCACCCGTGGCGGCACCCCGGCGGGCGGCTCGGGTGCCGCCACGGCCGGGCGGACGACAGCCGCCCCGCCCCTCACGGTCACCACGCACCCCTTCAGCTGGCAGACCCCCTGCTCCCAGCACTACCTGATCGACCGGCCGCCCACCGCCGTCGCCCCGCCGCCGCTGGAGCAGGACGCGCCCGCCTGGGTGGACGTGCACCAGGCGGTCTCGGCGGGGGAGCAGTTCGTCACCTTCACCGTGCAGGGCACCGGTGAGGAGGCCGTCGTCCTGGAGAAGCTGTCCGTGCGCATGGCGGGCAAGCGGTCCCCGCTCGCCTGGAACGACTACGCCATGGGCTATCCCGGCGTCGGCTGCGGCGGCGACGTGCCGACCCGCTCCTTCACCGTCGCCCTGGACGCGATGCGCCCCGCGCCCGTACCGGAGTCCGGGAGCCGGAACTTCCCGTTCAAGGTGAGCCGGTCGGACCCCGAGGTCTTCCACGTCACGGCGGACGCGTCCGCCTACGACGTCAGCTGGTACCTGGAGCTGTCCTGGTCCAGCGGGGACCGGCACGGCACGCTGGTGATCGACGACGCCGGCCGGCCGTTCCGCACCAGCGGCGACAACGGCCGCCCGGCGTACGCCTTCCCGCTCGGCGGCGAGGAGTGGCAACCGGCGCCGGAGGGGAACTGACGCCTCGGGCTCACTCCCACCAGAAGGACCAGCTCGTGGCGCCGACCAGCTCCTTGGCGTACGCCCCCACGCTCCCCGGGCCGCTCTGCGTCACGGAGTTCGGGCACAGGGCGTAGTGCTCGGCGGCCAGCACCTCGGCGTCGTCGAGGGCGGTGGGCGGCGCCGCGACGGACACCACCAGGGCGTCCGGCCCGAGCGCCACCACCCGGATTCCGAACCGGTCCTCCCACGACCGCAGCACCGCGCAGATCCGGGCCACGTCGCCGTCGTGGTCCAGAGCGCCGGTCCAGCCGATCGCCGCCGGTATGTCGGCGGACCGGCGGGCCGGTACGAGGGCCAGGTGCGGCTCCTCCATCCACTCGGCCCACGTGCTCAGGTCCTGATGCAGCGCGTCGGCGACCTGCGCGGCCCGGCTCTCCGGATCGGCGGCCAGGGGCCCGGCGGACGCGAGCCCCGGCCACTCCACGCCGAACGGCTCGATCTCCTCGCCGGCATGCCCGTCGGTCTCCTCCGCCCAGTACTCCGACAGCACGTCCCCGGCCTCGTGGTCCCCCGGGTACGACGCCTCGCCGGGCAACAGCACCCAGTCCTCGACCCCGCCCCGGCAACCGGCCAGATCCACCAGCACCGGCAGCAGCCCGGCACGGGCCGCCGGCGGACCCAGCGCCTTCCAGGTGCCGGGCGAGGAGAGCTTCTCCGCATGCCACAGCAGGGGCTCGTGCCAGGGCCCGTCGTCCGTCTCGTCCACCAGCCTGCCGGGCGGCAGCCGAAGGCCGAGGGAACGCCCACTGGGGTCGGTGGCCAGCTTGGGCAGCGGGTTGGGAAGAGTCGCCATACCGGTGACTGTAAAGCCCGCCACTGACAACGCCGTTGAGCAGCGCGGTCGCCGTGGCGGGCCGGCCGTCCGGCCCGGTGTCAGACCAGGGTCGTGATGCAGAACGGGTGCCCCGCCGGGTCCAGCAGGACCCGCCAGCGGTCCGGCTGCGGCTGGGCCTCCGGCTTGGTCGCGCCCAGCTTCAGCAGACGCTCCTCGGCCGTGTCCAGGTCGTCCACGCCCACCTCGATGTGGGCCTGCTTCTCCTGGGCCGGGTCCGGCCAGGTGGGGCGGCGGTAGTCGGGGAGGCGGTTGAAGCCCAGGCCGGGCGCGCCGTCCTCGCCGCCCAGGAAGACGAACTCGTCGGAGGTGTAGGCGACGGAGAGGCCGAACATCTCGCCGTAGAAACGGGACAGTTCGACCGGGTCGGCGCAGTCGAAGGTGACGGCGGCATAGCGGAACGCGGGCGTTGACGTGGTGTCCGTACTCATGGGGACGACCGTAGGACGTGACCCGGACAGTTCCTGTCCTGGTCGTGCGAGCCGGTGTGGAAAACTTCCGCCCGTGCTCAGCGCCTCCGCCCGTCTGCTCCGCCTGCTCGCGCTGCTCGCCGCCCGGCCCTCCTGGACCTGTGCCGAGCTGGCCGAGCGCATGGCCGTCACCGACCGCACGGTCCGGCGGGACATCGCCAGGCTGCGGGAACTCGGGTACACCGTCGACTCCGACGCCGGCCCCTGGGGCGGTTACCGGCTCCGGGCGGGCTCGCGCGTGCCGCCGCTGATCCTGGACGACGAGGAGGCGCTGGCCGTGGCCGTGGGGCTGCGGGAGGCCGCGTTCGGCGGAGCCCTCGGCGGGGACCAGGCCGCGCTGTCCGCGCTGCTCAAGCTGCGCCAGGTGCTGCCGCCCCGGATCGCCGAGCGGCTGGGGGAGTGGGACGACGCCCTCGTACGGCTTCCCGGGCCGGAGGAGCCGCGGATCCGGCCCGGCATGCTGCTGGAGCTGGCCGCCGCCTGCCGGCGCGGTGAGCGGGCCCGGCTGTCGTACCGCGACGGGCAGGACCGGCACACGGTCCGGGACGTCGATCCGTACCGGCTCGTCCACACCGGCCGGCGCTGGTACTTCGTCGCCCGGGACGTGGCCCGGGGCTGGCGGACCTTCCGGGCCGACCGGGTCGAGCGGCTCCGGTCCACCGGCCGGCCCGTGGAGATCACCGACCCGCCGGACCCGGCCCAGCTCGTCTCCCGCAACACCGCCAACGGCCCCTACCCGCTGTCGGCCACCATCCGGCTGCCGCTGCCCATGGCGGACGCGCTGCGGGTCGTACCCGCCACCGTCGGCACCCACCGCGCCGACGGCCCGGACGCCACCCTCGTGGACATCGGCGGCCCGGACGCGGACGGACTCGCCCGCTATCTGCTGGGCCTCGCCACCCCCCTGCGCGTCC
Organism: Streptomyces sp. NPDC052721; assembly: GCF_040678315.1. Lineage (NCBI taxonomy): Bacteria > Bacillati > Actinomycetota > Actinomycetes > Kitasatosporales > Streptomycetaceae > Streptomyces > Streptomyces sp. NPDC052721. Next base: position 18,209 of record NZ_JBFATL010000062.1, on the reverse strand, counting down.
TCGCCCCGGACGCCGTACGACAGGCCCTGGCACGGCGGGCGCGGGAGCTTGCCGAGGAGAACGCGGCTCCGGGTCCGGCGGAGCGAACGGGCGTCAGCGGGAGCGCTCCGCCAGTGTCAGCAACAGGTGAGCGGACTCGGCCCGTTGGAAGTCCGAGTGGGCGCCCGCGGGAGCGAGGCGGGTGAGCCTGCCGCCCCGGTAGAGCCAGCCGGCATCCACATTGACGATGCGGTGGTCCAGTGCCTGCTGCGGATACACGGCGTTCGTGGGGAGCAGCCGGGTGGGGAACGGGGGCACCGGAGCGGCACCGGCACCGGAGTGCCCGATGCCGGGGGCTCCTTCCGCGCGCAGATGCCAGAAGCCGGTGGCCCGGTCCCAGCGGGAGTGCGTCAGGACGAGAGGTCCCCGAAGCGGCGCGCCCGGGGTCTGCCCGGACGGGAACAGCCTGGGGAAGTGGCGGATGAACGCGTCACGGGGAGCAGCCATCTGGAAGACCAGCATGCTGTCGACCGTGAAGGGCTGCCGAGGGTCCCGGGGTGTGCTCCAGCCGAGGACAGGGGGACGCGGCGGCCGGTCGGCCGCCCGCTGCACCGCCTCGCAGAGGAACCGCCCGCCGAAGGAATGTCCCACGAGGTGCAGGTACTGCCCCGAGCGGTTGGCCAGGACCGAGGGGTGGGCCGGATTGGCGCGCCGGTCGTCCAGATAGCCGAGAAGGTGGGCGAGTACGTAGGGGGCCTGGCCGACGCCCTGGGCGCTCATCGCGTGGGCTCGGTCCCGGATCCTGCGGTAGCCCCGCAAAGAGGGCAGGCTGGAGGAGGGCCAGCGGACCACCACGCACCAGGGCCGGTAGCCCGTGACCACACCCGGATACAGTCCTGGCCGAGCGGATCGCAGGTCCAACGCGTGCCGGAGCAGCCGCGCCGCGGTCTGTGTCGCCGTGCCGGGCGCGGTCTGCCAGCCGTGGACGTACACGTAGATGTCGCTCGCCCAGGCGGGGATCCGCAGATGGCGTTCCAGATGTTCGCGGACCCTCGCGGCCGGTACCGGCGTGCTGGTGCCCGGCGCCCGGATCCTCCCCTGTTCGTCCAGGTCGATCTCCGCGGGCCGGGGCAGGGGCCTGGGGCTCGTCCGCGTGCGGGTCACGAGGAGAGGTCCAGTCTGCTGTCGAGACCGCAGTGCAGTGAGTAGGTGAGGGCGAGGGGGTTGCGGAAGTCCTGGGCGAAACGGCGCACCAGTCCCCGGCTGATCTCTCCCGCGGTGTGGTTCCCGCTCAGGTAGAGGTTCAGGAACTCGTACGCGTACTCGCTCGCGAAGTCCTGGGGTATCTCGATCTGCGGTCCCAGCACACCGTCGGCGCCGAACTTGATGAGCGCCCGGCCCAGGTGCTCCAACTGGGGAGCGGCTGCGGGCTGTCCGGCGTGGCACGCGTTGAGCAGGACGAACGGCTTGAAGCGGGTGCGCCCGGTGTACTTGATGCGACTGCGCCTGAGTTCGATGCTGTCGGCGTCGATGTGCCGCTCGTCGGAGAGCCGGAGCACCAGGTGCGGATGGGGCGAACCGTTGTCGACGAAATGGCCGTGGCACCAGAAGTACATGAGGTCTTCGTCGAAATCCGCACCGGACAACGCTTCCAGGAGGGGGCCGGCCTCGGTGCGCACGGTGAGCCTGGAGCGTTCCTCCAGCAGTTTGCGCACGTCGGGTGCTCTGCCGACCGCGTCCAGCTGGGTGTCGGTGTTGAGGCTGGTGATCGCCTGGGCGCGCGAACCCCAGGGGATGTCGCGCATCGGCCACGGACCGCCGGTCTGTTCGATCTGATGCCGGTGGCCGAGGAAGGAGCCCCATGGCCCGCCGTGGTCCCTCGGATCCAGGGAGAGCATGGGCCAGGGGAGATAGATCTCCGAGTCGAAGCTGATCCGCAGTGAACGCTCCCCGCTCAGGACGTCCATGAAGAGCGCCCGCAGCGAGCGCTCCTCGTGGCTGTCGCCGCCGAGCAGGCAGTCGAGCAGGTAGGCGCCCTCCTCGGCCATCTCGCCCGTCAACCGGTCCATCAGATCGGCGCGCGCGGACAGATCCGCGGTCTCGGCGAGCGGGTAGCGGTCCTCTCCGTCGATCGTTTCGGTGTGGCACACCACGCGGTCCCGCCACAGCGTCCGCAGCCTCGCGGCCTTCTGCACCAGGGTCGGGGCCGGTACGGACAGGGAGGCACGAGGCGACCGGGTGCGCACGTGGGGCACAGCCGGTCCCAGGACCAGGAGACTGAGGTCGTCCCCGCCGTTGTGGCGCAGCACGACGTTGAGATCCGGCGGTTCGCTGGGCGGCGGGTTGTTCTCCGAGCCCGTGCGCTGGCGTGGCAGCACCGTGTAGTCGAGCGAGGGATTGTCGCGTATGTCGACCGTCAGGTCGTGGGGCATGGTCGGTCAGCCTCTCCCCGGGGAACTCGGGACAGGGGGTGCGGGGACGTGGACGGTCGCCTCCAGGTCCTGGAGCACCAAGCCGTACTCCTGGTCGTAGACGGTGAACCGGACACGATGCGGGCCGGGTTCCTTGGCGGTGAAGCCGAACCGGGCCGGCTCGGCTCCGGGCACGTACTCCTGCGCGGCCGGCTCGATCACCGCTGCCGTACGTGCTCCCGCCACCAGCAGCAGCGGCGGCAGCTCCGGCGTCGCCGTGCCCCCGGAGCGTTCCAGCCACACCTCGATGGCCGCTGCGGTTCCGACGTCCGGGTCGTCCAGGAGGGTCATGCGGGGCAGCCAGGCGGGCCGCAGCCGGGCCAGCTGGGCGCGGAGCGCCGCCAGGCGCGGATGGTCCGGTCCGAGCACCCGCTCCCAGCGCGTCAGCAACTCGTCGTGGGACGGCTCCGCGTCGTACTGTCCCGCCTCCGCGTGGACGAACGCCAGCATGGTCAGGCTGTCCAGCGTGTCCGGGGCGTCGGGACCGAGGACGTGTGCACGTCCGGCGTGCACCGCCCGCAGCAGCCGTACGGCTCCCTCGGTGTCGCCCGCTTCGGCCATCGCGCGGGCCAGACTCTCCGTCCACGTGGGATAGCCGTCGTCGGCACGTTCCAGACACACCATGACGACCGACCTGGCACGGCCATCGGCGCTCGCGTCCGCCGCTTGCAGGTGAACCTCGGCGATGCCCTCGGGAGTGCCGGGGAACCCCGATCGCTCCAGCAGCCGGGCCCGGTCGGCGAGCGCCGCGCGCTGGACGGCGAGGGCTCCCTCGGGGTCGTCCGCCTGCAGCAGCGCGTAGGCCAGCCCGTCCCGGAACCGGAGCGGGACGCGATGGCGGGGGCCGTACACCCTCGTCGCATCCTCGACGAGCCGTTCGAACTGGGCCACCGCTCGCCTCGGCGGGCCGAACTCGGTGGCCAGCAGCGCGAGCCAGGCGCGGGCGTGCAGGGTCGTGGGGTGATCCTCCGCCAGGACGGTCCGGCAGTCGCGGAGCAACTCCTCCATGACCGCGATGGCCCGCCAGTGATCACCCGCGTCCCGGCACGCGAAGGCCAGGTCCACCCGCCACTCGACGGTACGGGGGTGCAGGGGACTGTGCAGCCGAAGGCCGTCGGCGACCAGCGAGTCCAGTTCGGTCACGGCCTCCTGGTAGGCGCCGGAGAGCCGGAGGACCCGGGTGAGCGCATCGCGTGCGCCGAGCACCCTGACATGGTCGGCGTCGTGCACCCGTAGGAGATCGGCCAGCCGTTCCCGCTGGAGCCGGACGGACCGGGCGAAGTGCCCGGCCGCGCGGTGAGCGAACGCGAGCCTGCCCCGTGCCGCGAACGTGAGCGGGTGGTCAGGTCCCAGGAAACGGACGCAGTCGGCGACGAGCCGTTCGGAGAGACGGATGGCCTCCGCGGTCTCGCCCGACTGCTGACGCACCAGGGCGAGGGTGAGCCGGGCGTTGAGCGTGTCGCGGTGGGAAGCCCCCAGTGTGCGTTCCCGGTCCGCCACCACTGCCACGGCATCGCGCAGGGCGCCGGCGAAGTCGTCGGCGTCGAGCCGGGCGCGGGCCAGCCAGTGCCGTGAGGTGAGGACTTGGGGGTGGTCGCGTTCTTGGACCTGGAGCCGCCGGCCCAGCCAGTGTTCGCGGACCTGGACGGCCCGTTCGTGTTCCGCCGCGCTTCGGTAGGCGTTGGCGAGATTCTCACCGACGATGATCGTGGCCAGGTGGAGGGGGCCCTGGATGCGTTCGCGGTCCGCCACGAGCGCTTCGAACTCGGCGATGGCCCTGCTGTGTTCCTCTGCCAGTTGGTGCGTGAACGCCAGCCAGTTGCGGGCGAGCAACGTCTTGGGATGGTCCGGATGCCGCAGTCGCCCCCAGTCGTCGACGCTCTGCTGGGAGAGAAGCGCCGCTCGCTGGTACTCGCCCGCGTCACGGCAGGCGGCGGCCAGATCGTCGCGGGCGTCGAGGCTGTCGGGGTGATCAGCTCCGTTCAGCCGCGTCCGGGCGGTCCAGAGCGCCTCGAACTCGGCAAGCGCGAGCCGGTACTCCTCGGCGTCGCCGTAGGACTGGGCGAGGCCTCGACGGGCGTCCAGCGTCTGGGGGTGATCTTCTCCCCTGAGGCGGATCCACCGGCTGATCACGTCCTCGAACAGGGACCTGGCCTCGCCGTGGCGCTCGGCGTCCGCATACGTGTGGGCGAGGTTCGCACAGACCACGAGGGTGTCGGGATGGTCGTCGCCGAACACCCGCCGGTAATCGGCCATGAGCGAGGCGAACGCGTCGATCGCGCGCTGGAACTCACCCGCGTACTTGTGGCAGAGGGCCACCTCGTTGCGTGCGATCAGTGTGATCCGGCTGTCCGCGCCGTGGAGCCGGACGCGGTGCCCGAGGACGTCCTCGTAGATCTCGATCGCGCGCCGGTATTCACCGGCGGACCGAAGCGACCAGGCCAGCTGGTCCCTGGCCTCCAGGAGAGCGGGGTGGTCGGCTCCCTGGACGCGCAGGCGGTCCGCGACGAGTGCCTCCCACGCGGAGACCGAACGGTAGTACTCGCCGGCCAGCCGGTACGCCTCGGCGAGCCAGCCTCTGGTGTTGAGGACGTCCTGGTGATCGGCCCCCAGCGCCTGCTCCATCTCTTCGAGGAGCTGCTGGTACAGGCTGATCGCCGCGGCGTAGTCCTGTGCGGCGGTGTGCGCCCCGCCCAGCGCCCGGCGCGTGAGGTACACGTCCCGGTGCCCGGGGCCCAGGACGCGTGCCTGCTCCGCCACCAGGGCGCGGAACTCGGAAACGGCACGCTCCGGGAAACCCGCCAGCTGACGGCAGCGGGCCAGATTCCACCGCGTGTCGAGGACCCGGGGGTGGTCGTCACCCATGATCCGGATCCGGTCGCGCAGGACACGCTCGTACAGAGCGATGGCCTGGCCGTGCTCGGAAGCCGCCTGGTACGCGTAGGCGAGATTCTCGGCGGCGGTCAGTGTGGCGAGGTGGTCCTCCCCCTGAACGCGGGTGCGGTCGTCGAGGAGGTCCTGAAGCTCCACGATCGCCCTGGGGTGATCCCCGGCCAGCTGCCGGGCGTAGGCGAGGGCGTTGCGGGTGGACAGTGTCTCAGGGTGCTCCGGGCCCCGGACCCTGACATAGTCCTCGACCAGGTGCTCGTACTCCGCGAGCGCTTGCGCGTAGTCCGCGAGCGCCCGATGGGCGTACGCGATGTCCGCACGGTAGTCGAGCGTGTCGGGATGGTCGGGGCCCTGGCACCGTTCACTGTCTTCGGCCAGCGATGCGAACTCCGGGAGAGCCGCGGCGGGGCCGTTGGCGTCCATCAGGGCGTAGGCCAGGCTCTGGCGGGTCTTCAGCGTTTCCGGATGGTCCTCGCCCTGGACCCGGCCGCGCTCGGCTCGCAGGGCCGTGTACAGAGAGACGGCCTGCTGCTGGTTGCCCGCCGCCTCATGGGCGGAGGCCAGCCATCCCCTGCTCGTCAGGGTGTCGGGATGGTCGGCGCCCAGGACCCGCTCCCGGTCGGCCACCGCCTGCTCGTACAGCCGCAGCGCCACCTGGTGGTCCCCGGCCCTGCGGTGCGCGTAGGCCAGGTTGTTGCGGCTGGTGAGGGTGTCGGGATCGTCGTCGCCGAGGACGCGCCGGCGGTCCGCGACCACGGCCTCGAACTCCTTCACCGCACGCCGGTACTGACCTGCCATCTGACGCGCGTAGGCGAGGTCGTTGCGGCTGGTGAGGGTGTCGGGATCGTCGTCGCCGAGGACGCGGCGGCGGTCCGCGACCACGGCCTCGAACTCGCGGACGGCGGCCAGGAGGTCGCCGGCCTTGCGGTAGGCGTAGGCGAGCCTGTGCCTGCTGGCCAGCGTGGACTTCGCATCCCTGCCGGAGAGCCGCAGGTGGGTGCGGAAGGCCTCCTGGCACAACCGCACGGCCTTGGCCGGGTCACCGGCCTTCGCGTGCAGTCCGGCCAGGCGGTCCTGGTCGGCGAGGGTGGCGCCGTCGTCCGTACCCAGCAGCCGAAGCTGGTTCTCGACCACGCACTCGACCAGGGGGATGGCCAGCACGTGCTGCTCACGGGCGACGAGTTCGTCGGCCGCGCGCCGGTACATCTCCGTCACCTCGTGACGGGGGGTGCTCGAAGGTCCGGTCTTCGCGAGCGCCTGGATGTGCGGGAGCCACCGCTGCCAGACGCCCCGCTCCGCCTCGCCGTCCATGGCGGACGTGTCGGGGAGTGTTCCGGCCAGAGCCCGTTCGGCTCGACCGCGGATGTCGGCCGCCCTCACGGAAGCCGCGGCACGGAGGGTCTTCTGCATCAGCCGGTGCAGCGAGACGGAGTCCCCGCCCACGCTGACCAGGTTGTAGTCGGCCAGCATGTCGACAGCGGTCCGTGCCTCGGCCTCGCTGTCCGCCAACGACAGGAGCACCCGCACCGGGAGCGCCTCGGGCGCGTACCAGGCCAGTGCCATCAACAGATCCACAGCGGCCGGGCAGCGCTCGCCGATCGCCCGGGAACTGGTGAGCCAGATCTGTGTGATGGCCCGGTCCAGTCCCTCGGACGGCGCGGTCGCCTCCAGTGCGTCGCCCGCGGTGGCGGCCAGCTTCGACCGGTAGGCGGCGAAGGACATGCCTGTCTCGCGTACGTAAGCCGCTGCCTGTGCCAGGGCCAGGGGGAGATGTCCCAGATCCGACGCCAGCAGGCCCGCCTGTCCGCGCTCCGCCGCGGTCGGGCGGCGAGCGGGGAACGCCACGTTGCACAGCAGGTCGACGGCCAGACGCGGGGACAGCACGTCAAGGCTCACCAGGTGCGTCCCAGCACGCCATCCGGCTCGTCGGCGGCTCGTGACGAGCTGGTGGCCGTGGCCTAAGAGCCGGCTCAGGAACGGGTTGACGTGGAGCGGATCGTTGACGTTGTCATAGACGATCAGCCAGCCGGGATGGGCCTGCAGCCACCGCACGGCCCACTCGGTGCGCTCCCTGGCACCGGCATCCAGCGCCCAGTCCGGGTGGATACGGACGGCGAGGTCGGCAAGAGCCGAGGCGATCTGTTCCTCGCTCTCGGCGGTGATCCACCACACCAACGAGTAGTCGGTGAGGTGCGTGTGCGCGTAGTGCAGAGCCAGTGTCGTCTTGCCCACACCGCCGAGGCCGTGAACGGCCGCCGCCTGACAGATCACGCCCGCGCCGGATGTCAGCGACTTACGGAGCCCCTGCAGAGCGTCGGTACGACCGACCAGGCCGTCCTTGGCGGCAGGAAGGTTGTGCAGCCCTGGGGGCGCGGGTAACCAGGCGGTGGCCGCCTTCGCCGCGGCCGAGAGCACCACCGCGCGTTCTTCCAGATGAGGATTGCCGCCCGCGTCGATCGGTCCGGCACGCCACAGGGCGGTCGCCCCATCGGCCTGCCCCAGCAGGTTCTCGGCGGTCAGTGATCCCTGGGCGGTGATCATCGTGGCCATCGGATCCGGATGCCGTCCATGACCGGCAGGGAAGTCCCGGGACGAACGGAACCTGACTCAGGTGAGATCACCACACCCAACGTGCCCCCCGATGCCACCGCCCCGTGCCCGCCGGAGTCTCCCGGCGGGCATCAACCGTACTGAAACGGCTGCGAGTTGTCACGGCCGAGGGCCCGCGCCCTGGGGATTTCAGGACGCGGAGCCTCGCGTGCACAGCCGTCAGAGCTTCTCGGGCGTGCGGATGCCCAGCAGGGCCATGCCCCGGTGCAGGGTGCGGGCCGTGACGTCGCACAGGAAGAGGCGGTTCTCCACCTGCGCCGGGGTCTCGGCGCGCAGCACCGGGCACTTGTCGTAGAAGGACGTGTACAGCGACGCCAGCTGGTACAGGTACGCCGCCAGCTTGTGCGGGGCGTACTCCGTGGCCGCCTCCCGCACCGTCTCCGCGAAGGAGTCCAGGTGCAGGCCGAGGGCACGCTCGGCGTCCGCCAGGGCCAGCTCCGGGTGGGCCGCCGGGGAGACCTCGCCGGCCTTGCGGAGGATCGACTGGATACGGGCGTACGCGTACTGGAGGTAGACGGACGTGTCGCCGTTCAGCGAGACCATCTGGTCCAGGTCGAACTTGTAGTCCCGGTTCGCCGACGTCGACAGGTCCGCGTACTTCACCGCGCCGATGCCCACCTGGGCGCCCCGCTCGGCGATCTCCTCGTCGGACAGGTCCTGCGCCTTCTCCCGTACGACGGTGGAGGCACGGTCGATCGCCTCGTCCAGCAGGTCGACCAGCCGGACCGTCTCGCCCTCACGGGTCTTGAACGGCTTGCCGTCCTTGCCGAGGACCGTGCCGAAGGCCAGCTGCACCGCCGTCACGTCGTCGTTCAGCCAGCCGGCCCGGCGGGCGGTCTCGAAGACCATCCGGAAGTGCAGGGCCTGCCGGGCGTCCACCACGTAGAGGAGGGTGTCCGCCTTGAGGTTGAAGACGCGGTCCCGGATCGCCGAGAGGTCGGTGGCCGCGTAGCCGTAGCCGCCGTCCGACTTCTGCACGATCAGCGGGACCGGATTGCCGTCCGGGCCCTTGACGTCGTCGAAGAAGACGCACAGGGCGCCCTCGGAGCGGACCGCGACACCCGACTCCTCCAGGAGGCGGCAGGTCTCGGCCAGCATGTCGTTGTAACCGGACTCGCCGACGATGTCCGCGTCCCGGATCTCCATGTCCAGCTTCTCGAAGACGGAGAAGAAGTAGATCTTGGACTCGTCCACGAACTTCTGCCACACGGCGAGCGTGTGCGGGTCCCCGGCCTGGAGGTCCACGACCCGGCGCCGGGCCCGCGTCTTGAACTCCTCGTCGGAGTCGAACTTCTTCCGCGCGGCCTTGTAGAGGCGGTCGAGGTTCGACATCGCCTCCTCACCCGTCACCTGGGCGTCCTTGTGGTCCAGCTCGTGCGGGTGCTCGTCCAGGTACTGGATGAGCATGCCGAACTGGGTGCCCCAGTCGCCGATGTGGTGCCGGCGGATCACGTTCTCGCCGGTGAACTCCAGCAGCTGCACCACCGAGTCGCCGATCACCGCACTCCGCAGGTGACCGACGTGCATCTCCTTCGCCACGTTCGGCTGCGCGTAGTCGATCACCGTCGTACCGGGCCGCTCGGCGTACGGCACGCCGAGGCGGCCCGTCTCGTCCGCGTACCGCGCGGCCAGGTTCCCGGTGATCGCCTTGTCCGCGATCGTGATGTTGAGGAAGCCGGGCCCGGAGACCTCGACGTCCTCGATCACGTCACCCGTCACCACCCGGGAGACGACCTGGGCCGCCAGCTCCCGGGGGTTCGCCTTCGCCTTCTTGGCCAGGGCCAGGATGCCGTTGGCCTGGAAGTCGGCCCGGTCGCTTCGTCGCAGCAGCGGGTCCGCGCCGGCGGCCTGAGGCAGGGTGGCCGAGAGGGCGGACGCGAGGTGCTGCTGGACGTTGTCGCTGAGGGACGTGACCGAGGCCATAGGAGTGGGTGCCGTTCTCCTCGTGGGGATGGATAGACCCAGCCAGTATCCCACGGGGGGTAAAGCCGTTTTCCCGGGCGCGATCCGGTCTGTGAGAATGGAGTGTCACCCCGTTCAGAAAGAAGGACGTGCCGATCGTGGCTCAGAGCACCGAGACCACCGACTGGGTCTCCCGTTTCGCGGATGAGGTCATCGAGGAGTCGGAGCGCCGGGCCCCGGGCAAACCGGTCGTCGTCGCGTCCGGACTCTCCCCCTCCGGGCCGATCCACCTCGGGAACCTCCGCGAGGTCATGACCCCGCACCTCGTCGCCGACGAGATCCGCCGCCGCGGCCACCAGGTCCGGCACCTGATCTCCTGGGACGACTACGACCGTTACCGCAAGGTCCCGGCCGGCGTCGCGGGCATCGACGAGTCGTGGGCCGAGCACATCGGCAAGCCGCTGACGTCCGTCCCGGCGCCGAAGGGATCGCCCCACCCGAACTGGGCCGAGCACTTCAAGGCCGCGATGATCGAGTCGCTGGCCCAGCTCGGCGTCGAGTTCGACGGGATCAGCCAGACCGAGCAGTACACCTCCGGCGCCTACCGCGAGCAGATCCTGCACGCCATGAGGCACCGGAACGACATCGACGCGATCCTCGCCCAGTACCGCACGAAGAAGGCCCCGAAGAAGCAGCAGCAGAAGCCGGTCGACGAGGCCGAGCTGGAGGCCGAGGAGGGCTCCGGCGCCGCGTCCGAGGACGACGGCAGCTCCGGCTCCGCCGGGTACTTCCCGTACAAGCCGTACTGCGGCAACTGCGGCAAGGACCTGACGACGGTCACCTCCTACGACGACGACAGCACCGAGCTGTCGTACACCTGCACCGCGTGCGGCTTCGCCGAGACCGTCCGGCTCAGCGAGTTCAACCGCGGCAAGCTGGTCTGGAAGGTCGACTGGCCGATGCGCTGGGCGTACGAGGGCGTGATCTTCGAACCGAGCGGAGTCGACCACTCCTCGCCGGGGTCCAGCTTCCAGGTCGGCGGCCAGATCGTCGGCATCTTCGGCGGCAAGCAGCCCATCGGCCCCATGTACGCCTTCGTCGGCATCTCCGGCATGGCGAAGATGTCCTCCTCGCGGGGCGGGGTCCCGACTCCGGCCGACGCGCTGAAGATCATGGAGCCGCAGCTCCTGCGCTGGCTGTACGCCCGCCGCAGGCCCAACCAGTCCTTCAAGATCGCCTTCGACCAGGAGATCCAGCGGCTGTACGACGAGTGGGACAAGCTCGCCGCCAAGGTCGCCGACGGCTCCGCCCTGCCCGGCGACGTGGCCGCGTACACCCGCGCCGTGGGCACCGCCGCCGGTGAGCTGCCGAAGACACCGCGACCGCTGCCGTACCGCACGCTCGCGTCCGTCGCCGACATCACCGCCGGGCACGAGGACCAGGCCCTGCGGATCCTTTCCGAGCTCGACCCGGAGCAGCCGCTGGCCTCCCTGGACGAGGTACGGCCCCGGTACGACAGGGCCGAGGCCTGGATCAACACGCACGTCGCCGCCGACCAGCGGACCATCGTGCGCGACGAGCCCGACGCCGAGCTGTTGAAGTCCCTCGACGAGGCGTCCCAGCAGTCCGTACGCCTGCTGCTCGACGGGCTCGCCGACCACTGGTCGCTCGACGGGCTGACCCACCTCGTGTACGGCGTGCCCAAGGTGCAGGCCGGGTTCTCCGCCGACGCCACGCCCAAGGAGCTGCCGGCCGAGATCAAGACGGCTCAGCGGTCGTTCTTCGCCCTCCTGTACCACCTGCTCGTCGGCCGGGACACCGGGCCCCGGCTGCCCACGCTGCTGCTGGCCGTCGGGCAGGACCGGGTGCGGCGCCTGCTCGGGGAGTAAGCGGTACGAAAAGAGGGGCCCTCCGCCGGCGGAGGGCCCCTTCTTCATGCCGTTTTCACACCGTCACGCGATGTGGTCCTCTTCCAGCTCCGCGTTGAAGCGGTTGGTGAAGCGGTTGACCATGCGGTCGGCATCACGCGAGGGCAGCGTGATGCCGAACGTCGCCTCCACCGCCTCGCCGAACTGGTGCGGGGTGGGCAAGCTGCCGTCGATCGACTTGCGGAAGACCTGGTAGTAGTCCTCCTCCGTCGGGTCCGGCTGGGGGATGCCGCCGCCCTCGCCCAGCTCGCGGGTGCGGTTCGGGCCCACCGGGATGGGGAAGCTGCCGGTCTCCTCGGGGGACGGCTGCTGGAACTGCTCCGGCGGCTGGTCCTCGTACCAGCCCTCGTACTGCTCCTCGGGGGCGTACTGGGGTTCCTGGAGCATGGGGTCGTAGGTGGGGTCGTAGCCGCCGTGGTACTCCACTTCGCGCGGAGCCTGGAACCAGGGGCTCTCCTCGTCCACCGGGGCGCTGTCCGGCTGCCCCGGGTTCTGGCGGGGCAACTCGGGGCGCTGCCCGCGGGGAGGTACCGCCTGCTGTGGGACGGGTGCCGCCCCAGCGGCACGACCGCCCGCAGCCACGGCAGGTATCAGGGCCGGTTCTATGCCCGCCGCCGCGAGCCCCGCCGGGGCCGTTTCCGCCAGGGGGACGCCGTACCGCGCCAGCCTCAGCGGCATCAGGGACTCCACCGGAGCCTTGCGGCGCCAGGCACGGCCGAAGCGGGACCGCAGGCGGGCCTGGTAGACGAGACGTTCCTGCTCCAGCTTGATGACCTGGTCGTAGGAGCGCAGCTCCCACAGCTTCATGCGGCGCCACAGCAGGAACGTGGGCACCGGGGAGAGGAGCCAGCGGGTGAGGCGGACCCCCTCCATGTGCTTGTCGGCCGTGATGTCGGCGATCCGGCCGATCGCGTGCCGGGCCGCCTCGACCGCCACGACGAACAGCACCGGGATCACCGCGTGCATCCCGACACCCAGCGGGTCCGGCCAGGCGGCGGCGCCGTTGAACGCGATCGTCGCCGCCGTCAGCAGCCACGCCGTCTGACGCAGCAGCGGGAAGGGGATGCGGATCCAGGTCAGCAGCAGGTCCAGGGCGAGGAGGACACAGATGCCTGCGTCGATGCCCACCGGGAACACATAGGAGAAGTTCCCGAAGCCCTTCTTGATGGCCAGCTCCCGGACGGCCGCGTACGAACCGGCGAAGCCGATGCCGGCGATGATCAACGCGCCGGTCACGACCACGCCGATGAGCACGCGGTGCATCCGAGTCAGCTGCAGTGGCGCGGCCACTCGTACTCCCCTCCCATTGCGTGTTGTTGCGCGCAACAGAGTGGCACACGTGTGCGGCGAACGTGATGCCGGTCAGCCGCGACGGCCTCCGGTCAGCTCTTCTTCGCGGCCGACGTGGACGCAGACGCGCCGGCGGAGGCCGGCTTGGAGGGGGACTTCGAAGGAGCCTTGGAGGGCGACGCCGACTTGGACGGGGACGTCGGCGAAGTCGCCGTACCGCCCGCCCCGTTGGCGGAGGAGACCGACGCCACGGCCTCCTTCAGGGCCTTCTCCGCGGCCTTCGTCAGGTCGTCGGCGTCCGGAGTCTTCTCGCCCGCGAGACCGGCGCCGTTGTAGTCGACCGTCACGACGACGTTCTCGACCCGGGCGACGACCGTCTGCTGCTTGAAGAGGCCTTCCTTCTTCTTCAGGTCGTAGCGCACGGCCGTCGCCTCCGCGCCCGTCCCGGACAGCGGTATCGCCTTGGTGTTCTTCGCGCCGTCGACCGCCTGCGCGTCCTTCACCTGCTGGGCGTAGAACGTGTGCGCCTGCTCGTCACCGGAGCCGCGCGTCACGTCCGAGTCGAAACGGAGCAGGGAGACGTTCAGCCAGCGGAACTGGGAACCCTTGACGCCGTTGTTGTCCAGGCTGTTCCAGGAGCAGGAGGCGCGCGACGACGGCTCGTCCGAGCCGCCCTTCCTGCCGGACTTCGCGCTCTTCGGGACCAGATCGGTCAGCGTCTTCTTCGACAGCACCGCGCACGCGTCGGGAAGCTTCTCGTACGCCGCCGCCTGCACGGTCGGGGACGCGCTCGCCGACGGCTGCGAGCTGCCGCCCCCCGCCGACTGCGCGCCGCTCTCGCCACCGGACTTGGCCTTGGAGTCACCCGAGTCGGAGGAGCACGCGGCGGTGATCAGAACCGCGGGAACGGCTGCCGCGCAGACAAGAACGCGGCGAAGGCGCTTGGCTCGCTGGTGTCGCTGGGCACGGTCGTCTCGCTGGGCTGCTCGCTGCATGGTTCCTTCACTCATGACGCTCGGTGTTCGTGCGGGTTCCTGCGGGGCCACGGTACGCGGTGAAGGAGCTGTGCGGTTTCCGTTCGCGCGCTTCGCGGACGGGGACGGGTGGGACCGGTGAGGCCGTCAGCCGCCCAGCGTGTCATCCAGTAGAGAGGCCAGATTACGGGCCCTGTCCTGCATTTCCTTGCTGTCCGGGACCGTTCCCGTCGCCATCGGCTGCTCCTCGTACTGGATGGTGACGATGACGTTGGACGTGCGGAACACCACAGTCACCGTCCGCTGTTCGGCCGTCGAACCGGACGTGCTGAGCCGGTCGTCCAGATACGCCTCGTCACCGAGGTCGGCGAGCGTGCGCGGCTGGAGATCGGTGGGCGTGGCACCGGAGGACGCACCAGAGGACTCGGAGGAGCCCGACGAGGCAGGGGAGTTGGACGAAGAAGGCTTCGTCGCGCCCGGGGAGGCCGCGCCGCCGGCGGAGCCCTTCGCCGACGAGGACGCGGACGAGGACGAGGTGGGCGTCGGGGACGAGGCCGGCGGCGCCGAGGAAGCCGTCGGCGCCGGGAGGTCGGCGGCCGTCTCCTTCTCCAGGAACAGCTTCTGCGCCTGGTCGTCGTCGCTGACCGCGTTGTCGTACGACACCACGCGCTCGAAGTCGACGGACAGGCGGTCCGTGGCGTCGGCCGACTCGACCTTCCAGCGGCAGCCGACCTTGCGGTCCGTGTCGTAGGTGAGCGCGGCCTCGCCCTGGTAGGCCTTGTCCCGCTGGGCCGGGTCGGTGATCTGCTGGATACCGGGCAGCAGCGCGTCCAGGGTGTCGTGACCGACCGCGCCGCAGGGTTCCGGGAGCGTGCGGTACTTGCCGGGCTGGGCGGCGGGCGCGGCCGTGCCGGCGTCGCCCGGGTTGGCGTTGTCCGCCGGGCCCTTGTCCCCGGAGCCGCTCGTGCAGCCGGCCAGCAGCGCCGCGAGGAGGGCGGCGGTGCCGGTTACGTACGCCTTCCGCTGCACGGTCGGGCTCCTCTCGACGATGTGCGATCGCTGGTGCTCCAGTGTCCCCGCTGGTTATTCGCTTGCCGCGGCGGGGCGCCACCTGGAGACAATGTGTATCGCACGCACTGCCGTGGACGCCGGTCCCTTGTCCCTTTTCATCGACCTTGGCGCCGCTTTTGCGTTTTGCTTCTTTTGAGCCTTTTGTTGTCGTTTCCGGGGGAATGAGGAACGTATGTCGTACGTGGAGATGCCGGGCGCCAAGGTCCCGATCCGGATGTGGACGGACCCGGCGACGGTCGAGGACGTGGCCCTGCGCCAGCTCCAGAACGTGGCGACCCTGCCGTGGATCAAGGGCCTGGCCGTGATGCCGGACGTGCACTACGGCAAGGGCGCCACGGTCGGCTCGGTCATCGCGATGCGGGGCGCGGTGTGCCCGGCGGCGGTCGGGGTGGACATCGGCTGCGGGATGTCGGCGGTGAAGACGTCCCTGACGGCGAACGACCTCCCCGGGGACCTGTCGCGGCTGCGCTCGAAGATCGAGCAGGCCATTCCGGTGGGGCGGGGGATGCACGACGATCCGGTCGAGCCGGGGGACTTCCCCGGGCTGGCCACGGCGGGGTGGGAGGACTTCTGGGGGCGGTTCGACGGGGTCGCGGAGGCGGTGCACTTCCGTAGAAGCCGAGCAATCGGACAAATGGGGACACTCGGGTCCGGGAACCACTTTGTAGAGGTTTGCGTAAGTGAAGACGATTCAGTCTGGCTCATGCTCCACTCCGGGTCCCGGAACATCGGCAAGGAACTCGCCGAGCACCACATCGGTGTGGCTCAGAAACTCCCGCACAACCAGGGCCTGGTCGACCGGGACCTCGCCGTCTTCGTCGCGGACACCCCGCAGATGGCGGCCTACCGCAATGATCTGTTCTGGGCGCAGGAGTACGCCAAGTACAACCGCACGCTCATGATGGCGCTCCTGAAGGACGTGATCCGTAAGGAGTTCAAGAAGGCGAAGCCAACCTTCGAGCCGGAGATCTCCTGCCATCACAACTATGTGGCGGAGGAGCGGTACGAGGGCATGGACCTGCTCGTGACCCGCAAGGGGGCGATCCGGGCCGGCTCCGGTGAGTACGGGATCATCCCGGGTTCGATGGGCACGGGCTCGTACATCGTGAAGGGGCTCGGTAACGAGCGGTCCTTCAACTCGGCCTCGCACGGCGCGGGTCGGCGCATGAGCCGGAACGCGGCCAAGCGGCGCTTCTCGACCAAGGACCTGGAGGAGCAGACCCGGGGCGTGGAGTGCCGCAAGGACTCCGGTGTCGTGGACGAGATCCCCGGTGCCTACAAGTCCATCGAGCAGGTCATCGACCAGCAGCGGGACTTGGTCCAGGTCGTGGCGAAGCTGAAGCAGGTCGTCTGCGTCAAGGGGTGACGCGAAGGGGTCTCCGGCTGGAGCCGGAGACCCCCTCGTCATGCCGATTCCCGGCGTAGTCCGTGGACCGCTTTCACTCGGTGACGCTGCTGTCGTACGGCGTCAGGTGCTTGAACCTGTACGCCCGTCCCCCGGCTCCAGTGAGTCCAGCCAGCGCAGCAGGCGGGCTCCCTCTCTGGTCATGATGTCGGGGTCGCGGAGGGCGTTGGTCAGGAGGGACATGCCCTGGTAGGCCGCGATCAGGGTGAGGGCGTGGTCGTCGGGGTCGGGGATGCCCCAGGTGCGGAACTGGCCGGCGGTCCAGTCCAGGAGGCGGCGGATCACCGCTCCGGCCTCCGCGTCCAGCGTGCCGTCCGCGCGTTTGTCCAGTTCGACGGCCAGGGTGCCGGTGGGGCAGCCGTGGCGGGCGGCGGCCTCCCGCTGGGCGATCCAGGCTTCGACCAGGGCCTTGAGGCGGTCGCGCGGGGTCGGCAGCCGGTCCAGTCCGCCGGTGAGTTCCTCCAGGTGGGCACGGTGCTCCGCGAGCGCCGCCTGGACGAGTTCGTCCTTGGTCTTGAAGTAGTAGTAGACGTTCCCGACCGGGACGTCGGCCTCGCGGGCGATGTCGGCGAGGGTGGTGCGCTCGACGCCCTGCTCGTGCAGGACCCGGGCCGCCGCAGCCGTGAGCCGCCGGCGCTTCTGTGACGCCCGTGCCCGCCGATCCACTGAGTTTGTCACCTGACTGACTATAGACAGCCGGGGGTGGAGGTCTGCTAGGTTCCGAGTTAGTTAGTCAGCTGACTCATTAGGGGGTTCGTGATGATCGCTGTGACCGGTGCCACCGGGAACGTCGGGCGTGTGCTGGTGGAGCTGCTGGCAGCGGCCGGTGAGGAGGTCGTGGCCGTGTCGCGGCGGCCGGGAACCGCGCCGTCCGGGTCCGGGGTGCGGTGGGTCCAGGGCGGAGCCGGGGACGCGGCGAGCATGCGGACCGCCCTCGACGGTGCCCGCGCCGTGTTCCTCGTCCTGGGGGGCGGGCTGAACTTCCGGGGGGAGAGCCCCGACGCCCTGCTCCATGCGGTCGCGGACGCCGGGACCGGGCGGATCGTGCTGGTGTCCTCACAGGTCAGCGCCACCCGGCCCGACGCGCCCTCGCACGCCCGGCTGCGGGCTTTCGAGGCCGCGGTACGCGCGTCCGGGCAGGAGTTCACCATCCTGCGCCCCGGTGGATTCGCCTCCAACGCCCTCGCCTGGGCCGAGTCGGTCCGCGCCGAGCGCACCGTCTTCGCCCCCTTCGGCGATGTCGCGCTGCCCGTGGTCGACCCGGCGGACATCGCCGCCGTGGCCGCCGCCGCGCTGTGCGAGGACGGGCACGCCGGCCGGGTGTACGAGCTGACCGGGCCCCAGCCCATCAGTCCGCGCGAGCAGGCCGAGGTCATCGCCGCGGCCCTCGGCGAGAAGGTGACCTTCGTGGAGCTGTCCCGTGAGGCGGCGCACGCGGGGATGGCGCGGTTCATGCCGGAGCAGGTCGTCGCCGGCACCCTGGACGTCCTCGGGGCACCGCTGCCGGCCGAGCGCAGGGCCGGGCCGGACGTGGAGGCCGTCCTGGGCCGCCCGGCCGCGCCCTTCGCCGCGTGGGTCGCGCGGAACCTGCCGGCGTTCGCCTAGGCCCTGTCGTCAAACTCCCGTCTGCCGCGCGACGCCATGCACGCACTCTCGCCGCACCGGGCCCCGACCCAAGTACATCCAGTAC
>NZ_JBFATL010000061.1:0-45579 GCF_040678315.1 Streptomyces sp. NPDC052721 | reverse complement strand
GCGCCGCCCGCGGACCGGCGGGCGGCGCCGGCAACAGGCCCCGCAGCGGGCACCCCTGGCCCTCGCTCTGGCATGGACCGGTCAAATCTGTCACGCTTTCGGCAGTCCGCGCCCCGACCCGCAGGGGCGCGCCGCACCTCCCGCACAGCGATCGCGCAAGCCCCACCCCGACCGCCCCGGCGCACCCCGGCCGGCCGGGCGGTCTTCGAGCAGGCCGGACCCCGGCCGCCGCAAAGGAGTAGCGTGTGAGACCGACCCCCCACAGGGCCCTCGGCGCAGGCGCGGTCACCGCCGCCGCGCTGGCCGCCCTCTGCCTCCCCGGCACCTCCTCCGCTGCCGCCCGGCCCGCCACGGCTCCCGTGGCCGCCGCCTGCACCCCGGCGCAGGCGGTCGCCAACGGCGGCTTCGAGAGCGGCACTTCACCGTGGACCCAGTCGGCGTCCACCGTGATCACCAGCCGCTCCGGGCAGACCGCCCACGGCGGCGGCTCCTACGCCTGGCTGGACGGCGTCGGCGGCACCCACACCGACACCCTCGGCCAGAGCGTGACCATCCCGTCCGGGTGCGGTGCCGCCACCCTCACCTTCTGGCTGCACATCGACACCGCCGAGACGACCTCGTCCACCGCCTACGACAAACTCACGGCCAAGCTCGGCAGCACCACGCTGGCCACCTACTCGAACCTGGACAAGAACACCGGCTACGTGAAGAAGTCGATCGACGTGTCCTCGTTCGCCGGCCAGAGCGTGAACCTGTCCTTCACCGGCACCGAGGACTCCAGCCTCCAGACGAGCTTCGTCCTGGACGACATCGCCCTGGACACCTCGGACGGCACCACACCACCGCCCGCCGACTCCACACGGACCCCGGCGGCCCCGTCGTACACCGTCAACCTGAGCGGCGACACCAGCGGCACCGTCTGGACCGGGCACGAGAGCGTGACCTTCACCAACGCCTCCGCCACCGCGCTCGGCGAGGTCTACCTGCGGCTGTGGGACAACTACCACGGCACCTGCGACGCGATGCCCATCAAGGTGAGCAACGTCACCGGCGGCACCGCGGGCACCCCCACCGTCGCCTGCACCGCCCTGAGGATCGACCTGCCGAGCCCGCTCGCCCAGGGCCAGAGCGCCACCATCGGCTTCGACCTGAACATCACCGTGCCCAGCGGCGCCGACCGCTTCGGCCACGACGGCGCGTTCAGCTTCGTCGGCAACGCCCTGCCCGTCCTCGCCGTCCGCGACAGCGCCGGCTGGCACCTGGACCCGTACACGAACAACGGCGAGTCCTTCTACTCCCTGGCCGCCGACTTCAAGGTCAGCCTGGACCACCCCAGCACCCTGCTGGTCCCCGCCACCGGCACCTCCACGGACACCCCCGGCTCCAGCGGCCGTACCGTCACCACCGCCACCGCCTCCAAGGTCCGTGACTTCGCCTGGGCCGCGGGCCCCTTCACCAAGATCTCCGGCACCTCGGCCGCCGGCGTCCCGGTGAACGTCTACTCCGTCTCGGGGATCAGCTCCACCAGCGCCCAGTCGATGCTCAGCACCGCCAGGAGCGCGGTCGACGCCCACGCCTCCCGGTTCGGCGCCTACCCGTACGGCGAGCTGGACGCCGTCATCGACAACAACTACTGGTTCGGCGGCATGGAGTACCCCGGCTTCGTCCTCGACGTGGTCAGCACCACCGCGCTCACCCACGAGATCGCCCACCAGTGGTGGTACGGCATCGCCGGCGACGACGAGTACACCAGCCCCTGGCTGGACGAGTCGTTCACCGACTACGCCACCGACCTCGCCCAGGGCAAGACCGGAACCAACTGCTGGAGCAGCGTCTCCTGGGCCTCCAGCGCCGAGAAGATCAGCAACTCGATGGCGTACTGGGACGCGCACTCCTCCCGGTACTCCACCGTCGTCTACGGCTACGGCAAATGCGCCCTGCACGACCTGCGGCGCGTCCTCGGGGACACCGCCATGGCCAAGCTGCTGAAGGACTACGCGACCGCGCACTGGTACGGCGTGTCCACCACGGCCGAGTTCAAGGCGGCGGCCCAGGCCGCCACGAGCACGGACCTGACCTCCTTCTGGACGCAGCACCGCATCGAGGGGTGACAGACACCCACACGGGTTGAAACCGGCCGCGTACGGCCTCGTTGGGCGCAACCCGGAGTGCACGAGGACCCGGCCCCGGGTCGGATGGATTCCGTGCGAATCCCCATATCCCGTCCCCGCGGCCGGTCCCGCCTGTGCCTCACCGGCACCCTGACCTGCCTGCTGCTGTTCCTGTCCAGCCCCCCGGCCGCGTCCGGCGCGACCGGGGGCGCACCCGTGCGCGGCACCGCCTACATGGGCATCGGCGTCCTCGCCCACGACGGCGACTCCGGCGACCCGCCCCCGGACCCCCGCGCCTCCCAGACCGAGGGCGTGGACGTCTCCAGCCATCAACGCGACGTCGACTGGCCGACGCTGTGGAACAGCGGCACCAAGTGGGCGTACACCAAGGCCACCGAGGGCACGTCCTACACCAACCCCTACTTCACCCAGCAGTACAACGGCTCGTTCGACGTCGGCATGGTCCGCGGCGCCTACCACTTCGCCACCCCGGACACGGCCGGCGGCGCCGCCCAGGCCGACTGGTTCGTGCAGCACGGCGGCGGCTGGTCGAACGACGCCCAGACCCTCCCCGGCGCCCTCGACATCGAGTGGAACCCGTACGGCGACGCCTGCTACGGCAAGTCCAAGAGCGGCATGGTCAGCTGGATCCGGGACTTCCTCGACCGCTACAAGTCCCGCACCGGGCGGGACGCGGTCATCTACACGGCCACCAACTGGTGGATCCAGTGCACCGGCGACTACGCCGGCTTCGGCCGGACCAACCCGCTGTGGATCGCGCGCTACGCCTCCACGGTCGGGCCGCTGCCGGCCGGCTGGACCACGTACACGATGTGGCAGTACACCTCCAGCGGCAAGACGGTCGGCGACCACGACCGCTTCAACGGCTCCCAGGACGGCCTGAAGGACTTCGCCACCGGCAGAGCACCGGACGCGGAGGTCCTGCAGATGCAGACAGCCGGCTCCGGGACGGCGTCACGATCCTGAGCACCGCGTGGCGGCCGGACCGCAGAGCACCGGGCACCGGGAACGGACCGGCACTGGTTAGGCTCGACGCGTGCCGCATGTCGAGATCCTCCAGCTGCTGGTGTCCCCGGTGCACCGCCTCTCCGGCCGGCCGGGCGACGGCCCGCCCGAGCTGCCGCCCGGCGAACTCGTGACGACGGCCGAGGTCCGCGCGGGCCTCGGCATCGTCGGGGACCGGTACTTCAACCACCCCGCCCACCGCAACGCGTCGATCACCCTCATGGCCGCCGAGCGGCTGCCGCAGCCGGGGCCGTACCCTGCCGACCTGCTGCGGACCCGGCGGAACGTCCTGCTGCGCGGGGTCGACATCGACGCCTTCATCGGCAGGACCGTCTTCCTCGACTCCGGTTCCGGCCCGGTCGAACTGGAGGTGCGCAGCGCCGCCCGGCCCTGCGCCTGGATGGACACCACCCTCGGCCCCGGCGCCCAGCGCGCCCTGCGCGGCGGCGGCGGAGTGCGCTGCCGACCGCTGACCGACGGCGTCCTCACCGTGGGCCCCGCCCTGTTCGGGGTGCGCGAACCGGGGGACACGGCGCCCGGCGCCTGAGACCCGACGACCGGGGACGGCGCCGGGGAGGGGCGGCGAGGCGGCGACCGGCCGGAACCGCGCTCACCCACCCGAGGTGGCCAGCTGACCGGCCAGCCGGTGGGCCTGGGCGAGCAGCGCGCCGTAGGTGGCGACCTCGTCGGGGTCGTCCGTCGTGGAGCGGGCCAGGTCCCGGCGCAGGTCGCCGAGCGTGCCGCGCAGCCGCGCCACCGCCTCGTGCAGCTCGTCCTCGCACTCGTCGCCGAACCGGCTGTGGCTGTAGAGCCGCAGCGCGCGGGCGGTCTCGCACAGGAACTCCGCGTACCGCTTGGCGAGCCCCGGGTGGGGCCGGGGCGCCGAGCGGTCCTCGTCGGCGGCCTCCAGTACCGTGCGGGTCACCCCCGCGGTGTGCACGGCGGCGTAGTCCAGCACCACGAGCGCGTCGTCGTACCCCTTGCCGGGCAGCGGCACGGCCGGCTTGCGGCGCCCGCGCAGGTTGACGCGCAGGCTCTCCCGGCTCCACTCGACCGCCGAGCGGGCCTGCTCGACCAGCCCGTGCAGCCGCAGCGCGCGTTCGTGCCAGGCGCCGGCCTCCTCCGCGTCCCAGCGGCTCCCGGCCAGTCCGTCGGCCACGCCCCGCAGGATGTCGTGGGCCTCCTCGGTCGCGTCCCGCAGCACGGCACGGGTGTCGCGCAGATACAGCGGCGGCCGGACCAGCGCGTTGACGGCGATACCGACCACCGCCCCGAACAGGGCCTCGGCGAGCCGGGCCGCGGAGGTGGCGACGGTGACCGACCCGTTGGTCAGGACGAACAGGGCGCCCGTGGCCGCGTAGATGCCCTGACTGCCCAGGCGCCGCCACTGGCCCAGCAGCATCACGAGGGGCAGCACCACCGCCATCGCGGCCACCGTGCTGTGCAGCAGCAGTCCGACCGCGGTCGCCGCGACGGTGCCGGCCGCGATCGCCGCGAGCTGCTGCAGGCCGTGCGCGATCGAGCGGTACACGGTCGACTCCACCAGGACGACCGCCACCCACGGCGCGACGAACGCCACCGGCGCCCGCAGCCACCAGCCCGCCACCGCCCACGCCACCCACGCGGCCAGCGCCGCCTTCACCGCCTGGACGGCCAGGTCCCGTTCCCGGCACGGTCCCGCCCAGGCCCGCCGCGCCGCGCCCACCGCGCCCGCCGCATCACGCCGTACGCCCTGCCAGATCACTCGTATCCCACGCACGGCGCCCCGGGTGCCACCGTTGGCACCGCCTCATGCCACCGAGGCCGTACGGAAGCGTCGCGGGGGTAGCGGGGCGGCCGACGCCGCCGGGTCGGACGGGGTGTGCGCGCGTGGGCGTCGCCCGGGTTCAGGCCGAGCGTCGCGGAGCAGCCGGCGGCGCCGCCGTCCAGGCGGTCTCGCGCAGCAGGCGCAGGCCGTTCAGGCCGACGAAGACCGTGGAACCCTCGTGACCGAGGACGCCCAGCGGCAGCGGCAGCGTGCCCGCGAGGTCCCAGACGACCAGGCCGGAGATGAACACCGCCGCGATGACGAGGTTCTGCACGACCAGACGGCGGGCGCGGCGGGAGAGGGCGACGACGGCCGGCACCGCGGCCAGTTCGTCGCGCACGATCACCGCGTCGGCGGTCTCCAGCGCCAGATCGGAACCGGCGCGGCCCATCGCGACCCCGGTGTGCGCGGCGGCCAGCGCGGGCGCGTCGTTGACGCCGTCCCCGACGACCAGCACCCGGCGGCCGGCGTCCTGCCGTTCGCGCACGGCGGCCACCTTGTCCTCGGGCAGCAACCCGGCCCGGACGTCATGGATGCCGACCTCGTCGGCGAGCAGGGCGGCGGCACGTGCGTTGTCCCCGGTCAGCAGCGTCGGGCGGGCACCGGTCAGCGCGGTGAGCGCGGCGACGGTGCCGGCGGCGTCCGGCCGGAGCCGGTCCGCGACCCCGAGCACTCCGGCCGGAACACCGTCCACCACGACCAGCACGGCGGTACGGCCACCGGCTTCGAGCCGTGTGACGAGGGCTGCGGCGGCGCGGTCGGGGGCCTGCCGGGTGGTGACCGGAGAAGCGGTGGAGCCCGGCGCGGCGGGGGCGGTGGCGGCGGGGGAGTCCTGCCGGTCCGCGGGCAACGGCTCGGCCGGTGTGCCGTCGTACGGCGTCTCGCTCAGCAGGCGGGCCGGCGCGCCCACCGTGACCGTGCGGTCCCCGACCGTGGCGGTGACGCCGATGCCCGGTGCGGAGCGGAAGCCGTGGGCGTCAGGGACGGCGAGGTCACGGGCGCGGGCGGCGTCCACCACGGCCCGGGCCAGCGGGTGTTCGCTCGGATGCTCGGCCGCCGCCGCGAGCGTGAGCAACTCCCGCTCGGTGAGACCGGCACCGGGCAGCGGTACGACGTCCGTCACCCGCGGGGTGCCCTCGGTCAGGGTGCCCGTCTTGTCCAGTGCCACCGCGTCCACCTGCCCGAGGCGTTCCATCACCACCGCCGACTTGACCAGCACCCCGTGCCGGCCCGCGTTGGCGATCGCCGACAGCAGCGGCGGCATGGTCGCGAGCACCACCGCGCACGGCGAGGCGACGATCATGAAGGTCATGGCCCGCAGCAGCGACCCGGTCAGCGCGGCGCCGAAAGCGAGCGGCACGGCGAACACGGCCAGCGTCGCGGCGACCATGCCGAGCGAGTAGCGCTGCTCGACCTTCTCGATGAAGCGCTGGGTCGGCGCCTTGGTCTCGGACGCCTCCTGCACCAGGCGCACGATCCGGGCGATCACCGAGTCGGCGGCGTCCCGGCCGACGCGCACGCGCAGCGCGCCGGTGCCGTTGAGGGTGCCGGCGAACACCTCGTCGCCGGGTTCCTTGGCGACGGGCAGCGGTTCACCGGTGATGGTGGCCTGGTCGACCTCGCTCGTCCCCGCCAGCACCCGGCCGTCGGCGCCGATCCGCTCCCCGGGCCGCACCAGGACGGTGTCGCCGACGGTGAGGTCCGCCGGCGCGACCGTCTCCTCGGTGCCGTCGGCGCGCAGCCGGGTCGCGGTGGCGGGGGCGAGGTCGAGCAGGCCGCGCACCGAGTCGGCGGTCCGGGCGGTGGCCAGCGCCTCCAGGGCCCCGGAGGTGGCGAAGATGACGATCAGCAGGGCGCCGTCCATCACCTGGCCGACGGCCGCCGCACCGAGCGCCGCCACGACCATCAGCAGGTCGACGTCCAGGGTCCTGTCGGCCAGCGCCCGCAGCCCCGCCCACGCGGGCTCCCAGCCGCCGGCCGCGTAGGCGAGCGCGTACGGCACGCCCCAGGCCCAGCCGGGCGCGCCGGTGAGCTGGAGGGGCAGGGCGAGCAGGAACAGCACCGCGGCCGCCGCCGCCCAGCGGGCCTCGGGCAGCGCGAGGACCCGGGTGCGGCGCCGGGGGGCTGCGGGCTCGGCGCGGGCGGCCCGGGCGGGAAGGGAGCGGCGGTCGGTGAGGACGGAGGGCATGGCGAAGGAACCCTTCGGCAGGGTGGACGATGTGGCAGCGATGCCCACCATACAGGTACATATGAAGAACCTTTCAAGTGTCATCTGTATGATGACTGCCATGGGCCATGGAGCGACTCCCGCGCGGACGGCGGTTCCCCGAACACGCCTGGACGCGGACAGCGCCACGCGCGTGGCGACCACGCTCCAGGCCCTCGCCACTCCGTCCCGGCTCCTGATCCTGTCCCGGCTGCGCGAGGGTCCGTGCGCGGCCACGGAACTCGCCGCCGAGGTCGGCATGGAACAGTCCGCGTGCTCGCACCAGTTGCGGCTGCTGCGCAACCTCGGCCTGGTCGTCGGCCGCCGCCAGGGCCGCTCGGTGATCTACGCCCTGTACGACGGCCATGTCGCCGAACTCCTCGACCAGGCCGTCTATCACATCGAGCACCTGCGGCTCGGCCTGAGCGACGGCGCGGACGCCGGCCTGCCGGAGGAGACGCCGACCGGAACCGCGCGTTAGGGGTTCGCCGGAAGAGGTCTTCGCGGGAGGGAGCCGGGCGATGGGCCGGGGGACACGGAACGCCGCAGTGGACGAGGAAGCGCTGCGCAGGGCGGAACAGGCCGCCGCCGCCCACGGGTGGGGCGAAACGGACGCACGCACAGCGCATCGGCAGCCGGATCACCGGCCTGGGCTGCGTGTCACTGATGCCCGCACTGCTCTGCCTGATCTTCGGTGCCGGCATCTTGACCGGCCCCTACGGCCCCGGGGCGAAAGCCGTCGCCGTCGGTCTCCTCGTCCTGATGGCCGCCCTCCCCGTGGCCGGTTTCCTCGCCGAGGGCCGGCTCACCCACCGGGACACCCGGCTCCGTGTGTTCGCCGGGGGCGTCGTGGTGACCGAGGGCGTGGCCCGCACCCACGCCCTCACCTGGCCCCGGCTGACCGTCACCGAACGCACCAAGACCACGTCCTACGGCCAGAACAGCCACGGCCCCACCGTCCACTGGCTGTATCCGGCCGACCCGGACGGCACCCCGCTGGCCCGGATCAGCACCCACAACCCCGCCGGCACGGCCATCGCCCGCGGGAAGGCCGAGCGGACCGGGACCTGATCGGCTGAACCGGTTCCGGGGCGGGCGTGCGGGCCTGCGCGGTGACGCGGGAGCCGTCCCCCGGCTGTCCGAACCTGGACGAGACGGCCCCCGACCGGCACTGATGAGCGCCGGCGACCCGGCCGCCCCGTCACCCCAGGCTCGGCGGCGTCCAGTCGGCGTGGCGCAGGATCGCCCGCATCGTCGCCCGGGAGGGGGCCAGGCGCAGCGCGGTGTCGCGCAGGGCGACGGCCAGCGGCTGGGACAGCTGCTGGCCCAGTCGGCCGGCCTGCCGGGCGGCGCGGGCGACCGCCTGGGCGCGGGGGCGGCGCTCGGCGTCGTACCGGGCCAGTGCCGCGCCGACCGACGCCTCCCCGGCCAGCGCGGCGGCCAGGGTGACCGCGTCCTCCAGGGCCTGGCAGGCGCCCTGGCCGAGATGCGGCGTCATGGCGTGCGCCGCGTCGCCCAGCAGCGCCACCCGTCCCGCCGCGAACGACGGCAGCGGCGTGGCCAGTTCATGGATGTCGTGGTGCAGCACGGCCTCGGGCCGGGTGGCGGCCAGCAGCGCGGGGACCGGGTCGTGCCAGTCGCGGAAGCGGTGGCGGAGCGTGCCCAGCGGGTCGGCGTGGCGGACCCCTGGCGGCGCGTTGAGCACCGCGTGCCACTCGGCGCGGCCGTCGGTGAACGCGATGTGCCCGAACTCGGCCCCCGCACCCCAGGTCAGCTCGAAGTCGGTGGCCACCTCCAGCGGTCCTTCGGTGACGGCCCGCAGTACCGTCGAGCCGGCGTACACCGGCCCGGAATGGTCCGGGAACAGCAGCCCGCGCAGCCGGCTGTGCACACCGTCCGCGGCGACGACCAGGTCCGCCTCCAGGACACCGTCCCCGGCGGGCACGCCCACCCGGCCGGGGGCCGAGAGGTCGAGCGTGTCCACGGTCGCGCCGACGAGCAGGCACTCCTCGGGCAGGGCCGCGCGCAGCAGGCGGTGCAGGACCGCGCGCGGGATGCCGACGATGGCGGAGCCCAGCTCGCGCTCCAGCAGGGTGCCGTCCATGCGTGACAGCCACCGGCCCGCCGGGGTGCGCGTACCCCCGGTGTACTGCGGGCGCGCCGCCGCCCGGACCGCCGCGCCGACCCCCACGGCGTCCAGCGCGCGCAGCCCGTTGGCGTGCAGCGAGATGCCCGCGCCCGCGTCGGCGAGGACGGCGGCCCGCTCCACCACCCGGACCTCCCAGCCGATCCGGCGCAGGCCCAGTGCCGCGGCCAGCCCGCCGATACCGCCCCCGACCACCACCGCCGTACCGCCCATGCCGGTCCCCTCCCCTGGGTTTCTACATCTGTAGAAGCACCCTAGCGCGCCGTTCTACAGCCGTAGAAGGCGGGTGTAGAAAGAGGGGGTGGCCACAGACCGACGGACTCTCCTCGCCGACACGGCGATCACCGTGCTCGCCGACACCGGCATGCGCGGGCTCACACACCGCGCCGTGGACCGCGCGGCCCAGCTGCCGCCCGGCACCACCTCCGCGTACTACCGCACCCGGCAGGCCCTCCTCACCGCACTGGTCCGGCGTCTGGTGGCGCTCGACCAGGCGGAGCTGGAGGAGAGGGGCGCCGCCACGCCCGTACCGCGGACCGCCGACGAACTGACGGCGGGCATCGCCGCGCTGGTCGCGGTACGGCTCACCGGGGAGGGCCGTCGGCGGTCCCTCGCCCGCTACGCCTGCGCCGTCGAGAGCGCGCACCACCCCGAACTGCGCGAGATCCTCGTGCCCCGCGAGAACCAGGGGCGGCGGATCGTGCGCGCATTCCTCGCCGCGCAGGGCGTCGCGGACCCGGAGGACCGCACGGTGACCCTGCTGACCTGCGTGGACGGCCTGGTCTTCGACCGCCTGGTGCACGGCGGGAGCGTCCAGGAGGAGGAGATCCGCGGCCTCGTCGCGGCCGCCCTGCGCTGAGCCGTACGACGACGGCTCCTCACGATGACGGGGGCGGCCCTCTTCAGCGCCACCGCCCGTGGGGTCCCGTCACGGTGGCACCGCGCGCAGCGCCCGCAGAACCGCCCAGACGACCGAGACCAGCGGGACCGCGACGACGGCGCCGATCACCCCGGCGACGATGCTGCCCGCGATGACCGACACGGCCACGACGAGCGGATGCAGCCGCACCGCCCAGCTCATCACCAGCGGATGCAGCACATGTCCCTCCAACTGGCCGATCACCACGATCAGCACCAGCACGCCGACCGCCGTCAGCGGACCCCGCCCGGCGAGCGCGACGACCGTGGCGACCCCCAGCGCCACCGGAGAGCCCACCAGCGGCACGAACGCGGCGAAGAACTCCAGCAGGGTCAGCGGCAGCGCGAGCGGTACCCGCAGCACCAGCAGGACCACTCCCACCAGGACGGCGTTGGTGGCGGCCACGATGATGATGCCGCGCGTGTATCCCGCGAAGGTCCGCCAGGCCGCCCGCCCCGCCCGGTCCCACACCGGGCGGGCACCGCTCGGCAGCAGCTGGTCCCGCGCCCAGCTCCACAGGTGCTCGCCCGAGTACAGGAAGAAGACCGAGGCGAACAGCGCCAGCGCGGCGCCCGCGATCAGCTCCACCACCCGGCCCAGCTCGCTGACCGCGCTGCTGAGCAGAGCCGCCCGGTGGGTGGAGACGTAGTGCGTCACCTGGCGCTGCAGCCCGGCGAGCGCGTCGGCGCTGAGCCGGAACGGCGGCCGTCGCAGCCACTCCTCGATGCGGTGGACACCGCCCCGGAACTCACCCGCCAGCCGGGCCGACTCGCCCGCCACCGCGCTGCCCACCAGCGCGAGCAGGCCCAGCAGCAGCACCAGACTGCCCACCAGCACGATCGCCACGCTCAGCGGCCTCGGCAGCAACCGGCTCAGCAGATCGGTCAGCGGGCGCAGTACGGACGTCACGACCAGCGCGAGGAACAGCGCGACGGCGATGAGCTGGAAGCTGCCGAGAACGCTGAAGACGCCGTAGACGACGACGCCGACGAGGATCAGCCGCCAGGCGTAGGCCGCGGCGATCCGCAGCCACGGCACCGTCCGCTCGGCCGGCGGCACCCGCGGCTCCGGGCGGGTGACGGACGGCAGCCGCACGGAGTACGCCGGCCGGCTGCCCGGCACCGCGCGCCCGGCCCGCCGCCCACCGCTCCGCCGGGCCACCCGCCGGCGCGCATCGCCCACCACCGTCCCACCTCCTCTCCGCCCTGAGAGGCACCTGACAGCCGGTCACCTCCACAGCACCGTAAGCACAGGACGCGGAAGGGGCGCGCCGAACGCACCCGGGGGCCTGTGGCGCGAAGGCCTGCCGTCCGAGAACGTTTGGAAAGGATCACGTCGGGACAGAGCGCGCCACAGGACCTTCACCACCGGCGAGGGGGGACGCACCAGGTCCCGGGCACCGCCGGGTGTCGCCGGCAGGAGGGGGTACCTCCAGCGATCACCGTCGCGCTTGTGCTGCTCCCCGTGCCCGGTCTGCCGCTGTACCGGCGGGACCAGGCCGAGGACCGGTGGCTGGAGCGGCCCCGGGCGGCCCGTCGTGCCCGGCACCGTCTGCCGACGCGGGCAGGTCGTCACTGAGCACCGCGGGCTCCTCGCACCGGCGGTAGCGGACGATCGCCTTCCCGAGTTCGATCCGTTCCGGCTCCGGAAGCGTGCCGCCCTGCGCGTACGCCAGGATGTGCTCGGCGACCGTGCGCAGCTTGACGTTCGTGCGCTGGGAGACGTCCCGCAGCACACGCCAGGCCTCCTCCGGTGCCGTCCGCCCGAGGACGACGACGGCACCGATCGCCTGGTCGATCACGGCATGCGAGGTCACGGCGCGCTGCAGTTGCCGGTTCTCTTCCTGCAATCGGTGGTACTCCGACGCGAGGTCGGTGGCTGAGAGCAGGACCAGGGGCTGGTGCCGGGAGAGGGCGAAGAAGGCCATGGAGCACCTTTTCGGATGGGGGGCGTCACTGCTACGCCTGCCCCCGGTGGGCGCTTGCACACGAATTCAACCAGCCTCGCGGACCCCGGTCACGCTGTGCGGCCCGCGCGGTGCGGCGCACCCCACCCCGAACACCCGTCTCCCGACGCCGTCCGGACGCCTGCGAGCCGGCTCCTCGTGGGCCGGGCTTCGTGTCAGCCCGGCATCTCACGGGCCGGGCTTCGTGTCCGCCCGGCTCCTCACAGGCCCGTGTTTGCCCGGCTCCTCACGGGCCCGACTCCGTGCCAGCCCGGTTTCTCGTGGGCCGGGCTTCGTGTCCGCCCGGTCCTCACGGGCCCGTGCCAGCCCGGCTCCTCACGGGCCCCACTCCGTGTCAGCCCCGCTCCCCGCCGCCCCGGCTCACGTCAGCCCGGCAACCCCGGCAACGGTGTCAGCCCCACCTCCCCGTGTCCTGGACCGCGCGCTCCACCGGCAGCAGTTCGCGGATGTCAGCCGGCAGCGCCCCGGCCATCCGCTCGGTCAGTTCCGGGGCGAGGGCGGCGTCCAGCACCTCCATGACGGCGGCGGCCTCCCGCAGCGCCGTCTCCTCGTCGGTGCCGGCCCGGACGGCGATGCGTCCGGCGAACGCCGTCAGCCCGAACCGCTCGGCCGCCGTACCGGAGTCCGGTCCGGCGGACGCGTCGGCCGCCTCCCGCATGGCCGCCGCCATGTCCGGCGGCAGCTGGGCGGCCACATGCCGGGCCAGCCCGGCCGGTAGCCGCTCCGCCAGCGTGCTCGCGACCGCGTGCGCCGCCCGCTCGGCCGTCCCCCGGTCCGGCAGCTGGGCCAGCGCCTGCACCTTTCCGATCATCTCGTCGTGCCGCATGAGACCGGTCCCTTCCGCACGAAGTGCCGACCACGCCCGTCCCCCCCGGGCGCAGCGGCACCGGGCGAGTACCCCGCAGCGGCGCCCGGTCACCGACCGACGTGCGCGGTGTGCACGGCGGACGCGGGGCCGGCGCCGACCGCCCCGACGGACGACGGACAGCCGGACGACGAACAGCCGTCACCGCCGCGGTCCGGCCTCAGCTCTCCGTCGTCTGCTGGGTCCACGTCCACGCGTACTGCAGCCAGTCCGCCACCGTCAGCGCGCCGAAGCCCCCGCACACCAGCCGGGTGAACCGGGGCGCCGCCGCGTAGGAGCACACCAGGGCCCCGGTGGTCCAGGCGGCGACGCAGAACGGGCAGGACACCAGGTCGCCGACCGCGCGCCGGAGCCCGTCGCCGCGGGGCTCGTCCATGACCTCGCTCGCCTCGCCCTCGTCCGCGCGACGGGTGAACGGCGCCCGCAGAAAGCTGGTGATCTTGTCCTTGGCCAGCACCCGCGACGTCTTGTACGCCGCCGCGCCCAGCAGCGCCACGTCCCAGGGCGGCACCTGCTGCGGCAGGCGGACGCCCCGGTGCCGGGCCAGCAGCGCGAAGGTGCCGGTGCTCGCCAGGAACACGCTGGCGAGGGCGGCATAGCCTCCCAGCGGGACCTCGCCCCGTTCGTCGTAGCGTGCGGCGTCCGTGGCCATGTGACCTCCCAGCCTCCCGGGGCGTCTGCGGTCCTGCTCAGGAAGCGCAACGAGTTCCCCCCTCCACGGTGGCGACACGTGACCTTCCGGTCCGCCCGGGGTATAGTATTCATCATCTGATGAATTACTGCTCTCGACGAGAAGGGCAGAACCACCATGGAAAAAACCACATGCTGTGTCGTCGGGGGCGGCCCCGCGGGCATGGTGCTCGCCCTGCTGCTGGCCCGGGCCGGGATCGCGGTGACCGTGCTGGAGAAGCACGCCGACTTCCTGCGCGACTTCCGCGGCGACACGGTCCACCCGTCGACCCTGGCGCTGCTGGACGACCTCGGTCTGGCCGGGGAGTTCGCCCGGCTGCCGCAGCGCCCCGTCCGCACCGTCCAGCTGCCGCTGGGCGCCGGCCGCTCGGCGGTCACCGTCGCGGACCTCTCCGCGCTGCCCGGTCCGCACAACTACGTCGCGATGGTGCCCCAGTGGGACCTGCTCGACCTCCTCGCCGACCAGGCCCGCCGCGAGCCGTCCTTCGAGCTGAGGATGAACACGGAGGCCACCGGCTTCATCGTCGGGTCCGGACGGGTCACCGGGGTTCGCTACCGCACCTCCGACGGTCGCACCGGCGAGCTGCGCGCCCTCCTCACCGTCGCCTGCGACGGCCGCGGCTCACTGGCCCGCTCCCTCCCCGAACTGGGCCTGCACCACTTCACCTGCCCGATGGACGCCTGGTGGTTCCGCCTGCCGCGGCGCGAAGGCGACCCGAGCGGGCTCGTCGGCGGCGCAGGTGAGGGCTTCCTCACCGCGATGATCGACCGCGGCGACTACTGGCAGTGCGCCGCGCTCATCCCCAAGGGCACCGACGCCGAGCGCCGCGCCGCCGGCCTGGACCGCTTCCTGGCCGCCTTCGCCGATGCCGTCCCCTGGATCGCCGACCGGACGCACACCCTGCGCTCCTGGGACGACGTCAAGCTCCTCGACGTCCACCTGGACCGGCTGCGCCGCTGGCACCGCCCCGGTCTGCTGTGCATCGGCGACGCCGCGCACGCCATGTCCCCGGTCTTCGGCATCGGGATCAACCTCGCCGTGCAGGACGCCGTGGCCACGGCCCGCCACCTGGTCGGGCCCCTGCGCCGCGGCACGGTGGGGCTGCGTGACGTACGCGGTGTGCAGCG
The DNA here is from genome assembly GCF_040678315.1 of Streptomyces sp. NPDC052721. Lineage (NCBI taxonomy): Bacteria > Bacillati > Actinomycetota > Actinomycetes > Kitasatosporales > Streptomycetaceae > Streptomyces > Streptomyces sp. NPDC052721. Next base: position 30,715 of record NZ_JBFATL010000061.1, on the reverse strand, counting down.
CCGCCGCCGTCCCACCACGGTCGTCACCCAGGCGCTGCAGCGGGCGGCCCACGCCCGCGTCATCGCGCCGGTCCTGCGCGGCCGGCCGCCCCTGGGCGGCGCGGAGCGCGCCCAGCGCCTCGCGGACCTGCTCAGCGGCGCGCCGTGGCTGCGCCGCGTCCCCGCGTACTTCATCGCCTACGGCGCCCTGCGGGAACGCCCGCCCGAGGAGGCGGTGCGACCGCGGACGGCGGGCACACCGGCGGGCGGAAGCTCCCGGTGAGCGGGTGAGAGGCGGGCGGAGGGGCCCGGTGCGTGGGTCAGGTCACATATGACCTGGTACGCACCCCCTCCCGGCCGTGCCCGGCGCGGGGCTACCGTTGCGTGGAGCCCTGTACCCCTTCGCACCTCGGACGGCCCGGCTGTGCTCACTGATCTGTCTCCCCTGATAGCCGCGACGGCGCGCTGGCTGACGGTCGCCTACCCCCCGTGCGGCGGCGCGCTGGCCTCCGCGCTGTGCGAGGCACAGGCCCGGCAGGCGGTGACGGTCGCCGCCTGGCTGCGGTATCCCACGGCGATCGACGCCGGCCTGGTCACCATGGCGGGTCCCGGAGGCGCGGCCCGCCTCGACTGGATCGCCGGCGCCGAACGCGCCGGCGAGCACCCGGCCGAGGACTGGGCCTGGCGCACCTGGGTGGACGAGGTCGTGGCCAGCTGGGCCGCGGCCCTGCTCACCGACCCCGAGCTGGCCGATCTGGCCGTCGCCGCACTCGCCGGCAGCGAGCACGCCGCGACGCCGACCGAGTTCCGCCGGCTGCTCACCCCCGACGACGGCGACCGCCGCGCGGCGGCCCTGCTCCGTCACCCCGACCTGCTGTGGCCGGTGGCCGAGCTGCACCACGACCAGCTCGTGGACCGCCTCGCCCCGGGGGAGACCCTCGCGGCCTGAGACGGCGGGGCCCGCCGCGGCGCGCGTCCGTTCCGGCGGACTCACCGGCACAGCACAGGCCCCCGGTGTCGTACGCCCCCACAGGGGTCTGCTGACCTGATGCGGAAGCCGCCCGTCGCGGGAAAAGCCCGGCCATGACCTTCGAGAACCCCGTCCACCGCGGCGGCCCGCGCCGCGGCCGGTTCGAGCAGCTCGCCGGATACGCCTCGAACTTCACCAGCTCACCGCTGTTCTTCCGGTTGTGCCGAGACGCGCGCCGAGCACGCGATCCAGCGCAAGCTCGACGCGATCGCCGCCGCCCTGCTGGAGGCGCACCGGGACGACCGGAGCCAGGCCTTCGAGGATCTGCGCGATGCGATCCGGATGGAGGAAGAGACCTGACCGCGGCCGGCGAAACGCCGCAGCGGTCCTTCCCGGCACCCGGGCGAGCGACGACCATGCCATGTCATGGACATTCTGCTCGTCGCCAGCGCGTTCAACAGCCTCTCCCAGCGCCTGTACGCCGAACTGTCGGACCTCGGGCACCAGCTGGACGTCGTGCTCGCCGCGCACGGCCCCGACCCCGTCCGGGCCGCCGTGCGCGAGCTGCGCCCCGACCTGATCATCGCGCCGATGCTCAGGACGGCCCTGCCCGAGGACGTGTGGCGGGAGCACACCTGCCTGATCGTGCACCCCGGCCCGCCGGGCGACCGGGGTCCGTCCTCGCTTGACTGGGCCCTCGCCGGCGGGGCCGGGCAGTGGGGCGTGACCGTGCTCCAGGCCGAGGCGGCGATGGACGCGGGCCCGGTCTGGGCGGCCGAGCCGTTCCCCGTGCCGCCCGTCGGCAAGAGCGACCTGTACCGCAACGAGGCCTCCGACGCCGCCGTCACCGCCGTCCTGACGGCCGTACGGCGCTACGCAGACGGCGCGTACAAGCCCCTCCCGCAGACCGACGAGTCGGTCACGGTCGTCTGGCGCGACGCCTTCCGGCAGGAGCGGCGGCGGATCGACTGGGAGCACGACGACACCGGGACGGTCCTGCGCAAGCTCCGCGGCGCCGACTCCCAGCCGGGCGCCCTGGACGAACTCCTCGGCCACGAGGTGTTCCTGCACGGCGGGCACCCGGAGGACGAGCTGCGCGGCCGTCCCGGCACCCTGCTGGCCCAGCGCGCGGGCGCCGTCTGCCGGGCCACCCGGGACGGCGCGGTCTGGATCCCGGAACTGCGCCCCCGCAAGAACTCCGGCGACCCGGCGCCGTTCCGGCGCCCGGCCGCCTCGGTCCTCGCCGCGTACCGGCCCGGCCTCGCCCTCCCGGAGGTCCCCGCCCCGCTGGACCTCCCGCCCGGCCGGCGCACCTGGACCGACATCCGCTACCGGCAGCACGGCGACACCGGCTTCCTCGCCTTCTCCTTCCCGGGCGGCGCGATGAGCACCGACCAGTGCCGCAGACTGCTCGCCGCCTACACCGAGGCGCTCACCCGCCCCACCCGCGTCCTCGTCCTCGGCGGCACCCGCGACTTCTTCTCCAACGGCATCCACCTGAACGTCATCGAGGCGGCCCCCGACCCGGCCCAGGAGTCCTGGACCAACCTCACCGCCATGGACGACCTCGTGGAGGCCGTACTGCGCACCACCGACCGCCTGGTGGTCGCCGCGCTCGCCGGCAACGCGGCGGCCGGCGGCGCCATGCTCGCCCTCGCCGCCGACCAGGTGTGGTGCCGCACCGGCGTCGTCCTCAACCCGCACTACCGGCGCATGGGCCTGTACGGCTCCGAGTTCTGGACGTACACCCTGCCGCGCCGCGTCGGTCCCGAGCAGGCCGAACGGCTGACGACGCAGGCCCTGCCGGTCAGCGCCGCGACCGCCGCACGGCTCGGCCTCGTGGACCGGCTGGTCCCGGCCACGCCGCGGGACTTCGCGGCCGAGGTCGAGCGGCTGGCGACCGGGCTCGCCGCCACCCCCGACCTGGACCGGCGGATCGCCGCCAAGGCGGCGGCCCGCGCCGCCGACGAGCGGGAACGGCCCCTCGCCCGGTACCGGGAGGCGGAACTGGCCCGCATGCACGCCCTCTTCTTCGACCCCGAGGCGCCCTACCACGCCCTGCGCTCGGCCTTCGTCCGCAAGACACCGGGCGGCTCGGCCCGGCCCCTCGCCCCGGCCGCCGGACACACCCGGTGACGCCACGACTGCTGGTGGCCGGCGTCGGCAACATCTTCCTCGCCGACGACGCCTTCGGCCCCGAGGTGATCCGCGCCCTGGAACAGCGCCCGCTGCCACCCGGGGCACGGGTCCACGACTACGGCATCCGCGGCCTGGACCTCGCCTACGACCTGCTGTCCGGCTGTGCCACGGCCGTCCTCGTCGACGCGGCCCCGCGCGGGCACCGCCCCGGCACCCTCTCCCTGATCGAGGCCGAGCCCCCCGACGGGACCGTCCCGCCCGAGGCCCACGGCATGGACCCGGCGAAGGTGCTGGCCCTGGCCACCCACCTGGGCGACGAGCCTCTGCCCAGGGTCCTCGTCCTCGCCTGCGAACCCGGCGTCCTGCCCCGCGACGACGACCTCCTCCCGGGCCTCAGCGCACCGGTGCGGGAGGCGGTCGACCGGGCCGTCGACGCGCTGCACGCGCTCGTCCCCGCCCTCCTCGCCGACCCGGCCGGGCCCCTGCCCCCGTTGGGCTGCCCGATGGAATCCGGGACCCCGCACCCGGCTGCGCTGCCCGGCACGGCGCCCGGCGCAGCCGAAGATCGGTGAGACCCCCGGGCCGCAGGACGCGGCCCGGGCATCACCGCACCCGAGGAGCAGCGCCCATGTGCCGGTCCGACGTCAAACAGGCCGTGCTGGCGAAGAACGACGGCCTGGCCGCGAGCCTGCGCGACGACCTCGCCCGGCAGGGCGTCACCCTGGTCAACCTGCTGTCCAGCCCGGGCAGCGGCAAGACCGAACTCCTCGCCCGGGTGCTGGCCCGCGCCGGGGAGCGGGGCGTCCCGGTCGCCGCGCTCACCGCGGATCTCGCGACCGAGAACGACGCCGTCCGGCTGGCCCGGTCCGGCGCGCCCGTCCAGCAGCTGCTCACCGACGGGCTGTGCCACCTGGAGGCCCGGCAGGTCAGCGCCCGGCTGACCGGCTGGCTGCCGCCGGACACCTCGGTGCTCTTCGTGGAGAACGTCGGCAACCTGGTCTGCCCGGCCGCCTACGACCTGGGGGAGACCCTGCGGATCGTGCTGATGGCGGTCACCGAGGGCGAGGACAAGCCGCTGAAGTACCCGACCGCGTTCGGCTCCGCGCACCTCGTCGTGATCACCAAGACCGACCTGGCCGGACCAGCCGGCTTCGACGAGAGCCTCTTCCACGAGAACGTGCACCAGGTCAACCCGGGCGTGGAGATCATCCGGACCTGCGCCCGCACCGGCACCGGCGTCGGCACCCTGCTCGACCGCGCCCTCGCCGCCCGCGACGGCGCCCCGCCGCACCGCCCGCCGCTCGCCCCGCACCCGCACCACCACCCCGCCTCCGCCCCCGTCTCGTGACCGCGCCCGTCACCGGCCCGGTCCGCCGCCGGATCACCGTGCGCGGCACGGTCCAGGGCGTCGGCTTCCGGCCGTACGTGCACCGGCTGGCCGCCGGGCTCGCGCTGACCGGGTTCGTGAGCAACACCGCGGACGGCGTGCTCATCGAGGTCGAGGGCCCGCCGGACGACGTGAACCGGTTCGCCGGCCGGCTGACCGAGCACCCGCCCCCGCTCGCGACCGTCACCGGCGTCGGCTGCGAGGACGTCCCCGCCACCGGCGCCACCGGCCCCTTCACCATCCGCCCCACGGAACACTCCCCGGGCCGCACCCAGCTCCCGCCCGACACCGCGACCTGCGCCGACTGCCTGCGCGAACTCGCCGACCCAGGCGACCGCCGGCACCGCCACCCCTTCGTCACCTGCACCCACTGCGGCCCCCGCTTCACCGTCGCCACCGGCATGCCCTACGACCGGCCGGCCACCACCATGGCCGGCTTCCCGCTGTGCCCCGCCTGCGCCCGCGAGTACGGCGACCCGGCCGACCGGCGTTTCCACGCCCAGCCCGTCGCCTGCCCCGACTGCGGCCCGCGCCTCGCCCTCGTCCCGGCCGCGGGCCTAGGCGTCCGCCCGGCCCGGGACGCGGAAGCCCTCACGACGGCACGGGCACTGCTCGCCGCCGGGCGGATCGTCGCCGTCAAGGGCGTCGGCGGCTACCACCTGGCCTGCGACGCGACCGACGCCCGGGCCGTCGCCACCCTGCGCCGCCGCAAGGAGCGGGGCGGCAAGGCCTTCGCCGTGATGTGCGCCGACCTGGAGACGGCGGAACGCGTCGCGGTGCTCTCCGCCGCCGAACGGGCCGCGCTCACCAGCGCCCGCCGCCCCATCGTCCTGCTGCGCCGCCGCACACCCCCGGACGGCCTCCGTCTCGCCGACCAGGTCTGCCCGGGCAGCCCGCACGTCGGTCTGCTGCTGCCCTACACCCCCGTGCACACCCTGCTCCTCGGCCTGCCCGGCGACCCGTCCGGGCCCCGGATCCTGGTCATGACCAGCGGCAACCGCTCCGGCGAACCCATCGTCACCGACGACGCCGAGGCGCTGACCCGGCTGGCCGGACTCGCCGACGCCTGGCTCACCCACGACCGGCCCATCGCCTCCCCCTGCGACGACTCCCTCCTGCGGGTCCGCCCCGACGGCACCGCACAGGTCCTGCGACGCTCCCGCGGCTACGTCCCCCGCCCCCTGCGCCTCCCCCTCCCGGTCCGCCCCACGCTCGCCACCGGCGGCGACCTCAAGAACGCCCTCTGCCTGGGCGAGGGCGACCAGGCCTGGTTCGGGCCGCACATCGGCGACCTCGGCGGCCTGGCCGGCCTCGCCGCCGCCGAACGCGCCGAACGGCACCTCACCCGCCTCACCGGAGTCACCCCCCGCCTGGTGGCCGCCGACCGCCACCCCGGCTACCACTCGACCCGCCGGGCCGCGCGCCTCGGCCTGGGCGAACCGGTGCTGGTCCAGCACCACCACGCCCACATCGCCTCGGCGATGGCCGAACACGGCCTGGACGGCCGCACACCCGTGATCGGCGTCGCCTTCGACGGCACCGGATACGGCGACGACGGCACGGTGTGGGGCGGCGAGATCCTGCTCGCCGACTACACCGGCTACCGGCGCCTCGCCCGTCTGACCCCCGCCCCGCTGCCCGGCGGCGACACCGGCGTCGCCAACCCCTGCCGGCTCGCCCTGGCCCGGCTGTGGACGGCGGGACTGCCGTGGGAACCCGCACTGCCGAGCGTCGAGGCCTGCACCGAGACCGAACTCACCGTCCTGCGGCAGCAGTTGACGCGCGGACTGGCCTGTGTGCCGACCTCCGGCATGGGCCGGCTCTTCGACGCCGTGTCGTCCCTCGTGGGGCTGTGCCACCGCGCCGGCTACGAGGCGCAGGCGGCGCTGGAGCTGGAGGCGGCGGCGCTGCAGGCCTGGGACGCGGACACGGGCGCTTACCCGCTCGGGGTCACCGAGTGGCGTCAGCCGGCCGGCCGGCAGCTCCCGGCCGGCTGGGAAATGAACCCGGCCCCCGCCCTCCGCGCCCTGCTGCACGACCGGGCCCGCCGCACCCCCGTACCCGTCCTGGCCGCCCGGTTCCACCGGGGCGTCGCCCGGGCGGTGGCGCAGCTCTGCCGCCGGACCCGGGCGGAGACCGGCCTCACCACCGTCGTCCTCACCGGCGGTGTCTTCGCCAACGCCCTGCTGGAGGAGGAGACCACCGCGCTGCTCACCACGGCCGGCCTCACCGTCCTCCGGCACGGCGAAGTCCCCCCGAACGACGGCGGTCTGGCACTCGGCCAGCTGATGGTCGCGGGAACAGCAGCCCACCACGAGACGGAGTGACCCATGTGTCTGGCAGTGCCCGGCAAGGTCGTGTCCATCGACCACCGTGCCGACCCGCTCACCGGCCTGATCGACTTCGGCGGCGTACGCAAACAGGCCTGTCTGGAGTACCTGCCCGACATCCAGGTGGGGGAGTACGTCATCGTCCACGTCGGCTTCGCGCTCCAGCGCCTGGACGAGGAATCGGCCCGCGCGTCCCTGGAGCTGTTCGGACAACTGGGGCTGCTGGAGGAGGAGTTCGGTGACGCCTGGGAGCAGGCGGCACGGCAGGAGAGCGGGACGGAGGCCCGGTGAAGTACATCGACGAGTTCAACGACCCGGAACTGGCGCGCCGGCTGCTGGACGAGATCCACGCCACGGTCACCCGGCCCTGGGCCCTGATGGAGGTCTGCGGGGGCCAGACCCACTCCATCATCCGCCACGGCATCGACCAACTCCTCCCACAGGAGGTGGAGTTGATCCACGGCCCCGGCTGCCCGGTGTGCGTGACCCCACTCGACGTCATCGACAAGGCCCTGGAGATCGCCGCGCGCCCCGACGTCGTCTTCTGTTCCTTCGGGGACATGCTGCGCGTGCCCGGCACCGGCCGGGACCTGTTCCGGGTCAAGGGCGAGGGAGGTGACGTACGGGTCGTCTACTCGCCGCTGGACGCCGTGGACCTGGCCCGCAGACACCCCGACCGGCAGGTCGTGTTCTTCGCCATCGGCTTCGAGACGACCGCCCCCGCCAACGCCATGGCCGTCCACCAGGCCCGCCGCCTGGGCCTGGCCAACTTCAGCCTGCTGGTGTCCCACGTCCGGGTCCCCCCGGCGATCGAGGCCATCATGGCGGCCCCCACCTGCCGGGTGCGCGGCTTCCTCGCCGCCGGGCACGTGTGCAGCGTGATGGGCACCGCCGAGTACCCGGACCTCGCCGAACGGCACGGCGTCCCGATCGTCGTCACCGGCTTCGAGCCGCTGGACATCCTCGAAGGCATCCGGCGGGCCGTCCACCAGCTGGAGCGCGGCGAGCACCGGGTGGAGAACGCCTACCCCCGTGCCGTGCGCGACCAGGGCAACCCGGCGGCCGTCCGCATGATCGAGGAGGTCTTCGAGGTCACCGACCGCAACTGGCGGGGCATCGGCCGCATCCCGGACAGCGGCTGGCGGCTGTCCGACGCCTTCCGCGCGTACGACGCCGAACACCGCTTCGACGTCACCGGCATTCGCACCGAGGAACCCGCCGTGTGCCGCGCCGGCGACGTCCTGCAGGGGCTGATCAAACCCACCGAGTGCGCGGCGTTCGGCACGACCTGCACCCCGCGCACCCCGCTCGGCGCCACCATGGTCTCCAGCGAGGGCGCCTGCGCCGCCTACTACCTGTACCGCAGGATGACCGACAGCCCGGCACCCCAGGGATCCCGTATCCCGCGCGAGGAGATGAACCCCGTTGGCTGACCTCGCCACCACGGACACCGCTCCCGTCGACCCCGCGAACTGGACCTGCCCCGCACCCCTGCGCGACCAGCCGGTCGTCGTCATGGGCCACGGCGGAGGCGGCGCCCTGTCGGCGGAACTGATCGAGCAGGTCTTCGCCCCCGCCTACGGCAACCCCACACTCGCGGCGCTCACCGACTCGGCCGTCCTCGGCCTCGGCGGCGCCCGGCTGGCCTTCTCCACCGACTCCTACGTCGTACGCCCGCTGTTCTTCCCGGGCGGCAGCGTCGGCGACCTCGCCGTCAACGGCACGGTCAACGACCTGGCGATGAGCGGGGCCCGGCCCGCCCACCTCTCCGCGGCCTTCATCCTGGAGGAGGGCGTGGAACTGGCCGTGGTCGAGCGCGTCGCCCGCGCCATGGGTGACGCGGCCCGGGCCGCCGGCGTCACCATCGCCACCGGGGACACCAAGGTGGTCGAGTCGGGGCACGGCGACGGCGTGTACGTCACCACCGCCGGCGTCGGCCTGGTCCCCGAGGGAGTGGACATCCGCCCGCAGCGCGCCCGGCCCGGCGACGCCGTCCTCGTCAGCGGTCCGATCGGCCTGCACGGGGTGGCCGTCCTGAGCGTGCGCGAGGGCCTGGAGTTCGGCGTGGAGATCACCTCCGACACCGCGCCGCTCGCGGACCTGGTGGCCGCCATGCTGGCGGTCACCCCGGACATCCACGTGCTGCGCGACCCCACCCGGGGCGGCCTCGGCGCGTCCCTCAACGAGATCGCCCGCGCCTCCGGCACCGGTGTACGGCTGCGGGAGCGGGCCGTCCCGGTCCCGGACGAGGTCGCGAACGCCTGCGGCTTCCTCGGCCTCGACCCGCTGTACGTCGCCAACGAGGGCCGGCTCGTCGCCTTCGTCCCCGCGGAGCACGCCGAGGCCGTCCTGGCGGCCATGCGCTGCCACCCGCAGGGCACGGGCGCCGCCCTCGTCGGCGAGTGCGTCGCGGACCACCCGGGCATGGTGGTCGTCGCCACCGGCCTCGGCGGCACCCGGGTGCTGGACCTGCCGCTGGGCGAGCAGTTGCCCCGGATCTGCTGAGACCGCCCCCGGCCCCGCCGTCAGGCCGGGGCCGGGACCGGCTCCACGTCCGTGATCTCCAGCTCCCGGCCGCCGCGCAGCTCCTGCGAGGGCCGGTCGCAGCGCGGGCACCAGAAGAACGGCGGCATGCCGAGCGCGAACTCCTCGGCACACGCCTCGCACCAGGCCCGCGCCGTCACCTGCTCCACGATCAGCCGGGCTCCGGCGAGCGCCGTGCCGTCGCGGGCCACCTCGAAGGCGAAGTGGAGCGCGTCCGGCACGACACCGGCCAGCTCCCCGACCCGGACGGTCACCGAGGCCACACCGTCCGCGCCGTCCGCGCGGGCGATCTCCGCCGCCTGTTCCACGATCGCGGTCGCGATCGACAGCTCGTGCACGGCCGGCTCAGCGCGGACGCCCGGCGCCGGACCGCAGCTTGATCATGCGCCAGATGCGCACCTCCCGGACGATGCCCGGGAGTTCGAGGACGAGCAGCCCGAGCGTGAGGGCGCCGAGCGCGACACCCTGTGCGATCAGCACGCGCTGCGCCGTCGTCCCCGTCCGCACCGGTCCGGCCGTCGTTCCCGCCGGCCGCATCCTCATGGCGATGCCCTTGTGCTGTCTCATCCTGTTCCTCATCCCGGGGAGATGTTCGGCATGATCTTCATGGTGGCGTTGTGCCGCTTCCAGTGGATCCCGGTGGAACGGCGCGCGTCGGACGTGCCGTCCTTGTGGTGTCCGGTCTGGTGCTTGTAGGGCCCCTTGTTGCCCTGGTGCAGCCCGCGCACATGCCCGGGTGTGTCGGGCTTCGCCTGCGGGCGGCCCACTCGGATGGTGCTCATCGCCGTTCTCCTCTCCTGCCAGGCCCTCACGGCCGCTCGGTGAGCTCCGCGAAGAACCGCTCCACGGCCGGCCAGACCCGGCCGCCTCCGGCGAGGCCGCGCCACTCCCGGCGGACCAGCGCGACCATCCGGAAGCAGTCGTCCACCGGCACGATCCAGTGGTGGTCCAGGCCCCGCACGGTGTTCACCAACAGAGCCTCCACCTCGGGTGCCATGGTCGCCAGCGCGGGACACGCGGCGCACATCTCCGCCCAGCGGTCCGCCTCCACCTCCCAGCGCATCGCCCCGGCCGGGCTCGGGCCCTGCGCGGTGAGCGTGCCGTCCGCGCGCGGCACGAAGAACACCAGCCCGACCGGCACCCCGAGCGGCCCGGTGTCCACCGGGGCCAGCCGCACCCGGCGGCTCGGCACCAGCAGATACCGGCCGCCGCCCGCACCCTCACCGGCGAACAGCACCGCGCACGCCCCGCAGGCGCACAACAGCTCCTCGCGGTCGGCGGCGTACAGATGGCGGTGCTCCTCCGGCACGGCCTGCGCGCACAGGTCGCACCGCTCGGGACGGTCCCGCTCGGCGGCCGAGCGGATGACCCGGGCCAGCGCACCGTCCACTCTCACCGCGCCTCCCGCACCAGCAGCGAGTCCAGCGGTACGAAGGCGGGGGCGGCCGGAGCGGGCAGCTGCTCGACCGCCGTCAGCTCGGGGGCGGCCGCCAGCACGGCCTCCCGTACGGCGTCGGCGACCGTCGGCCCGCCGCCGCAGCCGGACCCGCAGCCACCCGCCTCGGTGACCCGCACCCGGGCCACCTGCCCGTCGACGCCGACCAGTTCCACGTCGCCGCCGCGCTCGCGCACCGCCGGCCGCAGCCGGTCGAGGGCGCGTTCGGCCCGCCGCGCGGGCGGCTCGGGGTGCAGCCCGTGCAGCACCAGCAGATGCCCCAGCAACTCGTCCTCGGCGAGCCGTGCGGCCGGCTGCTCACCGGCCAGGTCGAGCACCCGGGCCAGGGCCTCGCCGTAGACCTCGGTCAGCACCCGCACGGCCTCGACGGCGCCGGCCGCCGCGGGACCGGGCGCGGACTCCAGCCCGGCCAGCAGCTCGTCCAGCCGGGCCAGCCGCGCCTCGACCACCGGATCCGCGAGCCGGACGGCGTCAGCCATGGTTCGCTCCGTACGTCGGCGAGTGCACGGTGCTGAGCGTCCTGCCCTTGCCCATGTACATGTGCACTCCGCAGGGAAGACAGGGGTCGAAGCTGCGCACGGTGCGCATGATGTCGACGCCCTTGAAGTCGTCGGGGCCGTTCTCCTCGAAGATCGGCTGGCCCTGGACGGCGTCCTCGTACGGGCCGGGGGTGCCGTAGATGTCGCGCGGGCTGGCGTTCCACGGGGTGGGCGGGTACGGGTGGTAGTTGGCGATCTTCTGGTCCCTGATCACCAGGTGGTGGGAGAGGACACCGCGCACCGCCTCGTGGAAGCCGCAGCCGATCGCCTCGTCCGGCACCTCGTAGTCCTCGAAGATCTTCGTCTCGCCGGCCCGCAGCAGCGCCATCGACTGCTCCAGGAACTGCAGGGCCATGGCGGCGGCGTAGGCGACGAAGTAGGGCCGGGCGCGGTCCCGTTCGATGGTGTTGCTCCATTGGGGGATGCGCCACTCCAGGGTGGTCTCCGGCAGCTCCTCCCCCCTGGGCAGGGAGATGCGCACGCTGTCGCCGGTGGCCTTGACGTACGGCGTGTCGACCAGGGCGCTCAGCGCGGTCGACCACAGCCGGGCGAGCGGGCCGCCGCCGGTGTCCAGCGCCAGGTGCTGACCCGTCTCGGGGTGGTACCAGCGCGGGCTCATCACCCAGCTGTAGTTGCCGGCGAAGTCCCGCTTCTGCGGCACCGGGACGGTGGTCTGGTTCCAGGGGTGGCGCATGTCGACGGGGTTGCCGAGCGGGTCGTGGGTGACGAACGGCTGCTCGTTGACCCAGTCGTCGTAGAAGGAGCTGCCCAGCAGGACGCGCAGGCCGAGGTTGATGTCGATCAGGTTGTTGGTGACCAGCTTGCCGTCGACGATGATGCCGGGGGTGACGTACATCGCCTTGCCCCAGCGGTCCATGTTCTCGTACCGGTAGTCGACCACGTCCGGGTCCTGCCAGGCGCCCCAGCAGCCCAGCATGATGCGGCGCCTGCCGACCTCCTCGTAGCCCGGCAGGGCCTCGTAGAAGAAGTCGAAGACGTCGTCGTTCATCGCCACCGCCTTCTTCACGAAGTCGATGACGCGCATCAGCCGGGCGAGGTAGTCGGTGAAGGTGTTCGGCTGCGGCATCGTGCCGACGCCGCCCGGGTACAGCGTGGAGGGGTGGACGTGCCGCCCCTCCATCAGGCAGAACATCTCCCGGGTGACCCGGCTGACCTTCAGCGCCTCTTTGTAGACCTCGCCCTCGAAGGGGTTGAAGGCCCGCATGATGTCCGCGATGGTCCGGTAGCCGTGGATGTCCCCGCGGGGCGCGTCGGTGCGCTCTGCGCGAGCCAGCACACCGGGGTTGGTCGCCTTGACCATCGCCTCGCAGAAGTCCACGAAGACCAGGTTGTCCTGGAAGAGCGTGTGGTCGAACATGTACTCGGCCGCTTCGCCCAGGTTGGTGATGTTCTCGGCCATCCGCGGCGGCTTGACGCCGTAGGCCATCTGCTGGGCGTAGTTGGAGCACGTGGTGTGGTTGTCGCCGCAGATGCCGCAGATCCGGGAGGTGATGAACCCGGCGTCGCGCGGGTCCTTGCCCTTCATGAACACCGAGTAGCCCCGGAAGAGCGACGAGGTGCTGTGGCACTCCACGACTTCCCGGTTGGCGAAGTCGATCTTCGTGTAGATGCCGAGGTTGCCGATGATCCGGGTGATCGGGTCCCAGGACATGTCCACGATCTGCGCGGGCTTGCGCCCGGTGACCCGGGTCGGGTCCTCGGTGGTCGTCATGTCGCTTCCTGCCCCTCGTTCGTCGTAGGCGTGGGTGGGTGCCGGCGCTCAGGGACGCCAGTGCGGGTCGTAACCGGTGGTGAGTTCCGGCCCGTTGTGGTGCCACTTGGGTTCGCGGTTCACCGCGATGCTGGTCAGCCCGCGCAGCCGTCGGATGACGGCGCCGTACGGCTTGAGCAGCGCGGACGACAGGGCACCGCCGGTCGGCTCGTCCATGAACGGCATGAACGCGTCCGGGAAGCTGGGCATGGTGCAGCCGATGCAGATGCCGCCGACGTTCGGGCAGCCGCCGATGCCGGCCATCCAGCCGCGCTTGGGTACGTTGCAGTTCACGACCGGTCCCCAACAACCGGTCTTCACCAGGCACTTCGGGGAGTTGTAGTCCTTCGCGAAGTCCGCCTGCTCGTAGTACGCGGCCCGGTCACAGCCCTCGTGCACCGTCTTGCCGAACAGCCATTGCGGACGCAGCATGTGGTCCAGCGGGGGCGGCGGTGCGGCACCGGCCGCGTGATAGAGCACCCAGATCAGGGTCTCCATGAAGTTCTCCGGCTGGATCGGGCAGCCCGGCACGTTCACCACCGGCAGCGCGCCCTGCGACGTGAAGTCCCAGCCCAGATAGTCCGCGAGGCCCATGCAGCCGGTGGGGTTGCCCGCCATGGCGTGGATACCGCCGTACGTGGCACAGGTGCCGGCGGCCACCACCGCCCAGGCCTTGGGCGCCAGTTGGTCGATCCACCAGTTGAGGGTCTGCGGCTCGCCCGTGTCCGGGTCGTTGCCGAACGACGTCCAGTAGCCGTCGCCCTCGATGATGTTCTGGTTCGGCACCGAGCCCTCGATGACGAGGATGAACGGGGACAACTCCCCGCGTGCCGCCGCCCGGTAGGGAGCGAGGAAGTCCTCGCCGCCCAGGCTGGGGGAGAGGACCTTGTTGACCAGGTTCACCCTCGGCAGGCCCGGGATGAGTCCGGCGACCAGGTCCTCGATGCCGGGCTGCCCGGCGGCCGTCATGGACACGGTGTCGCCGTCACAGCTCATGCCCTCGGAGATCCAGAGGATGTAGATCTCCTCGAACCCGTTCCCGCGCGCCTCGGACCGGCTGGGTTCACGCGTCACTTCGGTGGTGCCGCTCTGAGTGGTCATGTCGTCGGCCTCCGCTGCAGTCGGTCCCGGAGTCGGTCGTAGGCCGCGGCCACGGGGGCCGCGAAGGTCAGGGCGGGCGGCTGGTCGGGAGCGTGCGGGTGCGGGCGGGTCGGCGCGGCGGCCTTGGCCCGCCCGATCAGCTCGCCCAGCCGGTCCAGTTCCTCCTGGGAGACGGCCTCCCGCAGCCGGGGCATCAGGGTGCCCTCCTCCTCCTCGATGTGCTCCGCCACCGCACGGCGCAGCTCCGCCACCAGCTCGCCGGTCCGCTGGTCTCCCTCGCCGAGCCGGTCGAGCGAGAGGAGGGTCTGCTTCACCCCCATGTGCTCGCTCAAGTGCTCGTCGATCTCCCGCTCGCCGTCCGGCAGCACCTTCCTGGCCAGCGGATACAGGAGCATCTCCTCCAGAGCCGCGTGCTTGGACAGCTCACGCACCAACAGCTCCACGACACCGCGCCGCTGCCGGTCGGAGGCCGCGGCCTCGTAGTCGCGGAACAACTGCTCGACCATCCGGTGGTCGTGCATGAGGACGTCAAGGGCGTCCATCGAACCGTCCCTCCTCCGGCCCGCCGGCCGGACGCTCGGTCGGCCGCGGGGACTGCGGCCGGATCGGCCGGCCCGGACCCGGTGGGGCAGGGGGGCCGAGCGATTCGACCTCGTCGGGCCGGAAGTAGTGGAAACGGCCGTACCAGCCGTGGAGTTCGGCGGCCGGATCGTCGTCGACCGTGACCGCCAGATGCGTGCTGCCGTCCACGTCGTGGAAGACCGCGGCCACCCGCGCGGTGCGCCCGGCCAGGAACATGTCCTGGGCGTCGGCGCCCCGGCCGCGCGGACGCAGCCGCACCCGGCTGCCGCCGCCCACGGGCACGCCGTCCACCAGCACGGTGTCCGTCGCCGGGGACAGCCCGTCGTCGCCGCCCTCCTGCCACCAGGCGGGCCGCTCGGCAGCGGGGGCCGGCGGCCGTCCGGCCGCGGGGGTCCGCGGCGTCAGGGAACGGATGGCGCCGTGCAGCCGGGAGAAGACCTCCCGGGGCATGGTGTCCACCCGGTCGAGGATCCGCGCGGCCCGTGGGTCGGTGGCCCGGGCCTCGGCCTTCTCCTCGTCGGTCAGCAGCATCGTGCGCAGCGTGAGGATCTCGTCGATCTCCGCCGCGTCGTGCAGATCGCCCGGGCTCTCCGGCGCCACCTGCGGGTGGTCGGGGAGGATGACCGGCGCGGACAGCAGCAGCGTGCCCGTCGCCCCGTCACCGCTCGCGGACTGCGGCGGGGCCCCGCCCAGCACCGGGAACGTGAACGCGTTGCGGCAGCCGCGGACCTGCTCCGCGAGAGCGGGCGGCGGATCGATCAGTGACACGAACTCCACTCCGTCGCCGGTGAGGAGGGTGTGCGTGGCGAGCAGCGCCTGCCCCAGCACCGCACTGCGGGAGGCCCGGGGGTCCGGCGCGTCACCGGCGTTCTCGGTGCGTACCCGCAGCCGGTACAGCGCGGGCCCGAGCCGCTCGGCGGTGACCGTCGTCCCGGCCCGCACCTCCCGGCGCCGGCGCACCGTCCGCCCCGCCCCCGCCGGCAACGGCTCGTACTCCGCCCCGGCCGGCGCTCCCACGGCGACGCTCCGGCCGCCGCGCAGCAACTCCTCCAGCGGCAGCACCAGTTCCGTCTCGCGGGGCACGGCCTCCTCGAACGACAGGTGGGCGGTCCCGTCGGCCGCCCGCAACGACTCGACCGGGCGATGCGCCCCGTCCCCGTCGGCCGCCTCCACCTGCTTGTGCTGGAGTTGCAGGTACCGCACCCGCACCCGTACGGCCGCGTCGGCGCGCCGCACCCGCAGCAGACACTCGGTCTGCTGGTACCAGGAGTCGGCGGAGCCGGAGACACCGGGCGTGACCGGGCCGTCCCGCTCCGCCCAGTTCCGGGGCAGCAGCACCCCGAACTGCCAGCGGACCCGGTTCTTCGCCGAGGAACGGCGATAGGGATAGAGCAGATAGCCCTCGTACAGCACGGCGTCCGCGACGGCACTCAGCTGCGCACAGGCCCCGCCGGTTCCGTTCGCCATGCCCTCTCCTCGCCACTGGTGCGTCCGCGGACTCCACCCCCACGGTCACACCGGTCACGCCCCCTCGCCCCTCCGGCGCACCGTCATTGCGCCGGACAGGGGAGAACACGCGTCCGTCACGTGGTGCGGGCCAGGTCCAGGCAGCAGCGGACGAAGTCCCGTACGACCGGGTTCCGGTCGTCGGCCGGTGCCCATGCCACGGCGACCCGGCTCGGGCTCACCCCGGTGACCGGGCGGTAGACCACGCCGGGGCGGGCGTAGAACCGGGCGGCGGACGCGGGCGCGAGGGCGACGCCGTACCCGCTGGCGATGGCGCTCAGCCAGTCGTCGGGCTGCTCGGTGACCGCGCCGATCCGGACCGGGCGGCCCTCGCGTTCACCGGCGGCCAGCCAGTGGTCGCGCCAGGCGCCGGTCTCCGGCGGGGCGGCCACGAACGGCTCGTCCCACAGCTCCCGGAAGGCGATCTCCGCCCGCTCCGCGAGCCGGTGCCCGCTCGGCAGCGCCACCCAGCGCTCCTCGCTGAACAGCACCTCGACCCGCAGTGCCTCCTGCCCCGGGAACGGCAGCCGCAGCAGCGCCGCGTCCACCTCGCCGTCCGCCAGACCCGCGCTCGGATTCGTCCAGGCCGCCTGCCGCAGCTCGGCACGCCACCCCGGCCGCCGCCGGGCGAACTCGGCGACGATCGCCGGCGTCGCCTCGTTGGCCGCGCTCGCGACGAAGCCCACGCGCAGCACCCGGGCCGTGTGCCGGCCGGCGGCCCGCGCGGCGCGCAGGGCGTCGTCCCAGGCCGCGAGGACGTCCGGGGCCCGGCGCGCGAGTTCCTGGCCCGCGTCCGTCAGCGCCATGCCGGTGCGTGAGCGCTCGAAGAGCCGTACCCCGAGCCGGCTCTCCAGCTGGCGGATCTGCTTGGTCAGGGCCGGCTGGGACACGTACACCCGCTCGGCGGCGCGGACGAGGCTGCCCTCCTCGGCGACGGCCAGGAAGGAGCGCAGCAGACGCGAGTCGACGTCCATTCCAGCAGGTTATAGACGCTGGTATTGGACGTCGCGGCGATCCTCCGGCGAGCGTGGAGGGCATGAACCTCGCTTGTCTCACCGTCACCTGTGCGACCGTCCTGGCCAACGCGGGCATCGCGGCGGCCGACCTCGCGAAGGCGCCGTTCGTCCTCGCCAACTCCGCCCAGGTCGGCGTGTCCCCCCGCCGGCTTCCCGCACTCGCGCTGCTGAAGGCCGCCGGAGCGGCCGGGCTGCTGCTCGGGCTGCTGGGCGTACGCCCTCTGGGAATCGCCGCCGGCGTCGGCCTGGTGCTGTTCTACGTCGGCGCGGTGGCCGCCCACGTACGGGCCCGGGTCTTCCGCACGATCGTCTTCCCGGGCCTGTTCCTGGCGCTGGCGGCCGGGGCCCTGGCAGCGGCGGCGGCCCGCTGAACGGCCCGGCTCGGCGCGGCAGCGGATCCGGGCGCAGCCAGACAGCGGATCCGGGCTCGGCGCGGCAGCGGACACCGGGTGACGAGGGACCGTGCCCGGTCGGCGTCGACACCGAGGGCCCGGCCGAGGGACCCCCAGCGCTGCTCGCCGTCCTCCTCGATCGCTCCGGCGGCCTTCAGCGGCACCGTCCGCCGCTCGACCGTGCGGATGTGCTCGCTCCCGTCGCGGCGCGGGCCCCGAGAGTCGGAGTACGCGGGTTTCGGCTCGCCGCCGTCCTCCAGGGCGGCTCCCACGATGCCCTCGTGGGACTGGTGGCTGTGTGCGGTCACGCCGGTCCGGCGAGGGCCGGCGGGGAGCCCGGCCGCTCGGGCAGCCGTCAGCGCCACCGGTGCCGCGTCGTCGCCCAGGTCGCCGTGGACGTGCCGGACGAGGTCCCGGCGCGGGCCGGCCACCATCGCCTCCGGGGGGCCGTGCCGGCGGAGCGGACCGGCGTGCGCCGCGCATGCCGGCCTCGCCCCCTTCGTCGTCGGTACCGCGCACCGCTCGGCCGGCCCGGGCACGGCCCGCGGGGCGATCGGGCAAACGGGGCATGAGGCACATCAGGCTCGTGCGGGAAAGGGCGGGCGTTCGCCCCTCTGTCCGGTATGCCCTCGCGCCCGTACACTGCGGATCCACAGACATGCGGGCGGAGTTGACCGGGGGGAGCCATCATGTCCGGAGGTCCGTACGGTCCGGGTCAGGGTTTCGGCGGGCCGCCGCTGCCGCCCATGCCGCCGGGTCCGCCACCGAGACCGGCGGGCCCGCCGCCCGCGCCGCCGGACCCCTGGCGGGCCATCGCGGTCGCCCTGCTCAACCTGAGCGGGCTCGGCCTCGGGTACGCGCTTCTGCGCCGCTGGGTGGCGACGGCCGCGTGCTGGGTCGCGACCGGCGTGCTCCTGCTCGTCGCGCTCCCCGCCGACGCCGACGGCCTCCCCGGCGCCGCACTCGCCGGCTACGCCACACTCCTGCTGGTGGTGGCCGTCCACGGCGGAATCGCCGGACTGCGTACCCCGCTCGCCCGGCCGCGCAGCGCGCCGCTCGCGCTGCTGCTGGGCGTGGTGCTGCTCGCCGTACCGGCCGGCGGGGCCCTCTGGTACGAGGACGCGCGTGACGAGGCCGTGGAGCAGGCGCTCCTCGGCCGCCTGGAGCGCGCCGACGACCTGGTGGCCGAGAGCGGCCGTCAGTCCTTCGGCGCCGCCCGGTCCGACTACGGGACGGCCCTGGAGGTCTACCGCGACATCGCCGTGCACCACTCCGGTTCCCGCGCGGCCCGGAAGGTCCCCGACAGCCTGCGGACCTACTACACGACGGTCGGCGCGGCCTACGGGCACCGGGAGTACTGCGACGCCATAGAGCCGCTGAAGTACCTCCGCACCGTGCCGGACACGATGCCGCAGGAACAGCTCGGCTCGCTGGCGCGGTGGCCCGACGACCGGCTCGCGACCGCCCTGTACGAGTGCGGTGCGCGGCACCTGGCGAGCGGCGAAACGGACTGGGTGAACCGCTTCGGCGACCTGCTCGACACCTTCCCGCGGTCCGGGGCGGCGGCCAGGGTGGCGCCCGCGGTCGACGCGGCGGTGGCGAAGACGGAGAAGGCCGTCGGCGGGGACGAACCCTGCACGGCCGTCGAGAAGCTGCGCGACCTCGACACCCGGATCGCCGACCTGTCCAGGTCGGCCGGTGACACGGACGGGCGGCTGGCGAAGGCCGCGAGCCGGGCCGGCCGGAGCGGCGACGCCGGCGTGTACGCCTGCGGTGTCGACCAGTACAGGGACGGTGACTTCGACGCGGCGCAGAAGACCATGGAGCAGTTCGCCGCCGACCACAAGCACGACAAGAACCGTGCCCGCGCCCAGAAGATCGCCATAGCCGCCGAGGTCGCCCAGACCCTCCCCGCGGCCGGCAAGAAGCTGCCGACCCTGGCCTCCGGTGGCAGCATCTCCGTCACGGTCAAGAACGACAGCCCGGACGACATCACCGTCCTGTACACCGGCCCGGTCACCGGGAGCTTCACCCTCAAGGGCTGCGGCGGCTGCAAGGCGTACACGTTCGCCGACACCGCGTTCTCCACCTTCAAGCCCTGCAACGACAGCAGCAAGCACTACCCGCAGCGCACCATCAGCCTCCCCGTCGGCACCACGTACTTCGTGCACAAGCCGAACGGTGACAGCACCGCGACCCCGGCCTCGGACACCGCCAAGCTCCGGTCCGGCTACCTCTACACGGAGTGCGCCTACTCGACCCAGCGGCTGGGGTCCGGGTTCTGACCGCGGTCCGAACCCAGCAGGCCCTGACCTGTTCAAGCGCCCGGCACGCGTGTCACCGACGTCCCCGGTCAACGCACCGGGAGCCCCTCGCCGAGGGCGGCGATCACGGCCGGTCCGTGGCCGGCGGCCATGAGGGGGGCCCGGATGTCGCCATCGAGGTCCGGGACGTAGCCGAACAGGACATCGGCGGGCCCGGTCACCCGGACCTGCCCGAGTGCGGCCGGCAGCAGCAGGGTCCGCGCCCGGCCGAGCCGGCCGGTCCAGCCGCCGCAGGTGACGGTCACCGGGGCGCCGGCGTTGCTGAGGATCTGCGCCGTCGCGAACGTACGGGTGAGGGGAGCGGTGCTGCCGGCCGTCCAGCGTTCCAGCGCGAAGTACGGTCCCGCGCACAGCACCGTGCGCATCACCGAGTCGTCGACCGGCACGCTCAGCCCCGGCTGGAACTCCGGCCGGGGCTCCGGCCGCCACTCGTCCAGCAGCCGCTCGATGTTCGCCTCCCGCTCCCGCTCGGCCAGCGGTGCGCCGTCCTCCATCCGCCACGGCATGGCGTGCTGCTGGATGTCGGAGGTCTGCTCGATCTCGTACACCAGGGTGCCCGGCCCGAAACTGTGCAGGGTCCCGCCCGGTACGTACACGGTCTGCCCGGCGCGCACCGGCAGGCGGCGCATGACCGCGTCGAAGTCCTGCGCGAGCAGCGCCCGGCGCAGCCGCTCCCGGCCGACCCCGGGACGCACCCCGACCAGCGCGGTCGCGCCGGGTACGGCGTCCAGCACATGCCACGCCTCCGTCTTGCCGTTCGGCTCGCCCTCCAGGCGGCGGGCGGTGGCGTCGTCGGCGTGCAGGTGTACGGGCAGCGCGCGCGTGCCGTCGATGAACTTGGTGAGCAGGGGGAAGCGCGGTCCGTGCGGGCGTTCGCCCAGCAGACCGCCGGGATCCTCCGCCATCAGCTCCCGCAGCGACCGCCCCGTCAGCGGCCCCTCGGTCACCGTGGCACCCTCCCCGTCGACGTCGCTGACCTCCCAGGTCTCGGCGACCGGGCCGTAGGGCAGCCCCGTCCGGCCCAGCCGGTCGGGGAGGGCCCGGCCGCCGAACACATGCTGTCTGACGGGCGTGCTCAGGCGCAGCGGGGACCAGCTCACCGGGCGCGCCATGTCAGCCGGCCGCGTTGTCGACCCGCATCCGCACCTGTTCCTCCAGCCGGCGCAGGCTGCCGTCCAGGGCGTCGCACACCGCCCGCTCGCCCGGGTCGTGGCCCTCGTCGAAGAAGGACAGGTGCACGGTCACCTCGCTGGCGCCGCTGCCGATGCCGGCGACCTGGAGCCAGCCGGCGTAGCTGCCCTGCTCGCGGGTGCCCCACTCCAGGCGCATCTGGTCCGGCTCGGACCGCAGCAGGGCGGGCGTGTCCTCGCCGGAGCGGTCCTCGTGGACGGTCACGGCGGGCGGCTCCTGGACGTCTACGTGCAGTTCGCCCGGGAGCCAGGCGTCGAGCTGGGCGGTGTTCGCCGCCTGGTCGAAGACCTGCTCGGGCTGTGCGGGCATCGTGCGGGAACGTTCGTACTCGGCCATCGCGGTCTCGCCCCTCCGGTCGGAAGTCGTACCCCGACCGCGTGCCCCTTCCACGGCGGCCGAAAAGCCCCGGCGGCACCTTGCTCCCCGGCCGGCCCGGGTGGTCACAGGCCCAGGGCGATGGCCATGCGGGTGAGCTCGGCCGTGTTGGTGATGTTGAGCTTGGCCCGGATGCGGCGCAGGTAGGCGTCCACGGTGTGGGTGGACAGTCCCAGTTCCTCCGGCGGAACGGCTGGGGGGGTATCCGTTTAGGGTGATTTGCCCTTGTTCCACCGGATTGCTGGCCGGATTTCATGAGAGTGTCCGCCGGCTGTCACAGACGTGTCACGGGGACGGGCACATAGGTTCGAACCACTGGACGGGACTGCTCATGTCACGGCCGCGCGCGCCGTCCGCTCCACCAGGGACACGCCGTCGCTCATGGACGCGCTGCCGTCCGACAGCACCGCGACGAGATACCGGTGACCCTTGACGGTGACCTGACCGACGCTGTTGACGTCCCACAGGCCCGTCGTATTGCGCCGCAGCCAGCCGTTCTTCAGGGTCTTCCGGGAGCCCTGGGCGCCGGCCGCCGGGACGCCCCAGGCCTGCTCGGGGGCGACCCGGCTCATCAGGGAGCGGATGTAGGCGCGGGAGTCCGCGTCGAGTCCGCCGGATCCCGGGCGGACCGTGCCGCCGGTGTCGAACACCGCCCGCAGCAGCCGTATCTGGTCACGCGCGGTCGTCCTGGTCAGCCCCCACTTGGCGCCCGGCCCGCCCGTCGTCGAGGTCAGTCCCAGGCGCTTGTTGGCCGCCGCCAGCCCGGGGGCCCGGCCGATCTGCCGCCACAGGGCGTTGGCCGCCGCGTTGTCGCTGCGCCGGATCATCGGCTCGGCGCGCTCCCGTTCCCGCGCGGTGAGCCGCCGTCCCGCGTCCTGCGCCTGGAGCAGCAGCGCCGCGAGGATGTCGACCTTGACGATGCTGGCGGTGTCGTACGCCCTGTCCTCGCCGTGGACCACGGGTGTGCGGTCGGTGCCGTCCAGGTCGAGCACGGCCGCCGTGGCCTGCGCCGAGGCGGCCGCGGCCGGGGTGGGCTGCAGCAGCCCGGTGGCGAGGAGGGCGGTTGCCGAGGCCGCGAGGGCGCAGGCCTTGGCGCGTGCTGTGCGGGAGAGGCGGGGCGACATGGGTCACGAACGTAGACAACAGCGGCGCCCGGCGACGTGGCGCCCGTCACCTCCGGCCCCGTTCTGCCCTGATTGTGAGAAGAGCCACCGATGGGGCGCATTGTTCCGGCCGGGCCGCCGGGGCGGCGGCGTGTACGCGCTTCCGGGCGGCGCTCCTCGCTTATCGTCGGCCAGACACCGACATCCGGAGTGAAAATGGACAAAGCGGATGAACTGGTTGGTGTGACGGGGGGCGTGGCGGCCGTACCCCACCCCGATCCGCCCGCGCGCCGCATCCGGCCGTGGCCCCTGGGCGCCGGCCCAGGCCCCTCGCCGGCGGGCGCTGCCCCCCGACCGCGGCCCCTCGGTGCCGCTCTCGCGCTCACCGCCGGCGCCACGGCCGCCCTCCTTGTGGCGGGCACGCCGTGGCTGACCCATCCGGCCGTCCAGGCCTGGCGCACCGTCTGCCTGGCCATCACCGTCCAGGCGCTCCCCTTCCTGCTCCTCGGCACCGCACTGTCCGGCGCCATCAACGCCTTCGTGCCGGCCGACCTGTTCACCCGGGTGCTGCCGAAGCGGCCGGCCCTCGCCGTCCCGGTCGCCGGCGCCGCCGGCGCGGTCCTGCCGGGCTGCGAGTGCGCCTCCGTGCCCGTCGCGAGCAGCCTGATCCGCAGGGGCGTGACCCCGGCCGCGGCCTTCGCCTTCCTGCTCTCCGCGCCCGCGATCAACCCCGTCGTCCTCACGGCCACCGCCGTCGCCTTCCCGGGCGACCCCGCGATGGTTGCCGCCCGGCTGCTCGCCTCCCTCACCACGGCTGCCGTCATGGGCTGGCTGTGGCTCTGGCTCGGCAAGGAGAAGTGGCTGCGCCCGCTCCTGCGCCACCGGCACACCGGCCACCGGCACGGCCACAGCCGCTGGACCGAGTTCCGGCTCGGCTTCCAGCACGACTTCCTGCACGCCGGCGGCTTCCTCGTCCTCGGCGCGATGGCCGCCGCCACCTTCAACGTCACCGTGCCGGGCTCCGTCCTCGACGCCTTCTCCGGCTCGCCCTGGCTCTCGGTGCTCTTCCTCGCCGTCCTCGCCGTACTGCTGGCCGTCTGCTCGGAGGCCGACGCGTTCGTCGCGGCCTCGCTCACCGGCTTCTCGCCGACCGCCCGGCTCGCGTTCCTGGTGGTCGGCCCGATGGTCGACCTGAAGTTGATCGCCCTGCAGGCGGGCACCTTCGGCCGCGCCTTCGCCTGGCGGTTCTCCACGGCGACCACCGTCGTGGCCGTCACCGTGAGCGTCCTGATCGGAGGCGCGCTGCTGTGAAACGCCCTCTCCAGGCCCTGCTCCTGGCGCTGACCGGCACCGGCCTGCTGCACACCGCCCTGCTCACCGACACCTACCTGCGCTACGTCAAGGCCGGACTGCGCCCGGCGCTGATCGTGTCCGGCGCCGTCCTGCTGCTGCTCGGCCTGGCGGGAGCGGTCACCCGGGACCGGCAGCACCCGGCCGGCGACACCGGGCACGGCCACGACCACACCGGCACCCCGCGCGTCGCCTGGCTGCTGTTCCTCCCCGCGCTCAGCCTGCTCTTCCACGCCCCGCCCGCGCTCGGCGCGTACACCGCGGCCCGTGCCGACACCAAGCCCGTCGCCGTACAGAAGAAGGGGTTCGCGCCGCTGCCCGCGGCCTCGCCGCTGCCGCTGACCCTCACCGACTTCACCAAGCGGGTCCAGCAGGACCGCAGCCGGGCCATCGAGCACCGCACCGTCCGGCTGACCGGCTTCGTCACCCCGGCCGGCGAGGGCGACGGCTGGTACCTGACCCGCATCATCTTCTCCTGCTGCGCGGCGGACTCCCAGACCATCAAGGTGCGCGTGTACGGCAGCGAGGCACCGCCCGCCGACACCTGGCTGGCGGTCACCGGAACCTGGCACCCGCGCGGCACCCTCGGCACCAGGACCGCGGAGGCGGCACTCGACGCCAGGGACGTCCGACCCGTCGCCCAGCCGGTGAACGCCTACACCGACGACCTGCCGCTCGCGCCGTCCTAGGAACTCGGGGCCGCCGGTTCCCGTGCCCCCTGAACCGGCCCGAGCGGCCCTGCGCACCTGGTCCCCCAGGCCGTTCCGGGCCGGTCAGGAGGCACGGCCGGCCGGAGCCCGCCCGGTCCGGAAGCCAGGCCCGGCCCGTAGCGGACGACCGGCCGGGAGAGGTGCAGGATGGTGTCATGACCCTCGCTCCGGCGACCGGGTCCGGGAGACCGCGGGGGCCACTGCGGGTTCCGGCCGGCGGTGGGCGAGAGGAGGCGGTGACGATGACACGGACACCTCCCACGACGGTCACCCGGGTGCGGCTGTGGCGGTGGCGGCGCAACCCGCTCCGGCGGCACAGCGATGTCGTCGAGGCATGGATCGTCCTCGCCGGCTGGGTGCTGGCCCTGGCCGTCGGGGTCTTCGCGGGCCTGTGGGCGGCCCAGACCTCCGAGTCCGCGTTCGCGGCGCGGCTGGCCCACGTACACCCGGTGTCCGCCGTGCTCACCGACGACGCGGCACGGACCCCCGCCGCGGGCAGCGGCTACGACGACGGGCGGGTCTGGGCCGCCGTGCGCTGGACGGGCCGGGACGGTTCGGCGCACACCGACCGGGCGAAGGTCTTCCCGGGCGCCCCCGCCGGAACCCGGGTGACGGTGTGGACGAACCAGGCGGACCGGGTCGTGCCCGCCCCCGTCACCGGACCGGCGGCCGACCTGCAGTCCGCGCTCACCGGCGTCCTCGTCGCCCCCGCCGCCGGCGCGCTGGTCTGGGGCGCCGGATGGCTGGTCCGCGGCCGGCTCATCCAGCGGCGCCTGGCCGAGTGGGACGAGGAGTGGAGGCAGATCGGACCCCGGTGGGGAAACCTCAGCGGAGGGCGGGGCTGACCCTGGCCCGCGACCGGCGCGCGCCCCTGGTACCCACCCGCGCCCCCTGCACCTACCACGGAGGTTGTACACCGGCCCGGCCCTACCGCGGCCGGTGGAGCGGGGCGTCAACTTCCGGGTTGGCGACGTGCGGACCCCCGGCACGTAGCTTGTGTGCCGTGCCGGGAGGCACTCGTCAACCAGGGGGAAACACATGCGGACGAACATCTTCACCAGGACCCTCGTCGCCACCGCGACCACGGTGGCGCTGGCCGCGGGCAGCATCGCCGCGGCGGGCACCAGCTTCGCGGCGCCCGCGACAGCCCACCCGGCGGCGGCCACCGAGGCCGTCACCCCGCAGGCGGTCAACAACCTCGGCCTGAACGCCACCGAGGCGAAGAAGGTCCAGCGCTGGCTGAAGACGTACTGGAACTACCGGAACTCCATCGACGGCAAGCTCGGCACCAACAGCTGGAAGGCCTTCCAGCGCTGCCTGAAGAAGTACTGGGGCTACACCGGCCCGGTCGACGGCGTCGTCGGCAAGGGCACGATCAAGGCGCTCCAGCGGCTCCTGAAGGACAGCTACGGCTACCGCGGCCCCATCGACGGCATCGCGGGCTCCGGCACCAAGGCCGCGTTCAAGCGGTTCGCCAACGCGCACTGAGCCCGGTGCGGCGGCCTGCCCGCACGCCCTCCGTCCCGCTGCCGGGCGGAGGGCACCGGACGGGGCAGGCCCCGGAGAAGACGAGGCCGACGAGTGAACCGGGGGGCGTGATCACGCCCCGTCGGGTTACCCGGCCGGTATGGCGAAGCTGCACGTACCACGGCGGCACCACAGGCAGGCCGCCGACGAGACCCAGGCGCCGCGGATCCCCGCGCCGGACGAGGCCGGACCCACCCAGGACGTCGAGCGGCGGGCGCCGGACACCCCCGCGAAGCTGCCCCGGCGCGCATGGTCGGCGGTGCTCAAGGGCTCACTGCGCGAGTTCCGCGACGACGAGCTGACCGACCGGGCCGCGGCGCTCACGTACTACGCCGTCCTGTCCCTGTTCCCGGCCCTGCTGGTGCTGGTCTCCCTGCTGGCCGTCGCCGGCCGGTCGGTCACCGACAAGGTCCTGGCCAACCTGCGGAACCTCGCCCCAGGCCCCGCCCGCGACATCATCACCCGGGCCGTCGAACAGCTCCAGAACGGCGCCGGTACCGGCTCCCTCGTGGCCATCATCGGCCTCGTGCTGGCCGTGTGGTCGGCGTCCGGCTACGTGGCCGCGTTCATCCGCGCCGCCAACGCCGTCTACGACATGCCCGAGGGCCGCCCGGTCTGGAAACTCCTCCCGGTACGCGTCGGCGTCACCGTCGTCCTCATGATCCTCGCCGTGGCCAGCGCGCTCATCGTGGTCTTCACCGGCGGCCTGGCCCGCCGCGCCGGGGACGCGCTCGGGCTCGGCGACACGGCGCTGACCGTGTGGGCCGTCGCCAAATGGCCCGTGCTGGTCCTGCTCGTCACCGTGATGATCGCCATCCTGTACTGGGCGACCCCGAACGCCAAGGTCAAAGGATTCCGGTGGATCACCCCCGGCAGCGTCCTCGCCCTGCTGATCTGGATGGCCGCCTCCGTCGGCTTCGCGTTCTACGTCGCCAACTTCGCCTCCTACAACAAGACGTACGGCACCATGGCCGGCGTCATCGTCTTCCTGGTCTGGCTGTGGATCACCAACCTGGCCATCCTGCTGGGGCTGGAGTTCGACGCGGAGACCGTACGGCAGCGGGCCATCGCCGGCGGCCATCCGCCCCGGGCCGAGCCGTACACCCAGCCCCGCGACACCAGGAAGTGGGACGAGGAGGACGTACGCCGCCTGGACGAGACCTGACGCGCCCGCGCGGAGGAGGCCGGACGTGCCTGCGTGGAGGAGGCTGGACGGGCCTGCGTGGAGGAGGTCTGCCGGGCCCGCGCGGACGAGAGGCTGCTGCTGCGCAGGGGCGTACGCGGCTGGTACGTGTACGTGCCGCTCGGCGTCGTCGTCTGGGCGCCGATGCACAACAGCGGCGTGCAAGACCTGACGGACCCGCGCGGACGGGACCTGACGGACCCGCGCGGAGGAGGTCTCACGCGCCCGCGCGGACGAGGCCGGACGTGCCCGCGCGGACGAGGTCTGTTGCGCCCGCCTCGCCCGCTCGGTCAGGCCGCGTATCCGCCGTCCACCGAGAACTCCGCGCCCGTCACGTACGCCGCCTCCGGCCCCGCCAGGAACGCCACCATGGACGCCACCTCCTCGGCCGTCCCGAACCGGCCCAGGGCGGTCATGGCCGCCTGACCGGACGCGTACGGGCCGTCCGCGGGGTTCATGTCCGTGTCCGTCGGCCCCGGATGCACGACGTTCGCCGTGATCCCGCGCCCGGCCAGCTCCCGCGCCAGAGCCTTCGTCAGCCCCACCACGGCCGACTTGCTCATCGCGTACAGCGTGGCCCCCGGCCCCGGCACCCGCGCGGTGACACAACTGCCGACCGTGATGATCCGCCCGCCGTGCCCCATGACAGCGGCGGCGGACCGGGCGGCCAGGAACACCCCACGCACGTTCACCGCGAGGAGCCGGTCGACGTCGGCGAGGGACAGGCTCTCCAGCGGCCCCATCATCCCGACGGCGGCATTGCCCACCAGCACGTCCAGCCCGCCCAGTTCCTCCGCCGCGCGCCGCACCGCGCCGGCCGCCTCCGCCGCGTCCGCGGAGTCCGCGCGCAGGGCCACCGCCCGCCGCCCCAGCGCCTCGATGTCCCGCACGACCTCCCCGGCCGCGTCCTTGCCCCGCACATAGGTCACGGCGACGTCCGCGCCCTCCCGTGCCAGTCGCCGTGCCGTCGCCGCGCCGATGCCCCGGCTGCCGCCGGTGACCAGTGCCGTCCTGCCTCGCAGACGCGCTTCTGATGTCATGTGTCCATCCCAGCTGACGGCCAGGGGGAGCACCGGCGGCGAACGGACATCGACCTCGGCGGGCCCGGCGGCCGGTCAGCCCTGCCGGGCACCCCGCGGACTGATCAGGCCGGTCTCGCAGGCGAGGATCGTCGCCCGGACCCGGTCGCGCAGCCCGAGTTCGGACAGCAGGGCGTTCACATGACCCTGACCGTGCCGTGGTGACGCCGAGTCCGGCACTGCCCTCGCCGTGCCGGCCACCTCCTCAGGTTCACCCCGCCGGGCCGCCCCGGCGAGCGCCCCCGTGTGCGCCGGCACGGCGTCCCGCTTCGGCCTCCGCCGCCCGGTCCGCCTGCCGCATCGAGCTGGCGAACGCGCAGTCGTCGTATGACCGCAGCCGACGACGCCGTACGACCAGCCCGGCACCCCACACGGCGGCGAACACTGTGGCCGGCGGCACCGACAGCGCGAAGTCCGGCAGGACGGCGCCACCCGGACCCGTCGGATCACCCGCCACCTGCCGCAGGCCGATGGCGCGCCCGGGGTGTCTTTGGGCAGGCTGACGGCATGACACAGCCACAGCCACTGATGCTGCCGCACGCACAGGCACAGCTCACCGAGCAGCTCCCGTACCACCGTCTGGCCCGCCTCTCACCGCGCTACCGGTGGTGGCGCCCCCTGCTCGGGACCCTGGTCGTGGCCGTGACGTACGTGATCACCGTGGTCCTCCTCATGCTCGTCCTCGCGGCCCTGGGCTCGGGCATGGGCTACCCCCAGGACGACGACGGCTGGCCGGAGTTCGGCCCCGTCTCCGGCACCGCCGTGGACCTGCTGTGCATCGCGGTCGGCATACCCGTCCTGCTGCTGATCGTGCGCTGGATCGGACGGCGCCCGGCCGGCACGGTGTCCTCCGTGACCGGCCGGCTGAGATGGCGCTGGCTGCTGCTGTGTGTGCTGACCGCCGTGCCGATCCTGGGCCTCGCGATGGGCTGCATGGTCCTGCTCCCCGCGGACGGTGAGCCGGAGAGCCAGTGGGTGGGATGGCCGGCCTTCGGACGGGCCCTCGCCGTGCTGGTGGTGCTGGTGCCGGTGCAGGCGGCCGCCGAGGAGTACGTGTTCCGTGGCTGGCTGACGCAGACCGCCGGGGCGTTCCTGCGCTCGCCGTGGGCCGCGCTCCTGCCCCAGGCGGTCCTGTTCGCCGCCGCCCACGGCTGGGGCACGCCCTGGGGCTTCGCCGACCTCGTGGTGTTCGGCCTGGCCGCGGGCTGGCTGACCTGGCGCACCGGCGGACTGGAGGCGTCCATCGCCCTGCACACGGTCAACAACCTTCTCGCCTTCGGCCTGTCGGCCGCCGTCGTGGACGGACTCACCAGCGACGACACCGCGGCGGACGCCGGCTGGCAGCTCGTCGTGTTCGACGTGCTGAGCATCGCGCTGTACACGGCGGCCGTGGCGTGGTGGCTGCGCCGCCGCCGACTGGACCGGACGGCTCCGGCACCACAGCCACCGGCTCTCGTACCGGCGTACCCGTACGGCAACGGTGTTCCGCGCAGCAATGGGAGGGACAGCCGGGGCCGGGTGCGGGGGGCGCTGTGCCGTGGGTGGGGCCCGGATGGGGACCGGGGGTGGCAGTAGCTCCGCCGTGGGTCGGACAGCAGGGACCCGGTGCGGCCGGTGGCGGACCGTGGGCCGGTCAGGCCGGACCGGGTGCGGACGCTTCCCTGACGGCACCGGACGGCGCCGCCCCGCCACCACCCCCGGCCGGCCGACCTGCGGCAGGTACGGCCCTTCCGCCCGCGTCTGCGGGCACCGGGGGAGACGGCACGGACCGTACGTAGGCCGCGGCCGGCCTCGGCGCCCGGGCACCCCCGTCCACCGCGCGGGCGCCGCCTCCCCGGCTCAGGCGGTGTGCAGGGCCGAGTGCAGCGTGCGGACCGCCAGGTCGATGGCCGCCGAAGCCGCGTGCGTGCCGCGCAGGGCGTTGAGCATGACGAAGTCGTGGATGATGCCCTGGAAGCGGACCGCGGTGACCGGGACGCCGGCCTCGCGGAGCTTGTTGGCGTAGGCCTCGCCCTCGTCGCGCAGCACGTCGGCCTCGCCGGTGATGACCAACGCCGGGGGAAGGCCGGCCAGTTGCTCGGTGGTGGCGCGCAGCGGGGAGGCGGTGATCTGGGCGCGCTCGGTCTCGTCGGTGGTGTACTGGTCCCAGAACCACTGCATG
>NZ_JBFATL010000060.1:0-45827 GCF_040678315.1 Streptomyces sp. NPDC052721 | reverse complement strand
AGGTCGGCGTCCTGTGCCTCGCCCCCGAGGAGGGCCTGGGCGTGCGCGACGAGGAGACGCGCGCCAAGCACATCGACGCCATCAACCGCTTCCGGAACGTCTGAGAGCCGGGAGGTCATAGATGACAGAGCGTCAGAAGGACCGGCCGTGGCTCATGCGGACGTACGCCGGTCACTCCACGGCGGAGGCGTCCAACGAGCTGTACCGGCGCAACCTCGCCAAGGGCCAGACCGGTCTGTCGGTGGCGTTCGACCTGCCGACGCAGACCGGCTACGACCCCGACCACATCCTCGCGCGCGGCGAGGTGGGCCGGGTCGGCGTGCCCGTCGCGCACCTCGGTGACATGCGCCGGCTGTTCCAGGACATCCCCCTGGAGCAGATGAACACCTCGATGACGATCAACGCCACCGCCATGTGGCTGCTGGCGCTCTACCAGGTCGTCGCGGAGGAGCAGGGCGCGGACATCACCAAGCTCCAGGGCACGACCCAGAACGACATCGTCAAGGAGTACCTGTCCCGGGGCACCCATGTGTTCCCGCCGGAACCCTCGCTCCGCCTGACGACGGACATGATCGCGTACACGGTCTCCCACATCCCGAAGTGGAACCCGATCAACATCTGCAGCTACCACCTGCAGGAGGCCGGGGCCACGCCGGTGCAGGAGATCGCGTACGCGATGTCCACCGCGATCGCCGTCCTCGACGCCGTGCGCGACTCCGGCCAGGTGCCGCAGGAGCGCATGGGGGACGTCGTCGCCCGTATCTCCTTCTTCGTGAACGCGGGCGTCCGCTTCATCGAGGAGATGTGCAAGATGCGCGCCTTCGGCCGCATCTGGGACAAGGTCACCCGTGAGCGGTACGGCATCGAGAACCCCAAGCAGCGGCGGTTCCGCTACGGCGTCCAGGTCAACTCGCTCGGCCTGACCGAGGCGCAGCCGGAGAACAACGTCCAGCGCATCGTGCTGGAGATGCTGGCGGTCACCCTCTCCAAGGACGCACGCGCGCGTGCCGTGCAGCTGCCCGCGTGGAACGAGGCGCTGGGCTTGCCCCGGCCCTGGGACCAGCAGTGGAGCCTGCGCATCCAGCAGGTCCTCGCCTACGAGAGCGACCTGCTGGAGTACGACGACATCTTCGAGGGCTCGAAGGTGATCGAGGCGAAGGTGGACCAGCTGGTCGAGGACACCCTCGCAGAGATCGACCGCATCCAGGAGATGGGCGGCGCGCTGGCCGCCGTGGAGTCCGGCTACCTCAAGTCGCAGCTGGTCGCCTCGCACGCCGAGCGCCGGGCCCGGATCGAGTCCGGCGAGGAGAAGATCGTCGGCGTCAACATCTTCGAGGGCACCGAGCCGAACCCGCTCACGGCCGATCTGGACACCGCCATCATGACGGTCGACCCGGCGGTGGAAGCCCGCGTCATCGAGTCCCTCCAGCGCTGGCGGGACACCCGCTACCAGCCGCCCTTCAACCACCCGCGCCCGTGCAAGGCGCTGGAGCGGCTGAAGGAGGCCGCCAAGGGCACCGACAACCTGATGGAGGCCACGCTGGAGTGCGCCCGCGCCGGGGTCACCACCGGCGAGTGGGCGGGCGCCCTGCGCGAGGTGTTCGGCGAGTACCGGGCGCCGACCGGGGTCTCCTCCGCGCCGGTGGCCGTCGCCGCCGAGGCCGGCTCGGCGCTCGCCGAGGTCCGCTCCAAGGTGGACGCCACCGCCCGCGAGCTGGGCGTCGGCAAACTGCGCTTCCTGGTCGGCAAGCCGGGCCTGGACGGGCACTCCAACGGCGCCGAGCAGATCGCCGTCCGCGCGCGGGACGCCGGCTTCGAGGTGGTGTACCAGGGCATCCGGCTGACACCCGAGCAGATAGTGGACGCGGCCCTGGCCGAGGACGTCCACGCCGTGGGCCTGTCGATCCTGTCCGGCTCGCACGCCCAGCTGGTTCCCGATGTGCTCCAGCGGCTGCGTGTGGCCGGTGCCACAGATATACCGGTGATCGCCGGTGGCATCATCCCCAACGGTGACGCCGAGCAGCTGAAGGAAGCCGGAGTGGCCGCCGTCTTCACCCCGAAGGACTTCGACATCACCGGGATCATCGGCCGCATCGTCGACGAGATCCGGAAAGCGAACAAGCTCGACCCCCTGGAGGTCCCCGCATGACGACCGTCAACCGCCTTCGCCCGCGGCGCTCCTGCCTGGCCGTACCGGGCAGCAACCCGCGCTTCCTGGAGAAGGCGCAGGGCCTCCCCGCGGACCAGGTCTTCCTGGACCTGGAGGACGCGTGCGCGCCGCTCGCCAAGCCCGAGGCGCGGCACACCATCGTCAAGTTCCTCAACGAGGGCGACTGGACGGGCAAGACGCGCGTGGTCCGGGTCAACGACTGGACGACCGAATGGACGTACCGGGACGTCGTCACGGTGGTGGAGGGCGCGGGCCCGAACCTGGACTGCATCATGCTGCCGAAGGTGCAGAACGCCCAGCAGGTCGTCGCCCTGGACCTGCTGCTGACGCAGATCGAGAAGACGATGGGCTTCGAGGTCGGCCGGATCGGCATCGAGGCGCAGATCGAGAACGCGCAGGGCCTGAACAACGTCAACGAGATCGCCCAGGCCTCCCCGCGCATCGAGACCATCATCTTCGGCCCGGCCGACTTCATGGCCTCCATCAACATGAAGTCCCTGGTCGTGGGCGAGCAGCCGCCCGGCTACCCGGCGGACGCCTACCACTACATCCTGATGAAGATCCTGATGGCCGCCCGCGCCAACAACCTCCAGGCGATCGACGGCCCCTACCTGCAGATCCGCAACGTCGACGGCTTCCGCGAGGTCGCCGGCCGCGCCGCCGCGCTGGGCTTCGACGGCAAGTGGGTGCTGCACCCCGGCCAGGTCGACGCCGCCAACGAGGTCTTCTCGCCGTCGCAGGAGGACTACGACCACGCCGAGCTGATCCTGGACGCGTACGACTACTACACGTCCGAGGCAGGCGGCAAGAAGGGCTCCGCGATGCTCGGCGACGAGATGATCGACGAGGCCAGCCGCAAGATGGCGCTGGTCATCGCGGGCAAGGGCCGCGCCGCCGGCATGCAGCGCACCAGCACGTTCGAGATCCCGGAGGCGTGACGGCGATGCAGTTCGGACGCACCTACGAGGAGTTCCAGGTCGGGGCGACGTACAAGCACTGGCCGGGCAAGACGGTCACGGAGTACGACGACCATCTGTTCTGTCTCCTCACCATGAACCACCACCCGCTCCACATGGACACCAACTATGCGGAGAAGACGACGGACTTCGGCAAGAACGTCGTCGTCGGGAACTACATCTACTCCCTCCTGCTCGGCATGTCCGTCCCGGACATCTCCGGCAAGGCGATCGCCAACCTGGAGATCGAGTCGCTCAAGCACGTGGCGCCCACCTTCCACGGCGACACGGTCTACGGCGAGACGACCGTGCTGGACAAGTGGCCGTCGAAGTCGAAGAACGACCGCGGGATCGTCTACGTCGAGACCAAGGGCTACAAGCAGGACGGCACCCTGGTGTGCGTCTTCCGCCGCAAGGTGATGGTGCCCACCGAGACGTACATCAAGGAGCGCGGCGGCGAGCAGCCGGGCCGCCCGGAACTCAAGCAGCAGGAGAAGTAGGCCATGGCCCGTCTCGCCCAGACCGCCGGTCTGACCGACGTCCAGCAGGAGATCCTCTCCACCGTCCGGGACTTTGTCGACAAAGAGATCATTCCGGTCGCGACCGAGCTGGAGCACCGCGACGAGTACCCGCAGCAGATCGTCGACGGCCTGAAGGAGCTCGGGCTCTTCGGTCTGATGATCCCCGAGGAGTACGGCGGCCTGGGCGAGTCGCTGCTCACCTACGCGCTGTGCGTGGAGGAGATCGCCCGCGGCTGGATGTCGGTGTCCGGCATCATCAACACCCACTTCATCGTCGCGTACATGCTCAAGCAGCACGGCACGCAGGAGCAGAAGGACCACTTCCTGCCGAGGATGGCGGCCGGCGACATCCGGGGCGCCTTCTCGATGTCGGAGCCCGGCCTGGGCTCGGACGTGTCGGCGATCACGTCGAAGGCGGTGAAGGACGGCGACGAGTACGTCCTGAACGGCCAGAAGATGTGGCTGACGAACGGCGGCACGTCGTCGCTCGTGGCCGTCCTGGTGCGCAGTGACGAAGGACACCCCGAGGGCACGGCGCCGCACAAGTCGATGACGACCTTCCTGATCGAGAAGGAGCCGGGCTTCGGCGAGGTCCGTCCGGGCCTCACCATCCCCGGCAAGATCGACAAGATGGGCTACAAGGGCGTCGACACGACCGAGTTGATCATGGACGGCCTGCGCGTTCCGGCCGATCGGGTGCTCGGCGGGGTCACCGGCCGAGGTTTTTACCAAATGATGGACGGCGTGGAGGTCGGCCGGGTCAATGTGGCGGCGCGCGGCTGTGGCGTCGCCCAGCGCGCCTTCGAACTGGGGGTCCAGTACGCCCAGCAGCGGCACACGTTCGGCAAGCCGATCGCCCAGCACCAGGCCATCCAGTTCAAGCTGGCGGAGATGGCGACCAAGGTCGAGGCCGCGCATGCGATGATGGTCAACGCGGCACGCAAAAAGGATTCCGGGGAACGAAACGACCTCGAAGCAGGGATGGCGAAGTACCTCGCCTCCGAGTACTGCAAGGAGGTCGTGGAGGATGCCTTCCGGATCCACGGCGGCTACGGCTTCTCCAAGGAGTACGAGATCGAGCGCCTCTACCGCGAGGCCCCGATGCTGCTCATCGGTGAAGGTACCGCCGAGATCCAGAAAATGATCATCGGGCGCAGGCTGCTCGAAGAGTATCGATTCCAGGGCTGATTGTCCTGGTACGGGGTGTTTTCTTCGAGAAGAAGATCACACCCCGTAGACACTCTTCGGCCGCCGACTCGGCTTCCTGGCTTGCCCAGTTGTGGCCCGCGACCGGTACGATCCCGGGAAAGCCGCCGTCCCCCGTCAGAGCGCGGCATCATCCGCTACGAAGGTCATCCATGCCCCACAGCCAAACCTCTGCACCTCGCGACAGCCGAGCCGGCGTACGCCTCGCGCGCGGAGCATCGCCGTGGCTTCTCCCGACCGTCGCCACCGCAGCCCTCAGCCTGGCCCGCGCTCGCCGCTCGGGCGTCGCCAAGGCCGTTGCCGTGCCCGCCACCGCTCTCGCGGCGGGCATGCTGTGGTTCTTCCGCGACCCCGAGCGCGAGATCGCCCAGGGCCGGGTCATCTCGCCCGCCGACGGCGTGGTGCAGAGCATCATGCCGTGGAAGGACGGGCGTACCCGCGTCGCCATCTTCATGAGCCCGCTCAACGTCCACGTCAACCGGGCGCCCCTCGCGGGCACCGTGACGTCCGTCGAGCACGTCCCCGGCGGCTTTGTTCCGGCTTTCAACAAGGAGAGCGAGAACAACGAGCGCGTAGTCTGGCATTTCGACACCGAACTCGGCGACATCGAGATGATCCAGATCGCCGGCGCGGTGGCCCGCCGCATCGTCCCCTACATCCCCCGGGGCACGAAGGTCGAGCAGGGCGACCGCATCGGTCTGATCCGCTTCGGCTCGCGTGTCGACCTCTACCTGCCCGAGGGCGTGGAGGTCGCGGTCGAGGTCGGCCAGAAGACCGTGGCTGGGGTGACTCGCATTGACCGTGATTGATCCGGAGACCCAGGCGGGCTGGGTGCCCGAGGCCGCCGAGGTGGACGACGAGGAGGAGATGCCTCTTTCTCTCCGCCTGTCGATAGCGGACACCCTCACGCTGGGCAACGCCACGTGCGGCTTCATGGCGGTGTACTTCACCACCACCGGCATCCTGATCCCGCACCTCACCGGCAGCCAGGAATCCGGCATGGCCCGCCACAGCGCGGCCACCGCGGTCATCCTGATGCTCTGCGCGGCGGTGTTCGACCTGTTCGACGGGCTGGTGGCCCGCAAGCTGCGCTCGTCGCCGATGGGCGCGGAGCTGGACAACCTGTCCGACCTGATCAGCTTCGGGCTGGCCCCCGCGTACTTCGTCCTCGTCTACGGCATGGTCGCGGACGACGCGCACCAGCGGGTGGCGGCGCTGGGCGCGATCGTGGTGCTGCTGGCCGTGGTGCTGAGACTGGCCCGCTTCAGCTGCGTGACCATGAAGGACGGCATGTTCCAGGGCATGCCCTCGCCGTTCGGCGCGCTGACGGTCGTCTCGATCGTGCTGCTGGAGCTGCCGTTCGTGGCGACGCTGCTGGCGATCCTCGGGACCGCGTGGCTGATGGTGAGCCGGGTGGAGTACCCGAAGCCGCGGGGGCGTCTCGCGGGCGCGATGCTCTCCTGGATCGTCCTGTCGATGGGGCTGCTGGCGGCGTGGGCCTTCGACGCGCCCAGCGGGCAGCTGCTCCTGCAGACGGGCTGTGCGCTGCAGCTGGTGATGGGCGCGGTGATTCCGCTGTTCGCCACGGCGCGGCGGGTGAACAACTTCCGCGACAACCGTCGTGAGGCCCGGGCGGCGCAGTTGCCGTAGCGGCGCTTGGACGAGGGGCCCCCTACCCGGGTTGGGTAGGGGGCCCCTCGCCTGTGCAGCCGACCTGGGGGCTCCCAGACCCCCGTTCGCCCACCGCCCACCCGTCTCGGTCGGCTGGATGGGTGACGTTCCGGCTACCGAGTCGGGTGGTGGGTCGGCATGGGCCGGGAGCCCCAGGGGCCTCAGCGCAAGTGGTCCTCGGCGATCCGCGCAGCGACCCGCTCCAGGATCGGCCCCGCGTCCGCGATGCACCGGGCCACGTCCGGCTCGACGGATGTCAGGGGGTAGGCCTCGGAGATCCCGGCCCGGAGCAGCGCCTCCGTCGGCAGCGCCAGCCGCCCGCACACCGCCACGACCTCCTTGCCCGCCGCGCGCGCAGCCGCCGCCACCCCCGCCGGGGCCTTGCCGTGCAGGGTCTGCTCGTCCAGCGATCCCTCCCCGGTGATCACCAGCGAGGCCCGCTCCAGGGCGGGCGCGAAGCCCAGCACGTCCAGCATCACCTCGATGCCGGGGCGGAACCGCGCACCGAGCAGCAGGGCCCCGTATCCGACACCCCCGGCGGCCCCCGCCCCCGGCGCCGCCGCGTACTCGGCGGCCCGCGGCCCGGCCTCCGCCTCCAGCACCTTCGCGAAGTGGGCCAGCGCGGCGTCCAGCGTCTCCACGTCGTCCGGCGAGGCCCCCTTCTGCGGGCCGTACACCGCCGGCGCGCCCTTGGGTCCGGTCAACGGGTTGTCGACGTCGCTGGCCAGCACCAGCTCGACGGAGGACAGCCGCGGGTCGAGGCCGGACAGGTCCGCCCGGGCGAGGTCGGCGAGTCCGCCGCCGCCCGGCGGCACCGGCTCCCCCTCCTCGGTCAGGAACCGCGCGCCCAGCGCGGACAGCATGCCCGCGCCGCCGTCCGTCGTGGCGCTGCCGCCGACGCCGAACACGATGGTCCGCGCGCCCGCGTCCAGCGCGGCGCGCAGCAGCTCCCCGGAGCCGTACGTCGAGGCGGTCAGCGGCGCGAAGACTCCGGCCGGCAGCCGCTGCAGGCCGCTCGCCTCGGCCATCTCCACCACCGCGGTGCCGTCGCGCAGCGCGAACGCGGCCGTGACCTCCTGCCCGAGCGGCCCGGCGACCCGCGCCTGCCGGCGCTCGAAGCCGGCCGCGACCGCCGCGTCCACGGTCCCGTCGCCGCCGTCGGCCACGGGCAGCGCCTCGACCTGGAGATCCGGCAGGACCCTGCGCAGCCCGGCCGTCACCCGCTCGGCGACCTGCACGGCCGTCAGCGAGCCCTTGAACTTGTCCGCGGCGATGAGCACCCGACGGGTCTCGTTCACTGCAGCGTCCGCCACCTTGTCTTCCCCTTGCTCTCCGGGCCCCGCGCACGTCGGGGCCAGTCGCGCCGCTGTGACCATAACCGCGGGACACCCCCGCCGTCATGCCCCGCCCGAACCCTGGTCAAGCCGCTGGGAGCCCGCCGGGCAAAGTGGGTACACCCCTGCCATGAGCACCCAGCGCACCGGACCGGACCTCGCCGACCGCGTCCACGGCGGCTGGCTCGGCCGGATCGCGGGCAACATGCTCGGCAAGCCGGTCGAGCAGGGCGAGGTGTGGACGCGCGACCGCATCGACCGCTATCTGCGCCGGGCCGCGGCCCTGCCGCTGACCGACTACCTGCCCGAGCCGGCCGACGCGGCGGAGGCCGCCGTGATGCGCCCTGAGTGGCGCAGTTGCGTGCGCGGCCGGATCCACGGCAGCTGCCGGGACGACGACGTCGACTACGCGATCCTCGGCCTGCATCTGCTGGAGACCCACGGCTTCGGCTTCAGCACCGAGCAGGTCGGCGACCTGTGGCTGCTCAGGCTGCCGTACCTGCAGACGTTCACGGCGGAACGGGCCGCGTACCGGAACCTCGCGAACGGGCTGAAACCGCCGCTGACGGCGACGTACGACAACCCGTACCAGGAGTGGATCGGCGCGTTGATCCGCGCCGACGTCTACGGCTGGACCTGCCCCGGCGATCCCGTCCGGGCCGCCGGTCTGGCCCGCCGGGACGCGGTGCTCTCGCACACCGGCAACGGCGTGTACGGCGCCATGTGGGCCGCAGCGCTGATCTCGGCGGCCTTCACCGCCCCGACCGTCCGGGGCGCCCTGGACACCGCGCTCTCGGTCGTCCCCGCGAGCAGCCGGCTGGCCCGGACCGTGCGGCGGGTGGCGAGCCTGCACGAGGCGCGGCTGCCGTGGGAGGAGACCCTGGCCACGGTGTCCGCGGAGACCGCGGGGCTCGGCTGGATCCACACGGTCCCGAACGTCGCCGTCCTCGTCGCCGGGCTGCTGTACGGCGACGGCGACTTCACCCGGACCGTCGCCCTGACCGTGCGCGGCGGCCTGGACACCGACTCCAACGGGGCGACGGCCGGTTCCGTGGTCGGGGTCCTCACCGGGGCGCAGGCCATTCCGGCGCGCTGGCGGGACCCGCTGGAGGACACGGTGCGCAGCGCGGTGTTCGGCTTCGACGGCGTACGGATCAGTGCGCTGGCCGAACGCACCCTGCGCCTGGCGACGAGCGGGACGTAGCCGGCGGCCGGCTGGTTACCCTTCCTCAATGACCACGACCCAGGACTTCGCCGCGTACATCGCGAGCCTGCCCCGCGTCCTCGCCGGGGCCGCCGCCCTCTTCCGGGACGCCGAGGGGCGGGTGCTGCTCGTCGAACCCAACTACCGTGACGGCTGGGCCCTCCCGGGCGGGACCATCGAGTCCGACGACGGGGAGACGCCGCGCCAGGGCGCCCGCCGGGAGACGCTGGAGGAGATCGGGCTCGACCGGGAACCCGGCCGGCTGCTGGCCGTGGACTGGGTGCACGGCGCGGGCCGGCCGCCGCTGGTGGCGTACCTGTACGACGGCGGTGTGCTGAGCGAGGACGAGCTGAAGGCCATCCGTCTCCAGGAGGAGGAACTGCTCTCCTGGCGCCTGGTCGCCCCCGAGGACCTCACCGCCCATCTGCCCGGGGCACTCGGCCGCCGCGTGCTGGCCGCACTGGACGTCCTCGCGGCCGGCTCGGGCACGGCGGAACTGGAGAACGGCCACCGGGTGGCGTGACAGCTCAGCCCTCCGCGTCGCGCGGCTTGGCGTCCACCTCGCGCAGCGCGTCGTCCCGGGCGGCGACGCGTGCCTCCGTGCGGTGCCCGCGCTCGATGTAGTCCCGGACGACCAGTTCGACGGCGTCCTGCGGGTTCCCCACCCCGGCGAGCACCATGACCTCCACGACGAGCTGGGCATCGAGCGAGACAGTCACCTTGGCCATGCGGGGACGCTAGCACCGGGGCCCGCGCCGCGGGACCGTCCCCGCGGATATCCGCTCGCGGCAGCCGCGCCGCCCGCCCTACCCTCGATGCCATGGCCAAGCCTCTCGTCGCCCTGCTCAGCGGGGCCGGTATCTCCACCGACTCCGGCATCCCGGACTACCGCGGGCCGAACGGACTGTGGCGGCGGGATCCGGAGGCCGAGAAGCTCGTGACGTACGAGTACTACATGACGGACCCGGAGATCCGGCGACGGTCCTGGCAGATGCGCCGCAAGAACCGGACGCTCCAGGCCGAGCCGAACGCGGCGCACCGGGCCGTCGCCGAGCTGGAGAGGTCCGGCGTCCCGGTCCGGGTCATCACCCAGAACGTGGACGGCCTGCACCAGCTCGCGGGCATGCCCGCCCGCAAGGTGCTCGAACTCCACGGCAGCGCCCGCGGCGTGGTGTGCACCGGGTGCGGGGCCCGGGGGCCGATGGAGGACGCCCTCGCCCGGGTGGAGGCCGGCGAGGAGGACCCGCCGTGCCTGGAGTGCGGCGGCATCCTGAAGTCGGCGACGGTGATGTTCGGCGAGCGGCTGGATCCGGTGGTCCTCGGGCAGGCCGTGGCCATCACCAAGGCCTGCCAGGTGTTCATCGCCGTGGGCAGCAGCCTCCAGGTGCAGCCCGCCGCCGGCCTCGCCGGCGTGGCCGCCGACCACGGCGCACGCCTCGTCATCGTGAACGCCGAGCCCACGCCGTACGACGACCGGGCCGACGAGGTCATCCGGGAACCCATCGGCACCGCGCTGCCCGCGCTCCTGCGTACCCTGAGCGACTGAGGACCCCCGGCTGACGCCGGTCAGCGGGATCAGAACAGCGCGGTACCCCGTTCGAAGTCCAGCAGGCGGCGTTTGCGGTCGAGGCCGCCGCCGTAGCCGGTGAGGCTGCCGTCGGAGCCGATCACCCGGTGGCAGGGGACGATGATGCCCACGGGATTGCGGCCGTTGGCGAGGCCGACGGCGCGGGAGGCCCGGGGGTTGCCGAGGGCGTCGGCCAGTTCGCCGTAGGTGCGGGTCTCGCCGTACGGGATGGCGGTCAGCTGCTGCCAGACGCCGCGCTGGAACGGTGTGCCGTGCAGGCCGAGCCGGACGGTGAACTCCTTCGTCTCGCCCGAGAAGTACGCCGTCAGCTGCTCGGTCGTCTCGGCGAAGACGGGCAGGGTGTCGTCGCGCGGACCGAACCCCTCCTCGCCGGGGCGGTGCCGCTGGCCCGCCATGTACAGCCCGCACAGGGCGCCGTCGGCGTCGGCGACGAGGGTGAGCGGCCCGTACGGGCTGTCGGTCACGGTGTGGTGGTTCATCGGAGTCCTTCAGGCCGGGAGGAAGTTGATCGGGTGGCTGTCCGTCGCCCACAGGTACTGCACCGCGTACGACCGCCAGGGCCGCCACATCTCCGCGCGGGCGGTGAGCGCGGCCGGGGTCGCCGGCAGGCCCAGCTCCTTCGCGGCGCGCCGGATGCCGAGGTCGGTGGGGAGGAAGGCGTCGGGATCGCCGAGGGCGCGCATGGCGATGACGTCCACCGTCCAGGGCCCGAAGCCGGGCAGCGCGAGCAGCCGGGCCCGCGCCTCGGCCCAGTCGGCCTCCACGCCCAGGTGCAGGCCGCCGTCGGCGAGTTCGCGGACCAGGGTGGTGAAGGTGGTGCGCCGGGTCCGGGGCATCGCCAGGGTCTCGGGGTCGACGGCGGCCAGCGCCTCGGGCGAGGGGAAGAGGTGCGTGAGACCGCCCTCGGGGTCGTCCAGGGGCTTGCCGTACGCGGTGACCAGGCGGGCCGCGTGGGTGCGGGCGGCGGCCGTGGAGACCTGCTGCCCGAGCACGGCCCGGACGGCGAACTCTGCCTCGTCGACCGTGCGCGGCACCCGGCGGCCCGGGTCCCGGTCGACCAGGGGCGCGAGGGACGGGTCGGTGCGCAGATGGCCGTCGACCGCCACCGGGTCGGCGTCCAGGTCGAGCAGGCGGCGGCAGCGGCTGATGGCCACGGTCAGATCGCGCAGGTCGCTGAGGGTGAGGCGGCAGGCGATGTGGTCGGGGCGGGGTGCGAGCGCGGCGATGCCGTGGCCGTACGGCAGCCGCAGGGTGCGGCGGTAGGCGCCGTCGCGCCACTCCTCGACACCGGGTACGGCGGTGGCGGCGAGGTGGCCGAAGAGGTTGGACGGGTTGAGCGGGGCGCGGAACGGCAGCCGCAGGGTGACCACGCCGGGGGTGCCCGCGCCGCTCTTCGGGGCCCGGGCGCGCAGCTCGCTCGGGGACAGGGCGAAGACCTCGCGGACGGTGTCGTTGAAGGCGCGTACGGAGGCGAAACCGGCCGCGAACGCGATCTCCGCCATCGGCAGGGCCGTGGTCTCGATGAGCAGCCGCGCGGTCTGGGCCCGCTGCGCGCGGGCGAGCGCGAGGGGGCCGGCGCCCAGCTCGGCGAGCAGCTGGCGCTCCACCTGCCGGGTGCTGTAGCCGAGCCGGGCGGCGAGTCCGGGCACGCCCTCGCGGTCCACGACCCCGTCGGCGATCAGCCGCATGGCCCGGGCCACGAGGTCGGCGCGCGCGTTCCACTCCGGGGAGCCGGGGCTGGTGTCGGGGCGGCAGCGCTTGCAGGCCCGGAACCCGGCCTGCTGGCAGGCGGCGGCACTCGGGTAGAACGTCATGTTCTCCGGTTTGGGCGGCACGACCGGGCAGCTCGGCCGGCAGTAGATCCGGGTGGTCAGGACGGCCGTGAAGAACCATCCGTCGAACCGCGCGTCCTTGGACCGCACGGCGCGTACGCAGTGCTCCCGGTCGAGGTGCATCCCTGTCTGCATGCGTTCAGCATCGCCCACCGCACGCCCCGGCCGCTGGCGAGAATCCGACATCTACGTGGGCCTGGCCAGGGGCCCCGGCCGCTGCTCCTCATGATCGAGCGGTCTGTCGCATCTCGCCGAACCGTTCGGATCCGTGGCGGAAGCGGGTGATCCAGTCGGCGGTGGTCCGCAGGCCGCCGAACGTGTAGAAGTGCACCTTCACCGTGCCGTGCCGGGCGGGGTCGTACCGGTCGGCCAGTGTGTGCAGGAAGCGGTCCGGGCCGGCCGTTCCCATGAGGTTGGTCAGCGAGAAGCCGTACTTGCGGGCCACGGAGGCGCTCGTACCGACGCCGAACCGGCCGGCGTAGCGCAGCAGTCGGCGCACCCCCGCCGGTCCGGGGACGCCGACGCGGACGGGCAGGTGCACGCCCCGCGCGCGGAGGGCCTCCAGCCAGGCGAGCACCGGGTCGACGTCGAAGCCGAACTGGGTGATGACGTCCCCGGTGAACCGGCCGGCCCCGATGGCCGCCGCCTTGTCCGTGAGCGCCGACCACAGGAGCCGGTCCGCTATGCCGGGGTGGCCCTCGGGATAGCCGGCGATGCCGACGTGCCGGACGCCGTGGCGCCGCAGCAGCCCCGTGCGCAGGACGGCGAGGGCGTCCTCGTAGGGCCCCTCGGGCCGGGCCGGATCGCCGCCGACCACGAACACGTTCTCGGCGGTGCCGTCGGCCGCCAGCCCGGCGAGGAACTCCTCCAGGGCGGGCCGGGAGGGCAGGCGGCGTGCGGAGATGTGCGGTACGGGGACGAAACCGAGCCGTTTGACCGCGCGGGCGGCGGTCAGCCGCGTACCGGTGTCCTCGCCGGCCAGGAAAGTGATGTTGATCCGGGTGCCGGGAGGGACGCTGTCCCGCGCCTCCTCCAGCCCGGGCACGTCCTTGCCGGTCATCTCCAGGGAGAAGTCGTCCAGCAGTGCGGGGTCCATCGTGCTCCTCGTACTCCTCGCGCCTCGTGCTCCTCGCGCCTCGTGCTCCTCGCGCTGTGACACGGCTCGCCGCGGCCACTGCGGCTGTGGTCGGGACCCGGCCGATGATGTCACGCGGGGGGCTGGGGTCTGTGGGCGAGGCCCGGGACGCCGCCGGTGGGCGAGGCTCGGGGCGCCGCCGGTGGGCTAGGCCCAAGGCGCCGCCGGTGGGCGAGGCCCAGGGCGCGACCGGTGAGCAGGGGCCGGGGGCCGCCGTGAGCGAGGCCCGGGGCGCCGCCGGTGGGCTAGGCCCAGGGCGCGACCGGTGAGCAGGGGCCGGGGGCCGCCGTGGGCGAGGCTCGGGGCGCGGCCACCGGCGGCCCCCGGTCGCGGAGTTATGGACCGGTGATCCGGGCCTTGTTTGGTCCTGGTCACCGGGCCAAGGGCCGGGCAGGGTGGTGGTCCCGATCACCGAGGAGGTCCCGTTGAGCGTTTCGTCGAACCCGGATACCCGAGCGGTGG
The DNA here is from genome assembly GCF_040678315.1 of Streptomyces sp. NPDC052721. NCBI lineage: Bacteria > Bacillati > Actinomycetota > Actinomycetes > Kitasatosporales > Streptomycetaceae > Streptomyces > Streptomyces sp. NPDC052721. The sequence goes on along the minus strand of NZ_JBFATL010000060.1, from coordinate 31,748 downwards.
TGGCGTGACCGTGCGATTCCGGCATGCCGGCCCGGTCCGGGCCGCCTTCCCCGACCTCTCCGCCGGCGCGCTGTACGCCGCCGGCGTCGGCGCCCCCGTGGACACCGGGCCACGCGCCGCCGCGTACACCGCCCGGGCCGCCGCACGGCTGGCGGTGGCCACCGAGGGAGAGTTCCCCGAGGTGCTGGCCTGGCGGCGGGCCTTCGCCCGGATGGGGCTGAAGCCGACGCAGTACCGGTCAGCCTCCGAGTCCCTGCTGCGCCGGCTGCGGAAGGAGGGCGCGCTGCCGCGCATCCATCCGCTGGTGGACCTGTGCAACGCCATCTCGGTGGCGTACGCGGTTCCGGTGGCGGTCCTCGACGTCGACCGGATCACCGGGCCGCTGCTGGAGGTACGCCCGGCCCTCGGGGAGGAGACGTACACGGCGTTCGGCGGTGCCGTCGAGCATCCGGCGCCCGGCGAGGTGACCTTCGTCGACTCCGCGGGCCGGGCCCACGCGCGCCGCTGGACCCACCGGCAGAGCGGCCACTCGGCGGTCGGCGCGCGCACCGGACGGGTGCTGGTGGTGACGGAGGCGATGCACGAGGGCGGCGCACAGTGCGTGGCCGAGGTGCTGAAGACGGTCGAGGAGGAGGTGGCGGCGCACTGGGGAGCCACGACGGCGACGGCCGTGCTCACCCCGGCCGCCCCGGAGTTCGTCTTCGGCGACTGACCGGCCGAGGGGCAGTATGGGCGGGGTGGACGAGGGGTGGGACACGGTGGAGGTGCCGGCGCGTGGCTCGGACTTCCTGCAACTGGCGGTGGCCGACGTGCCCGCCGGCGGGAAGGCGGAGTGGCTGGCCGGACGGCTCCGGCAGGCCATAGCCGACGGCCGGCTCGCGGTGGGCAGCAGACTGCCGCCGACCCGGGTGCTCGCGGCGGAACTGCGCGTGTCGCGGGGCGTGGTGACCGAGGCGTACCGGCGCCTCGCCGAGGACGGCCAGGTGGCGGGCCGCCGACGCGGAGGCACGGTGGTGGTGGCGGTGCCGTTCACCACCACGCCGCCGCCGGTTCCGGACGGCGGGTCCGGGGAAGGGGGCGTGCCGGGCACGGGGGGCCCGGGCGGGCGCGGCGCGCAGGGTGGGAATGAGGCGGGCGGAGCTGGAAGCGTCCGCTACGGGGGGAGCATGGGCGCTGCCGGGAGCGCCGACGTCGCTGGTGGACTCGGGTGGCCGGGTGACCCTGGCGATCTGACCGGGCCGTCCCCGCGTGAGCGCGTCGGCGGGCCAGGAGGGCCGTACGTCGGTCAAGGAGCCGGTGGGCCCGGCCGGCCGTACGCCGGTCGCCGCGTCGACGGGCCCGCTGTACCGCGCGCCGGTCGGGGCACCCCCCGACCCCCTGGGCCGTACCCCGGTCAAGGCGCCGCAGAGGACGGTCGCCCATGCGCCGGTCGCCGCGTCGACCGGCCCGCTGTACCGCGCGCCGGTCAGGGCACCCCCCGACCCCCTGGGCCGTACCCCGGTCAAGGCGCCGCAGAGGACGGTCAGCCGTACGCCGGTGAGGGCGGTGGACCCGGTGGGCTGTTCGGCGGGGAACCCGGCGTGGAGGTGTTCGACGCGTTGCGGGCCGCGCCGGCCGCCGTCGACTTCACACCTGGCCGGCCCGACCTCACCACCTTTCCCCGCGCCGCCTGGCTGCGGGCCGAGCGGACCGTGCTCGCCGAGTTGTCCGCGGGGCAGCTCGGCTACGGCGACCCGCGCGGCGCGCCCCGGCTGCGGCGGGCCGTCGCGGACTGGCTCGCGCGTGTGCGGGGTGTGCGCGTGGAGCCGGACGCGGTGCTGATCGTCGCGGGCACCGCGCAGGCGCTCACCCTGCTGCACCCGGTGCTGCGGGCGGACGGCGTCGACGCGGTCGCGGTGGAGGAGCCCGGCTCGCTCGGGGCCCGCCAGCACCTGCGGAACGGGGGCCTGGCCACCCCGCCGGTGCCGGTCGACGAGGAGGGCGTACGGGTCGACGCGCTGCGGGCGACCGGCGCCCGGGCCGTGCTGCTCACGCCCGCCCATCAGTTCCCCACCGGCGTGGTGACCAGCGGCGAGCGCCGGCGTGAGCTGCTGGAGTGGGCGCGGGACGGCGGGCTGATCCTGGAGGACGACTACGACGCCGAGCACCGTTACGACCGGCCCCCGGTCCCGGCGCTGCGCGCCCTGCTCGCCGACCGGGTCTGCTACCTGGGCAGCGTGTCGAAACTGCTCGCGCCCGCGCTGCGGATCGGCTGGCTGGTGGCACCCGCCCGGTACCGCGCGGCGCTGGTCGACGCCAAACGCTTCAACGACCTGGGCAACGCGGTGCTGCCGCAGCTGGTGCTCGCCCGGCTGATGGAGTCCGGTGAACTGGAGCGGCACCTGCGGCTGGTGCGCGGGCGCCACCGCAGGCGCCGGGACGCGATGATCGCCGCCCTCGCCGGGCATCTGCCGGGCGCGCGGGTGCACGGCGCCGCGGCGGGCCTGCACCTGACGGTGACGTACGCCTCGGAGGTACCCGACACCGAGTTCGCCGCGGCGGCGCTCGCGCACGGTGTGAAGTGCCAGCCGCTGTCCTGGCACCGGCAGTCGCCCGGCCCGCCCGGTCTGGTCCTCGGCTACGCGGCCACCCCGCCGGGTGTCATCGCGGAGGGCGTGGCACTGCTCGGCAGGGCCCTGCGTGAGCTGACGTGACCAGGCGTGCCGGGTGCCGGCGGGGTCTCAGCTCGCGGCTTCGTGAGAGGACGCCAGGGCCCAGAGCACGAAGACGTCGATGGCCAGCAGGATCAGCGACCAGACGGGCGCGTACGGCAGGAACAGGAACTGCGCGATGATGCTGAGCGCGACGAGGAACAGACCGACGATGCGGGCCCAGGCCATGCCCATGAGCAGTCCGATGCCGGTCGCCAGGACCAGGGCGCCGATGATGATGTGGATCGTGCCCCATCCGGTGAGGTTCATCTTGTAGATGTAGCTGCCGATGCGGAAGTAGACGGGGTCCCCGGCGACCGCGGCGATCCCCTGGAGAAGGGCGAGGAGGCCGCTGCACATCATCAGGACGCCGGCGAACGTGACGCCGCCGGTCACCCAGCCGCCGCCCCGGGCACCGGGCTGCCGCGACGGCCACGAGCCGCCCGAGCTGGTCGGTCCGGTGGGCTGCGCTGCCTGGCTCATGAGCGTGTCCTTTCTGCCTCCCCGTTCGTCCGGATCCCGCGCGCTCACGAGGAGCACGCGGGGCACTCCGAGCGTTGGCCATGCAGCCGCCGGGCGCACCAAGGGATACGCCGTTCGGGTGACCCGTGCCGGTACGCCCCGGGCCGGCCGGCGGTGGCGTCCGTCAGCCGGCCTGCCGGGCGAACGCCTCGTACGCCCGTTCGTCGAAGAGCACGAAGCGTGCCTCCCGCACGGCCGTCGGCGTGTTCCGTACCGTCTCCACCGCGATGCGGGCCGCGTCCTCCACCGGCCACCGGTAGACGCCGGTGGAGACGGCCGGGAAGGCGACGGTGCGGGCGCCGAGTTCGTCGGCGACGCGCAGGGACTCGCGGTAGCAGGAGGCGAGCAGGCCGGAGCGGTCCTCGGTGGCGGACCAGACGGGTCCCACGGTGTGGATGAGCCAGCGGGCGTCCAGTTCGCCCGCCGTGGTGGCGACCGCCCGGCCCGTGGCGAGGCCCTTTCCGTACCGGGAGGCGCGCAGGGCGCGGCACTCCTCCAGGATCGCGGGGCCGCCCCGGCGGTGGATCGCGCCGTCCACGCCTCCGCCGCCGAGCAGGGAGGAGTTCGCCGCGTTGACGATGGCGTCGGCGTGCTGGCGGGTGATGTCGCCCTGGACGAAGGTGATGGCGGTCATGTCTGCCTCATCTGATGGCCGTCATGTCTGTCTCAGTCTCCGCCAGACGGCCTTGGCCGCGTTGTGTCCGGACATGCCGTGGACGCCGGGCCCGGGCGGGGTGGCCGAGGAGCAGATGAAGACGGCCGGGTGGGGGGTGTGGTACGGGAACAGGGTCGGCTTGGGGCGCAGCAGCAACTGGAGTCCGGAGGCCGCGCCGCAGGCGATGTCGCCGCCGACGTAGTTGGCGTTGCGGGCGGCCATCTCGGCGGGTCCGGCGGTGGCGCGGGCGAGCACGCGGTCGCGGAAGCCGGGGGCGAACCGCTCCAGCTGGCGTTCTATGGCGTCGGTGAGGTCGCCGGACCAGCCGTTCGGCACATGGCCGTAGGCCCAGAAGACGTGCTTGCCCTCGGGAGCGCGGGTGGGGTCGACCAGGCTGGGCTGCACGGTGATCATGAACGGTCTGTCGGGAGCGCGGCCCTCGCGGGAGGCGGCGCGCAGGGCGGTGCCGATCTCGGCCTGGCTCGCGCCGATCTGGACGGTGCCTGCGGTGCGGGCCTCGGGCGCGGTCCAGGGCACGGGGCCGTCCAGCGCGTAGTCGATCTTGAAGACGCTGGGGCCGTAGCGGTAGCGCGCGTAGTGGTCGCCGAAGCCGGCGATCCGGGCGAGCGCGGCGGGCGAGGTGTCGAAGACGTACGCGCGCGCGGGCGGCAGGTCGTCGAGGCGCTTGACCTCGTAGTCGGTGTGCACGGCGCCGCCGAGGTCGGCCAGGTAGGCGGCGAGGGCGTCGGAGATGGCCTGGGAGCCGCCGCGGGGCACCGGCCAGCCGCGCGCGTGGGCGGAGAGGGCGAAGACGAGTCCTATGGCGCTGGTGGCGAGGCCGCCCAGTGGTGCCATCACATGGCCGACCAGGCCGGCGAACAGGGTCTTGAACCGCTCGTCCTTGAAGCGGCGCATCAGCCAGGTGGACGGCGGGAGCCCGGCCAGGCCGAAGCGGGCCAGGGTGACGGGGTCGCGGGGCAGCGCGGTCAGCGGCAGGGACATGAAGTCCCGCACGAGGGTGTCCCAGTGGGCGAGGAGCGGCTCGACCAGTCTGCGGTACGCGCCCGCGTCGCGCGGTCCGAAGGAGGCGGCTGTCTCGGCGACCGAGCGGGACAGCACGGCCGCGGTGCCGTCCGGGAACGGGTGGGCCATGGGCAGCGGGGCGTGCAGCCATTCGAGGCCGTACCGGTCCAGCGGCAGGGCGCGGAACGCCGGGGAGTTGATACCGAGGGGGTGCGCGGCCGAGCACGGGTCGTGCCGGAAGCCGGGCAGGGTCAGCTCCTCGGTGCGGGCGCCGCCGCCGACGGTGGGCTTCGCCTCGAACAGGGCCACGGAGAAGCCGCGGCGGGCCAGCTCCACGGCTGCGGTCAGTCCGTTCGGTCCCGCACCCACCACGACCGCATCGAGCATCGACGGCACCTTCGGACCCCTTCGTCAGCCGATGGCCATTCGGGATCAGGATATGCCGGTGGTCCGGCACTCCCCCGGCCCGGGTGGCCCCGGGGATCAGGACGCGGTGCGCAGCAGGGCCGCCACCCGGCGGGCGGTGGCGGCGTCCCGGGCGGCGGTGAACGGCAGGGCGTTGCCGCCGGTGACGCGGAACGGCTCGCCGGTCAGGGTGAGGTGGGCGCCGCCCGCCTCCTCGACCAGGAGCAGACCGGCCGCGTGGTCCCAGGCGGCCTCCCAGGAGAACGCGACGGCGTCCAACTCGCCCCGGGCCACGGCGAGATACTCCAGGCCCGCAGAGCCGCACGCGCGCGGGGCGATGCCGTCGGTCCACAGGGAGCGCAGGGCGCGCTTCTGCTCGTCGGTGGTGTAGTCCGGGTGGGAGGTGGCGACGACGAGGTCCCGGCCGGGCACGGGCGGGCCCGCGAACAGCCGCTCGCCGTCGAGGAAGGCGCCCTGGCCGCGGACGGCGGTGGCGAACTGGTCGCGCGCCGCCGCGTAGGTCCAGGAGGCGATCACGACGCCCCGCCGGACGAGCGCCACCAGGGTGCAGAAGCCGTCGTCGCCGTGCACGAACTGGCGGGTGCCGTCGACCGGGTCGACGATCCACACCGGTACGTCGTCCTGGAGCGCCCGGTACACCGCCGGGTCGGCGTGCACCGCCTCCTCGCCGACCACCACCGAGCCGGGCAGCAGCGCGCCGAGGTCCTCGGTGAGCCGCAGCTCGGCGAGGCGGTCGGCGTCCGTCACCAGGTCGTGGGGGCCGCTCTTCTGGTCGACCTCGTGCGCGGCGAGGCGGCGGAAGCGGGGCAGGATCTCGGCCGCGGCGGCCTTGCGGACCGCCTCCTCCACGTCGGCCGAGCAGCGGGCGAGAAACTCCTCGATGGTTTCCGTCTCTTCGATCATGCCTCCCATGAGAGCACGTCCCACTGACAATCCCCGCCCACGTTCGGTGTACTCAGGGTGGAATCGGCGTGAAGAGCGGGGATCTGCACCGCCCGCCGGGCCCGGGGCGGCCGTCAGCGGCCCACGGCGTACCCCTGCATGCCGCGTGGATTGGCCGCCGCCGAGAGCACGCCGGTCTCCGGGTCCCGGGCCACCGCGCACAGCCGCCCCTCGGACCAGGCGGGGCCGACGGTGACGTCGTGGCCGCGCCGCCGCAGCTCCTCGATCACCCCGGCGTCCATGCGGGACTCCACGGTCACGCCGCCGGGATGCCGGCCGCGCGGGTGGAAGGAGCTGGGGTGGTTGTCGTTGTGCCAGTTGGGGGCGTCGACGGCGCCCTGGAGGTCGAGGCCGCCACGGACGGGGGCGCGCAGGGCGGCAGCGAGGAAGAAGTGCAGCTGCCACTGGTCCTGCTGGTCGCCGCCGGGCGTGCCGAACGCCATGACCGGCACGCCGTCGCGCAGCGCGAGGGACGGGGTGAGGGTGGTGCGGGGGCGGCGGCCGGGAGTGAGAGAGCCCGGCAGGCCCTCCTCCAGCCAGGCCATCTGCAGGCGGGTGCCGAGCGGGAAGCCCAGCTCGGGGACGACGGGGTTGGACTGGAGCCAGCCGCCGCTGGGCGTGGCCGCGATCATGTTGCCCCAGCGGTCGACGACGTCCAGGTGGCAGGTGTCGCCGCGGGTCGTGCCGTCGGCGGCCACCTCGGGCTCGCCGGGCAGCCTCGCGACGGTCGGTTCGCCGGCGCCCATCGGGTCGAAGCCGTGCTCCGCGCCGGCCGGCACGCGCGCGTGTGCCCGTGCGGGCAGCCGCGGGACACGGCCGCCGGGGCTGCCCGGGCGCAGCTCGTGGTCCGCCTTCTCGCCGACGAGGGCCCGCCGGGCCGCGTTGTACTCGTCCGACAGCAGCTCCGCGAGGGGCACCTCGGTGGCGTCCCCGTACCAGGCCTCGCGGTCGGCCATGGCGAGCTTGCAGCCCTCGATCAGCAGGTGGACGTAGTCGGCGGAGCCGTGGGCGGGCAGTTCGGGCGGGAGCAGGGCGAGCTGCTGGAGCAGCACCGGGCCCTGGCTCCAGGGGCCGGCCTTGCACACCGTCCAGCCGTTCCAGTCGTACGTCACCGGTGTCTCGTAGGCCGCCGACCAGCCGGCGAGGTCGGCCTCGGTGAGGGTGCCGGCGTGCCGCTCGCCGCTGGTGTCCAGGGTGGGCCGCCGGGACTGCCGTACCAGGGCCTCGGCGATGAAGCCGGAGCGCCACACCTCGCGCGCGGCGTCGATCCGGGCCTCCCGGCCGCCCGCGCGGGCGGTCTCGGCCAGCAGCCGCTTCCAGGTGGCGGCCAGGGCGGGGTTGCGCAGCAGCGTGCCGGGGCGGGGTGCCCGGCCGCCCGGCAGGTACAGCTCCGCGGACGAGGTCCACTCGGTCTCGAAGAGCCGTCGTACGCTCTCGACGGTCAGGCCGACGTTCTCCACGGGCGCGTGCCCGTGTCCGGCGTAGCCGATGGCGTACTTCAGGACGTCGTCCAGGGACTTGGTGCCGTGGTCGCGCAGGAGCAGCAGCCAGGCGTCGAAGGCACCGGGCACGGCTGCGGCGAGCGGTCCGGTGCCCGGCACGAGATCCAGCCCGAGCCCCCGGTAGTGCGCCACCGTCGCACCCGCCGGGGCCACGCCCTGCCCGCACAGCACGCGCACCGCGCCGCCCGCCGGGGCGAGCAGGATCGGCACCTCGCCGGCCGGCCCGTTCAGGTGCGGCTCCACGACATGCAGCACGAACGCCCCGGCCACGGCCGCGTCGAACGCGTTGCCCCCGTCCTCCAGCACCGCCATCGCCGACTGGGAGGCGAGCCAGTGGGTGGAGGACACCATGCCGAAGGTGCCCTGGAGGGTCGGTCGGGTTGTGAACACAGAGCCTCTCACCTCGCTGTTTCCGTGCCGGCTGGAGCGCGACCATCATCACCCTCCCCCAGGTCGAGGCCATCATGGCGCGGTGGGCCGAAAGCGGAGAAGCCCTGGGAGGCCGCTGTTCGGCCCGGTGGAGAAAGACGAGTTCACACAGGTCCCTCAGCGCCTCGATGCCCGACCACCACTCCCCCAGCCGAGCAGTCCCGTTCAGCGCCTGCCGTCTCGGATCCGGTGCGCCGAAGAGTACGGGGTGGGCCGCAACGTCGTGCTGGTCGAGAACGGGCCCCTGGCGGGGACGGTGGTCGAGGTGCCGCGCCCGGCCCGTGCCACTCACGTGCAGGCCCGCCCACCTCCTCGGGATCGGCGCGGGGGACCTGGTGCTGCTCATCGAGCGGACCAGCTACGGCACCGGCGGCCGGCCGGTGGAGACAGCCGACATCGTCGTCCCGGACATGCGCCGGGAACTGGTCTACGAGTTCGGGATCGACCGGCCGTAGCCGCTGAATCCATGCGAGGGATCTCCCGAGTCTGACGCACCACCGCACTGCGCGCGGAGAGGATCCTGTTCGACGGGACCGGCCGGCGGTTCATCAGCGACACCCTCGCCCACGGCAACACCGTCGACATCATCGCCGGCCGCCGCCGGGCGGGTGACGGCGCCGAGTACGCGGACAAGGAGTGCGAGCAACCCGCGCCGAACGCCATCGCCGTGATCCCCCTGACCCTGCGTGAGACCACCGGCGTCCAGCCGCACTGCTGCTTCGCCTGGGCCGCGGCGGCACCGCCCCCGTCACCCGCCAGATCATCCGCCGGCGCCGACCGCACCCCGGCCGCCGTCCCGGCATCCCCGTCGGAGGCTGACACCGCCCCGCGGAACACCACGCGGCCCAGCCGTGCGTGGGCCGTTCCGGCGCCACCTCGGGGAACCGGTGCGGGAACACCTCTGCTGGGGAAGTCGACGCTGACGACCCAGCAGGGCCGGCGGTCTCACTGGACGGGCTGGCAGGCCTCGTCGGAGCAGGTGAGTTCGTCGTCGGACGGCGCGTCGAGCAGCACCGTGGTGGCGGAGCGTCTGTCCGAGGACCAGTCGGCGTGCCGCAGGAGCTCCGGGTCCGCGCCCGCGACGACGGTGAGGGGGATACGGCCGGGGAGCCGGGCGATGAGGCCGACGAGCTCTCTGGTCGCCGTGTCCTCGAGGTGCAGATCGTCGACGATCAGGACGATCGGGCCGTCATGGGCGACGGCTTCCAGGAAGTACCGCCAGACATCCTGCCACTCCTCGGCGCCCAACCGCTCGGGCGAACGGTTCGACGTCTCAAGGACCGAAGTGCAGCGGGCGACGAGCCAGTTGATGCAGCTCTTGCCCGCGTCCAGGCGCTGGACGGCGGCGCTGACCTTGCGGCGGACCGCCCAGGGCGGATCGGACTTCGACAGCCCCGAGAACCTGGAGATGATCTTCCGGTGCAGGCCGAAGGGGCCCGACTCGACGGCGTCCTGTCGGTTCCAGGTCAGCACCTGCGCCCCGTCGAGCGCGGAGGCGGCGAAGTCCCCCAGCTTCCCGAGCATCCGGCGGCGGGGGGCTTCCTCGGTGCTCAGCACGGTGATCAGGTGCGGTTGCGACCAGCGGCTGCTGTGGGTCATCACACCCTGGAGCAGGTCGAGTTCGCGGTGGTGGGCGTCGTCGTCCGCCCCGGGATCGGGTTCCACGGCACCGAGCAGCCTCCAGTGGACGGGCGTGCCCGGGACCTCCTCGTACGCGAAGTGCTCCCTGGTCTCCTCGCGGGTGCGGTCGCAGACAAGGGTCCCGTCCGAGGTCGCCAGGGCCAGCAGCGCCTCGCACTCCTTCACCGTGGCGCCGTAGACCCTGGGCGGCCGGCTGCCGCCGAGGGACTGGCTCACCAGCACGGCGCCCGTCGCGACGGCCGTGCGCAGCTCCGTGCGGGCGGTCACGGGGGCGCCCGCGGTTCCCGAGGCGGAGGCGGTCAGGGCGGTGCGCAGCGCGGTGGCGGCGCGGGCCGCGCGCAGCGGGTACTCGGTGTCGTCGGGGTCCGCCGGGAACAGGGCGAGGGTGAGCGTGTGCAGCGAGAAGACGACCGTACCGCCGCACAGCTCGATCTCCTGGTGGATCAGGGTGCCCACCCCGTCCATCACGGCGTCGAGTTCACCGGCGTCGGTCGGGGCGGGGTCGGGTTCGGCCCGTACCAGCAGGACGCTGGCCTCACGGCGTACCGCTGAGGCGGCGGTGGGCGTGCCGTTGGCCGCCGGCGGCAGGTCCCGGGCGGGGGCGTGCGTCGCCGTGTCGTTCCCCGGCGCCGAACCGTTGACGGCCGACAGCGCCTTGGGGGCCGGCGCGGGGGCGGGGAGGACGGCCCTCAGCGCCGGACGCTGGGGACCGGGCCCGGAGCCCTGGACGGGCACCAGGGGTGAGGCCGGGGGCCTGCCGCCGTGCAGGAGGCCGGCGCCGGGAGACTTGGGCGGGGCCTGCGCGAGGGCCAGGGGCGGGGCAGGGGCGGACGGGACGCCCGCCGGGTCCGGCTCGTGCGGACGGGGGGCCGGGTGCCGGCGGGCAGGCTGGGGTGGGGTGGGGGCCGGGCTGTCGGGGACGGGTCGCGGGCCGAAGGGCTTCGGCGCCGTCTCCGCCGGACTGAGCAGCAGGGCCTCCGTGCCCTGTACGGAGTAGGGCGCGCCGGGGGCCGGCGCGAGCTGGAGGGCGGGGTCGTGGCTCAGGATCGCCTGCTGGAGCTGCTGGAGTTCCCGGCTGGGTTCAAGACCGAGCTCCTCGACCAGCTGGGCCCGCAGCCGGCTGAACACGCCCAGCGCGTCCGACTGGCGTCCGCAGCGGTACAGGGCGCGCATGAGCTGGCCGCAGGCGCGCTCACGCAGCGGCTCGGTCTCCACCAGCGATTCCAGCTCGCCGAGTACGGCGTAGTGGCGTCCGCAGGCGAGCTGGGCCTCGAAGAGGTCCTCCAGGACGTCCAGCCGCATGTTCTGAAGCGTGGTCAGCTCGGGCCACATCAGGCCCACTTCGGTCAGGTCCGCGAGGGCCGGGCCGCGCCACAGCTCCAGGGCGTCACTGAGCAGCGTGGCCGCCGCGTCGGGTTGCCCCGCCTCCAGCCGGGCCCGTCCCTCGCGCACCCACCGGTAGAAGAGGTGCAGATCCACGCGGTCGGGGGAGACGTCCAGGGAGTAGCCGGGGGGCTGGGTGCGCAGGGCCACGGGAGCGTCCACGGATACGCCGTCGACGAGTTTGCGGCGCAGGCTCCAGACCGAGTTCTGCAGGATCTTGCGGGCGGTCATCGGAGCTTCTTCGACGCTCCACAGGGCCTTCAGCAGTTTACTGATGGGTACCGTCTGGTTGGGGTGGAGGAGGAGGTATCCGAGCGTCGCCCGCTGCTTGCTGCCCCCCAGAGAGATGGGCTGTCCCCCGGATATGACTTCTAGCGGGCCTAACATCCTGAACCACATAGTTCCTCAGCATGGTCGATGGCCGGCGCAGGGCTCACCCCCCCATACGCCGGGGAACACAACCAATGCTACTAACAATACGAGCCAATACCACAACGATCTGTGCTCGACGCCTCACAGGATGGCGGTTCTCGTGGAGATGCGAGGGCCAATGTGTGTGCTGTGGTGACACCGCGATCGTCGGCTCGCCGAACTCTTGGTGAACGCCCGTTCCCGAACTCCCGGCGGGCGCCGGCCGAACGACCGCGATCCCCCTCGACCGATCGGTGTGCCCGCCCGGTTGCCCGTCGCCGCCTCCCCGTCCCGCCGGGGAGGCGACCGGTCCGGGTCCGTCCCAGATCAGCTCGTCGCGGAGGCCGCGGCGGTGGTCAGGCCTGCCGCGAGGCCGCCGGCCCGGATGCCGGTCTCGATGGCGCCGTCCACATAGCCGCCCCAGCCGGTCGCGATGTCGCTGCCCGCGAAGACCAGACGGCCGTACGGCTGCCGGACGGTGCGCAGCGCGCCGAGCAGCTGACCGGGGCGCCGGAAGGTCCAACCGCCCTTGGCGTACACGTCCTTGCCCCAGTCCTGGCCCTTGACGGACAGCACCTTGGTGCCCGGGAGCACCTCGCTGACGGCGCTCTGCACCTGCGACACGCTGGTGACGTCCAGGTTCGGGTTGACGCTGAAGCCGATGAGCACCGTGCCCTGGGACGACTTGTCGGCGTGCGCGAGGACCAGGTCGAGCAGCGCCCCGCTCTTGCCGTTGACGAGCGGGCGGCCGATGTCGCCCTGGACCTGGATGAAGACCTTCTTGGCGGTCGGCACGCCGACGGTCTGGGTGCTCAGGCGCGAGAACTCGGCCGGCAGGCCGGAGCTGAAGTTGATGGAGTTCCAGGTGTTCACCGGTACGGCCACCACCACGGCCGCGGCGTCGTACACCACACCGCCCGCCGTCACCTGGACCCGGGAGCCGCTGTCGGTGACCTTGGTGACGGGGGACTTGTAGACGACGGTGGCGCCCGACTCGGCGAGCATCCGGGAGATGACGGTGCTCATCCCGCCCACGGGACGGGTGACGTTGATGCCGTGGAACGTCTCGGTGTTGTAGCCGCACAGCGCCCACCAGTGGGCGAGCTGCGTGAGCGAGCCGCGCTCGAAGCCGCCGCCGTACGCGCCGGTGGTGGCGCTCACCCAGTTCATCTCCAGCGTCGACAGCCGCAGCTGGCGGGCCCGGTCGCCGAGGGTCAGCTTGTCGAGGTCGACCAGCAGGTCCTCGCGGTAGAACGGGTCGTAGGCGCGCGGCAGGTACGTCTCGGCGCCCTCGACGAACTTCCGCAGGAGGGCGTCCTGCCGGTCGAGGAAGGTCAGGTCCTGCTTGGCGTAGCCGCCGGACTCCGTGGCGAACACCGTGAAGTCGGGGTTCGGGTCGTCCACCGTGGCGATGCCCAGGCGCTGGACCTCGTTCCAGATCAGGGTCTGACTGGGGTGGATCCAGGTCGCGCCGAACTCGATCGGCAGTCCCGAGAACGTGCTCGACCAGGCCCGGCCGCCGACGCGGTCGCGGGCTTCGATGATCAGCGTGCGCTTGCCCTTGGCCTTGAGTTCCCGCGCCGCCGACACCCCGGCGAAGCCGCCGCCGATGACGATGGCGTCGTAGCTGTTCCCGGTCTCGGTCACCATCCCGGCCGCGGAGGCGGCGTGGGAGGAGGCGACACCGACGGCGCCCAGCGCCCCCGCGGCGGCGCCGGCCTTGAGTATCGCGCGACGTGTGGTGCGCGCTCCCCCGAGGAATGTCTCTTTCTTGTGCTTCATTCCAGTCCCCTTGTACACAACGTGGTCCGTTGTCCAGGAATCAAGCGCTGCTGTGGTCACCTGAACAGACAATCACCTTAGTTGCGGTTGACCGAAATCCATCCCACGTTTTCCATTGGCTGATAATCGCCCGTCTCCGCGGGTTTAAAGATTGCCGCAGATCGGCGAGTTACCGTCCGGTGGGCGCTCGGTGGCCGCACGCGACCGGATGTCTGGTTAGCTTGGCCGGGACGGGACGGTTACTCGCTGGTGGCCGAAGGATGGTCCGCTCTCCCTTAATTTGCTCGGGCCCCGAAAGGCAATGGCGCTGGCTGGCCTGCGCCCATGCCTTTCACCCCCGCCGAACCCACCAAGGAGCCGGGATGGCCGTCAGGTCCACTGAAGCGGAAAACATTCTCAAGGCGGTCCGGGAAATCGTGCCGACGCTGCGGGCGAACGGCCTGGCATCCGAGGACCAGCGCTGGATAGTCCAGGAGAACATCGACCTCCTGGAGAAGGCCGGCGTCTTCCGCATCGCCGTGCCGAAGCGCTTCGGCGGCCTGGACCTCTCACTGAAGGAACAGGTCGAGATCATCACCGAGATCTCCCGGGGCTGCGGCTCGACCGGCTGGGTGGCCGTCGCCTGGATCTCCAGCGCCTGGATGGCCACGCTGTACCCGCTCCAGGCCCAGGAGGAGATCTTCGAGGGCGGCTCGGTGCGCATCTCCGGCGGCTTCACCCCGACCGCGAAGATGGTCCCCGTCGAGGGCGGCTACATCCTCAACGGCGCCTGGCGCTTCAACTCCGGTGTCCGCGGAGCCCACTGGGACCTGCTCGCCGCCGAGCTGGAGCACCCCGACGGCAACGTCGAGGAGGTGTACGCCATGGTCCCGGTGGACCAGCTGACGATCGCCGACGACTGGCACGTCTCGGCCGCCATCGCCACCGGCAGCTCGACGTCGAGCGCGACGGACCTCTTCGTCCCCGCCCACCGGGTCGTCACCCTGGAGGACGCCGTCCTGGGCACCAGCGGCGGCAGTGCCGTCACCGGCTCCCAGGGGCGCGACTACAGCCTCATCAGCTTCGTCGTCGCCGAGTCCGTCGCCGTCTACATCGGCATGGCGCGCGCCGCGTACGAGGAACTCGTCGCCACGGTCAAGGGCAAGCCGCTCGCGTACAGCAATGTCACCGACCAGGCGCAGCACCCGTTGACCCAGATCCAGATCGCGCTGGCCCACAGCAAGATCGAGGCCGCCGAGGCGCTCGCCGAGACCTACCTCGGCTTCCTCCAGGAGCGCGCCGACGCCGGCGAGCAGCCGACCTGGGAGGAGAAGGCGGAGGTGCGCGGCAAGGCCGGCGCCGCGATCCTGCTCACCCAGGAGGCCCTTGAGGCACTCCACTCCATCAGCGGCGCCGGCTCGCTCTCCCGGAAGGCGCCGTTCCAGCGCTTCTACCGGGACCTGCAGGGCCTGTCCCGGCACGGTCTGATGGCCCCCAACATGGGGCTCGAGGTGTACGGCCGCACGCTGCTCGGCCTCGACCCCGACAGCCTCTTCCTGTAGGACGCCGCTTCCGGTGGCGTCCTGATTCCGAGTAGATAACTGAGGAGCAAGTACATGTCGAACACGAACCAGGGCCCGGTGACCGTCCTCGGACTGGGAATGATGGGTGCCGCCCTGGCCACCGCCTTCGTGAAGAACGGCAATCCGACCACCGTGTGGAACCGTTCCGCTGACAAGGCGGACGCGCTCGTCGAGCAGGGCGCGGTCTTCGCCGCCGACATCCGGCAGGCGATCGAGGCCAGCCCGGTCGTCGTGGCGTGCGTCTCCACGTACGAGGTGCTGAACGACCTGTTCGCCGGTGCCGCCGCCGAGCTCAAGGGCAAGGTGGTCATCAACCTCACCTCGGGTACCCCCGAGGACGCCCGCGCCCTCGCCGTCTGGGCCGAGCAGAACGGGGTGCGCTACCTGGACGGGGCCATCATGGCCGTCCCGCAGATGATCGGCCTGCCCCAGGCCCTGATCTTCTACGCGGGCGCCCAGGAGGTGTTCGCCGAGCACGAGGAGCTGCTGAAGCCGCTCGCCGGCACGAACGTGTACCTGGGCGCGGACACCGGTGTGGCGATGATCTACGACCTCGGCCTGCTGTCGCTGCTGTGGTCGAGCCTCGCGGGTTACTTCCACGCCGTGGCCCTCGTCAACTCGGCCGGCGTCTCGGCGGAGGCCTTCACGCCGTTCGCCCTGACCTGGATCGAGCACGTCATCACTCCGGCGATCCCGCAGAGCGCCCAGGAGATCGACTCGGCGAGCTTCGAGACCGAGGTCTCCAGCCTCGGCGTCAACAAGGCCGCGATCGAGCACCTGGTCGCCACGAGCAAGCAGCTGGGCATCAACAGCGACTTCTCGGCCTCCATCCAGGCGCTGATCGAGCGTCGCGTCGCGCAGGGCCACGCCACCCACAGCCTGGCCAGCCTGGTCGAGGCCTTCAAGCAGGGCTGACCCCCGGCGTCCCGGCCGGGACGCCGGACGCGCGGTGAGGGAGGAACCCGCTGGGCGGGACACGGCTTGGTGCCGGGTCCCGCCCAGCGGTGTACCGAACGACGTCTCGCGCCGGGTTCCGTCCGAAGGCGTACAGGGCAACGTCTCGTGCCCGGTCCCGCCCGGCAGAGGGCGCGCCGGGCCGGGGTGGGCGAGGGCCGGTGGCCGGGACACGCATCGCGTCCCGGCCACCGGCCCTCGCAGTCGTCGCGTCCGTTACCCGACGGGCAGCGCCAGGGGCCGCCGGTAGCCGCCCCGGATGATGTCGCACGTGTCGCGCAGCGCCGTCTCCAGCCAGGCGATCTCGTCGTCCGACAGCAGGATGGACGGCTCGAAGCGCAGGGTGTCGGGGGCGCTCGCGGTCGGGAACGTACGGACCCGGTGGCCGCGCAGCAGGTGGCCCGCGACCAGGTAGCCGAACAGGCCGGCCCGGGCCGCCTCGGCGATCGCGGGGACCGGTGCTCCCGACTGGTCGTGGAACTCCAGACCGAGCATCAGGCCACGGCCGCGGACGTCCTTGACGACCTCGGGGAAGTCCTCCCGGACGGAGCCCAGCATGGCCAGCAGCCGCTCGCCCAGCCCGGCGGCCTTGCGGTACGCGGCGCCGCCGTCGGCCTCCAGGAGCTGGAGGACCTTCAGGGCGATGCGGTTGGAGAAGCCGTCCTTGGCGAAGGTCGAGCTGTGGATCAGCTCGAACTCGCCGCGGTAGCGCGAGGCGCGCACCAGCAGCACCGAGATCTTGGCGAGGCCGCCACCCAGGCTCTTGGCGAGGGTGTAGTAGTCACCGCGCAGCCCTAGGCGCGTACTGGCCAGGAAGTCACCCGTGCGGCCCATGCCGCTCTGGATCTCGTCCACGATGACCGGTGCGCCGATCTCCGCGCAGACTTCCTGGATCTCCCGGGCGAATTCCGCCGACAGCTCGCGGATGCCGCCCTCGCCCTGGATCGGTTCCAGGACGAACGCGCAGGCGACGGGCGCCTCGTGCTCCGACAACCGGACCCGGCCGCCCTCCAGGGCCAGGCCGAACAGGGTGGCGCGCTCCTCGTCGACGATCTTGCGCAGGGCGCCCGGCTGGTCGAGCGGGACGAACCGCGCCTGCGCGGCGAGCGCCCTGAACGGGGTCCGGTAACCCTCGTTGTGGGTGAGCTGGACGGTGCCGACCAGCTTCCCGTGGAAGGAGCCCTCCGGGGTGAGGAAGACCGGGGGGCGCCCGGCCTGGGCCTCGTTGTGGGCGGTGAGGCGGCCGATCAGCTCGTCCAGCGCGGCCGGACCCGGGAGGTCCGCGTCCACGCCGAAGCGGGCGAGGATCTCGGGGGGCACCGTCGCCGAACCGTCCCGCACGGCTTCGCGCACCGCGTCGAGGCCGCTGCCGACGGATTCCAGGAGCGCGCCGAGGCGGACGCGCCGGTCCATCTCGGCGTGTTTGAGCGCGGCCTCGTTGGCCTCGGCGCCGGTGTTGGCGAAGACGGCGAAGAACGGCTCGTCGTCGCCGGTCTCGCGGCGGACGATCCGGTTCAGGGCGAGCGCCAGCTCGGCGGCCTCCGGGTGCAGGGAGAACTGCGAGTGCACCGGGATGCCGCTCTCCAGCAGTTCCTTCGCGTACGCGGTGATCGCGGGGTTGTTGTGGCCCAGCAGGAGGGAGCCGTATCCCCCCGCGTAGTCCACGACGGCGACCTCGCGGCCGTCCTCGCCCCGCTGATAGAGGAGGTTCCCCTCCGCCCTGACGTATTCGGCGTCCAGGCCGGCGGAGGCCAGCACGGTCCCCAGATGGGGTTCTGCCAACTGCGGTTGTTCGGCAGGGGCATTCGAAACATCGGTCATGTGGCCAACATGACCGAATGCGCGGCAGTGTGCGGTAACGGCGCGGTCATCGAACGTCGTCGGCAGGGCCGAAGACCGTCGATTACTTGGCGATTGAGCGCGGGAAAGTGCCGAGCGGATACGTTTTCCACCCACCCCTTTGTTGCGTAGGGGACCCTCAACCCGAATCCGAAGAGGGGAAATGACTCCTGCATCCGCAGAGCTCGAACCCGCGGCCTCGCGGACGAGGCTGCGCACGTCTGTCGGGGCCGCTTCGCTGCGGGATGTGATGTCCCAGTTCGCCACCGGCGTCACCGTGCTCACGGTGGGCGGCGACCACATCCACGCCATGACGGCCAACGCCTTCAGTTCGGTGTCGCTCACTCCGCCGACCGTGCTGGTCTCCATCGATCACAGCGCCGTCATGTTCGACGAGCTGACCGGGGCCGGGAACTTCGGCGTGAACATCCTTTCAGCCGGACAGCAGCCGCTCGCCCGGCACTTCGCGGACAAGAAGCGCGCCCTCGGACTCGCACAGTTCGACGGCGTCGAATGGGCACCGGGCGAGCACACGGGCGCCCCGCTCCTGGCCGGCGCACTGGCCTGGCTGGAGTGCGACGTGACCGACGCGCACGTCTCGGGCGACCACACGATCTTCGTCGGCAGGGTGCTGGACTGCCGGCGCGGCTGCGACGACGCCGCGCTGACGTTCTTCGACGGGAAGTTCGGCCACGCCCCACGGGCCGCCTGACGACTCCGCGCGCCACGACGGCGCGCGGTCGAACACACCAGCCGGACACGGCCAATCACACGAAGGAGATGCACATGACCGCCTCGACCGACGTCGACCTGTACAGCCTGGAACTCACCGATGACCCGGAGGTCCAGAACGACGTCTTCCTGAAGATCTTCAACTCCGGCGACGGCGCCGCCTTCGACAACCTCTACCGCGACGACGCCATCTCCAACCTGACGGGCAGCCCGCTGACCGGCGAGGCGCGCACCAAGGGCATCATCGAACTGCTCGCCAAGGGCCCGACGCTGAAGTCCGTCGTCAAGCACTCCTACACCGCCGACGACGTCACGCTCATCGTCGTCGACTTCGAGCTGGGGCTGCCCGGCGAGGACGGTGAGCTGGTCCAGATCAAGGGCACCTGCACCGATGTCATCCGCCGTGTCGAGGACGGCAAGTGGCTGATGGCGGTGGACCGCCCGGTCGCCGACATCACCGTCTGACCCGCACCGCTTCCGGCACGACGGACGAGGCCGGGCTCCCCCAGGGGAGCCCGGCCTCTTCGCGTGTGCCCGCTCGCTCGCGGCCGTCGTGTCAGTCGCGCGGCTCCTCGCCGAACGGGTCGTCGACGGCGTACAGCCACGAGCCGTCCGCCTGCTTGCGCAGGACGTCCAGGCCGACGCCGCGCAGGTGCTCGCGGCCCTCGCCGCTCGCCGTGTTGATCTCCATGGTCCAGTCCACGACCAGCAGGGCCGTGTCGCCGGTGACGTACGCCTCCCGCACCTCGGTCTCGATGTGCGGCTGCATGGTGGCGAGGAATTCCGTGATGGCGGCCCGGCGGTCCGCGCCGCTGACCGGATTGCCCTTCTCCCACGCGATGATGCCGGCTTCGGTGTAATGGGCGTTGACGCTCTCTGCGTCGCCCGAGTTGAAGGCGGCGACATAGCTTTCGAGGTGCGCCTCGAGCTCCTTGGGGAGTTCGACGGCCGTGGCGGTGTTCGACATTCTTCTGTCCTCCGGAAAGTGAGGAGTGAAAGAGCGATGAGGGTGACAACTACGCCGAAAAGCTATCCGTAGGCCGGAAACCCGGGGCTCACCGAGAGGTAATGCCGCGCATGACGACGCGGCGCCCGGGCTCCGATTACCGGGCCGTGATCACTCGTTGGATCTTCGGAAGACCCCGGCTACATAACGTCGGTGGCAGGCCGCGCCGAGCCGTCCGGGCTCCGAATGCGCAGGCGGACGTCTTGGACCGTTGCGATACGCAGTACGGAAAGGGCACCCGACAGTGACGACCAGCGAGCACGACACCCACGCAGAACCCACCTGGGAGGGCGGCGCGGCCGGGGACCGGGCGGAGCCCATTGCTGTCATCGGCATGTCCTGCCGGCTTCCGGGGGCCGACTCCCCCGCCGCGTTCTGGGACCTGCTCACACGCGGCGCCGACGCCATCACCCCCGTACCGGAAGGGCGCTGGGGCCCGGACGGTCGCTCCCTCGGCGCCGGGCGCGGTGGCTTCCTCGACGCCGTCGACGCGTTCGACGCGCCGTTCTTCGGCATCTCCCCGCGTGAGGCGGCGGCGATGGACCCGCAGCAGCGGCTCGTGCTGGAGCTCGCCTGGGAGGCACTGGAGGACGCCGGAGTCGTCCCCGCCACCCTGCGCGGCAGCAGGACGGCCGTCTTCGTCGGCACCCTGCGCGACGACTACACCAGCCTGCTGTACCGGCACGGCGCCGAGGCCGTCACCCAGCACACGATGACCGGCGTCAACCGGGGTGTCATCGCCAACCGGGTCTCGTACCACCTGGGTCTGCACGGTCCGAGCATGACGGTGGACTCTGCCCAGTCGTCCTCCCTGGTGGCCGTCCACCTGGCCTGTGAGAGCCTGCGCGCCGGCGAGGCCGACAGCGCGCTCGTGGCGGGCGTGAACCTCAACCTGCTCGCGGAGAACGTTGTCACCGAGTCCCGCTTCGGAGCGCTGTCGCCCGACGGGACCACCTACACCTTCGACGCCCGCGCCAACGGCTTCGTGCCCGGCGAGGGCGGCGGCGTGGTCCTCCTCAAGCCGCTGAGCCGGGCCCGGGCCGACCAGGACCGGATCTACGGCGTCATCCGTTCCAGTGCCGTCAACAACGACGGCGCCACCGACGGGCTCACCGTGCCGAGCCCGGCCGCCCAGGAGGCGGTGCTGCGCGAGGCGTACGAGCGTGCCGGGATCGCTCCCGACGAGGTGCAGTACGTCGAACTGCACGGCACCGGCACCCCCGTCGGCGACCCGCTGGAAGCGGCGGCGCTCGGCGCCGCGCTCGGCCGCGGCCGCACGGCCCGCACCGCACTGCGCGTCGGCTCCGTGAAGACCAACATCGGCCATCTCGAAGGCGCGGCGGGCATCGCCGGCCTGATCAAGACGCTGCTCAGCCTGCATCACCGGCGGCTCCCGGCCAGCCTGAACTTCGAGACCCCCAACCCGCGGATCGCACCGGACGAGCTCGGCATCGCCGTACAGTGCGAGCTGACGGCCTGGCCGGACGAGGACCGGGCGCTGATCGCCGGCGTCAGCTCCTTCGGCATGGGCGGCACCAACGCCCACGTCGTCGTCTCCGAGGCCCCCGCCCGTCCTGCCGCCGTCTCCGGCCCCGCCGCCCCGGCGGCCGTCACCCCGCTGTCCTGGATCGTCACCGGGCACGACGAGGACGCGCTGCGTGCCCAGGCCGCGAAGCTGCGTGCCTTCGCCGCCGAGCACCCCGGGCAGTCGGCCGAGGACGTCGGCCGGGCGCTGGCCACCACCCGCACCTTCCTGGGCCACCGCGCCGTCGTCGTCGCCGACGGCCGGGACGCGCTGCTCGCCGGCCTGGACGCGCTCGCCGCCGGCACCCCCGCCGCCTCCGTCGTCTCCGGGACCGTACGGCCCGGCGGGCTGGCGTTCCTCTTCACCGGTCAGGGCGCCCAGCGCACCGGCATGGGCCGGGAGCTGTACGCGGCGTTCCCTGCCTACGCCACCGCCTTCGACGAGGTCGCCGCACACCTGGACCCGCTCCTGCCGCGCCCGCTCGCCGAACTCGTCGCCGACGACACGGCACTGCACGAGACCGGCGTCACCCAGCCCGCGCTGTTCGCCGTCGAGGTCGCCCTCTTCCGCCTCGTCGAGAGCTGGGGGCTGCGGCCCGACCAGCTCGCCGGCCACTCCATCGGCGAACTCGCCGCCGCCCATGTCGCGGGCGTGTTCTCCCTGGCCGACGCCGCCCGCCTGGTCGCCGCCCGGGCCCGGCTGATGCAGGCGCTGCCCACGGGCGGCGCGATGATCGCCGTGGAGGCCACCGAGGCCGAGGTGCTGCCGCTCCTCGCGGGCCGCGAGGGCGCGCTCGTCGTCGCCGCCGTCAACGGCCCCCGCTCCCTCGTCCTGTCGGGTGACGCCGACGCGGCCGAGGAGGTCGCCGCCGCGCTGCGGGACCGGGGCCGCCGCACGAAGCGCCTGACCGTCTCGCACGCCTTCCACTCCCCGCACATGGACCCGATGCTGGCGGAGTTCCGCGCGGTGGCGGCCTCGCTCGACTACTCGGAGCCGGTAATTCCGGTCGTCTCCACGGTCACCGGGGAGCCGGTGACCGCAGGGCAGTTCACCTCCCCCGAGTACTGGGTCGAACAGGTCCGCCGTCCGGTGCGCTTCCTCGACGCCGTCCGCGCCCTGGAGAGCGCCGGCGTACACACCTTCCTGGAGCTCGGGCCCGAGGGCGTCCTCTCCTCCCTCGCCGAGGACTGCGCCGCGGACGCCGCCGCCATCGCCGCCGTACCGCTGCTGCGCGCCGGCCGCTCCGAACCGCTGACCGCGCAGGCCGCGCTGGCCACCGCGTTCACCCGGGGCGCCGAGCCCGACTGGACCGCCCTGTACGGCGGCCGGTCCGCGCGCCACGTCGAGCTGCCGACGTACGCCTTCCAGCGCCGCCCCTACTGGCTGAGCGGTGTCCGCGGGGCCGTCGACCCGCTGCCGGCCCCCCTCCCCGAGGCCGCCCCCGACGCCCCCGTGGCCGCCACCCCGCGCGGCGAACTGGGCCGCCGCCTGGCCTCGCTCGGCGAGTCGGAACGCAGGCGCACCGTCGAGGACCTGCTGCAGACCCACATCGCCGCGGTCCTGGAGTACGAGCCCGGCCACCGTGTGCCCGGCCACACACCCTTCCGGGACCTCGGCTTCAGCTCCCTGATGGCCACCGAACTGCGCGCCGCGCTCGCCCGGGCCACCGGCCTGAAGCTGCCCGGCGGCCTGCTCTTCGACCACCCCACCCCGCAGGCCCTCGCCGAGTTCGTCGAGGCCGAACTCCTCGGCGAGGCCGCCGTCGCGGACGAGGCGGCGGCGAGCGCCGACGGGGAGCCCATCGCCGTCGTCGCCATGGCCTGCCGCTACCCGGGCGGCGTGGCCTCGCCCGAGGACCTGTGGCGCCTCGTCGCCGAGGGCGGTGACGCCATCAGCGCGTTCCCCGCCGACCGCGGCTGGCCCGAGGACCTGTACGACCCCGACCCGGACCGGCCCGGCCACAGCTCCGTGCGGCACGGCGGGTTCCTGCACGACGCGGGGGACTTCGACGCCGCGTTCTTCGGGATCTCCCCGCGCGAGGCCCTGGCCATGGACCCGCAGCAGCGCCTCCTGCTGGAGACCGCGTGGGAGAGCGTCGAGCGCGCCGGGATCGACCCCGCGCGGCTGCGCGGCACCCGCACCGGGGTGTTCGTCGGCGCCACCGGCCTGGAGTACGGGCCGCGGATGGACGACGCCCCCGAGTCCGTCCAGGGCGGCGTGCTGACCGGCACCACCGCCAGTGTCATGTCCGGCCGCATCGCCTACCAGCTGGGCCTGGTCGGCCCGGCGATCACGGTGGACACGGCCTGCTCCTCCTCCCTGGTCGCCCTGCACCTGGCGATCCGCTCCCTGCGCTCCGGCGAGACCAACCTCGCCCTCGCGGGCGGCGCCACCGTCATGTCCTCGCCGGGCATGTTCGTGGAGTTCTCCCGCCAGCGCGGGCTGGCCCCCGACGGCCGCTGCAAGGCCTTCGCCGACGGCGCCGACGGCACCGGCTGGTCCGAGGGCGTCGGCCTGCTCCTGCTCGAACGACTGTCCGACGCGCAGAAGAACGGCCACCCCGTCCTGGCCGTGCTCCGGGGCTCCGCCGTCAACCAGGACGGGGCCAGCAACGGGCTCACGGCCCCCAACGGCCCGTCCCAGCAGCGCGTCATCCAGCAGGCACTGGCCGACTCCGGCCTGACCGCCGCGGACGTGGACGCCGTCGAGGCCCACGGCACCGGGACCCGCCTCGGCGACCCCATCGAGGCGGAGGCCCTCAAGGCCGTCTACGGCCCCGGACACGACAGGGACCGCCCCCTCCACCTCGGCTCGCTGAAGTCGAACATCGGCCACGCCCAGGCCGCCGCGGGCGTCGGCGGCGTCATCAAGATGGTCCAGGCGATGCGGCACGGCGTGCTGCCCAGAACGCTCCACGTGGACCGGCCGAGCAGCCATGTCGACTGGTCCGACGGCACCGTCGCCCTCCTCACCGAGGAACGCCCGTGGCCCGGGACCGGCCGTCCCCGGCGCGCCGCGGTCTCCTCCTTCGGCATCAGCGGCACCAACGCCCACCTCATCGTCGAGGAGGCGCCACCGGTCACCGCCCCGGCCGGGACCGGCACCGCCGCCCTCGCCGCCGTGCCCGCGCCGTACGTCGTCACCGCCCGCGACCCCGAAGCGCTGCGCGAGCGGGCAGCCCGTCTGGCCGCGCACGTCACCGACTCCGGCGCCGGCCTCGCCGACCTCGGCTTCTCGCTCGCCACGACCCGCACCGCCTTCGAGCACCGCGCCGTCGTCCTCGCCTCCGACGCCGAGGACCTGCTCGCCGGACTGACCGGGCTCGCCACGGGCACCGGCGCCCCGAACACCGTCACCGGCACCGCTAACACCCCGGTCCGCACCGCGTTCCTGTTCACCGGCCAGGGCGCGCAGCGCGCCGGAGCGGGCCGCGAACTGTACGCCGCCCAGCCGGTGTTCGCCGCCGCCCTCGACGAGGTGTGCGCCGCCTTCGACGGCCTGCTGGAGGTGCCGCTGCGCGACGTGCTGTTCGGCGAGGGCGAGGGCGAGGGGCTGATCGACCTCACCGCCTACACCCAGCCGTCGCTGTTCGCCGTGGAGGTGGCCCTCTTCCGGCTGCTGACCCACCACGGACTGACACCCGACCTGCTCGCCGGGCACTCGATCGGCGAACTCGCCGCCGCCCACGCCGCCGGGGTCCTCTCCCTGGAGGACGCCGCGGTCCTGGTCGCCGCCCGCGGCCGGCTCATGCAGTCCGCACCGGCCGGCGGCGCGATGATCGCCGTCGAGGGCACCGAGGAGGAGATCGCCGCCGGGCTCGCCGGACGGGAGTCCGCCGTGTCCGTCGCCGCCGTCAACTCCCCGTCGTCCGTGGTGATCTCCGGCGACGCCGAAACCGTGGCGGACGCCGCCCGCGGCTGGCAGGCGGCCGGCCGCCGCACCCACCGGCTGACGGTCTCGCACGCCTTCCACTCCCCGCACATGGACGGCATCCTGGAGGAGTTCCGGGCCGTGGCCGCCGGGCTCACCTTCCACCGCCCACGCATCCCGATCGTCTCGACGGTGACCGGCGAGATCGCCACCGCCGAGCAGCTCACCTCGCCCGACTACTGGGCGCGGCAGATCCGCGAGACCGTCCGGTTCGCCGCCGCCACCCAGCGCCTCGCGGCCGAGGGGGCCACCGTCCTCGTCGAGGTCGGCCCGGACGCCGTGCTGACGGCGCTGGCCCGGCGCACCCTGGAGGGCACCCCGGCCGCCGCGGTCACCGCCGTGCCGGTGCTGCGCGCCGGCCGCCCCGAGGCGGAGACCTTCGCCACCGCGGCAGCCACGGCGTACGCCCAGGGCGCCCCGCTCGACGTCGCCTCCTTCTTCCCCGGCGCGGTCCGCACCGACCTGCCGGTCTACCCCTTCCAGCGCACCCGCTACTGGCTGAACGCCACGCCGCGCAGCGACGCCCGCAGCCTCGGCCTCGACCCGGCCGGGCACCCGCTGCTGACCACCGCAGTGGAGTTCGCCGAGCGCGAGGACGCCCTGTTCACCAGCCTCCTGTCGCGCGCCGCCCAGCCCTGGCTGGCCGACCACGCGATCGCCGGCACCGTCATCGCACCGGGCACCGCCTTCCTCGAACTCGCCGTCGCCGCGGGCGGGCACGTCGGCGCCCCGCACCTGGCGGAGATGACGCTGGAGGCGCCGCTGCCGCTGCCGGAGCGCGGAGCCGTACGCGTCCAGGTGGCGGTCGGCGCGCCCGACCGGGACGGGCAGCGCCCGTTCACCGTCCACGCGCGCCCCGACACCGCCGACCGCGCCCTGCCGTGGACCCGGCACGCCACCGGCCTGCTCGCCCGGGCCGCCGCGGCGCCCGCCGCCGACGCCGACCTCGTCTCCTGGCCCCCGGCCGGCGCCGACGCCGAGAGCCTCGACGACGTGTACGACCGGCTGGCCGCCCTCGGCTACGCCTACGGCCCCGCCTTCCGGGCGCTGCGTGCCGTCTGGCGGCGCGGCACCGACGTCTTCGCCGAGGTGCGTCTGCCCGACGCACAGGCCGAGGGCGCGGCGGCCTACGGCCTGCACCCCGCGCTGCTCGACGCCGTACTGCACCCACTGGTGCTCGACGCGGGCGCCGGTACGGACCCGGAGCGGATCCGGCTGCCGTTCGCCTGGAACGACGTCACCCTGCACGCGGCGGGCGCCTCGGAGCTGCGCGCCCGGATCTCGCCCGCCGGCCCCGAGCGCGCCACCATCACCGTCGCGGACGGCACCGGCGCCCCCGTCGCCGACCTGGACCTCGCCCTGCGTGCCGTCCCCAGGGACCGCCTCGCGGCGGCGTCGGACACCGGCGCCGGCTCCCTGTTCACCGTGGAGTGGAACGAACTGCCGTCGCCCGCCCCGGACACCTCCCTGACCTGGACCGAGGCCGGCGACTCCCTCGACTCCGCGGGGCCGGCCGACATCGTCGTCCTCCGGGTGCCCACCGCCCCGGACGACGCGGGCGACCCGCGACCCGCCACCGGTCGGGTGCTGCGCCTCGTCCAGCGGTGGCTGGCCGACGAGCGGTTCGCGGCCTCGCGGCTCGCGCTGGTGACCCGGCGCGCCGTCGCCGCACGCCCCACCGACGACGTGGACCTCGCGGGCGCGTCCGTCTGGGGCCTGATCCGCTCGGCTCAGTCGGAGCACCCCGGCCGACTGGTGCTGATCGACCTCGACGACGACCCGGCGGCGGACTCCCTGCTGCCTGCCGCGCTCGCCGCCGAGGAGCCGCAGCTGGCCGTGCGCGACGGCCGGCTGCACGCGCCCCGGCTCGCCCGCACCCTCCGGGCGGCCGGGGCGCCCACCCCCCGCTTCGACCCGGCCGGGACGGTCCTCGTCACCGGCGGCACCGGTGGGCTCGGCGCGCTGTTCGCCCGCCACCTGGTGACCGGGCACGGCGTACGGCACCTGCTGCTGACCAGCCGCCGGGGCCCCGCCGCGCCCGGCGCCGCCGAACTGGCCGAGGAACTGACGGCGCTCGGCGCCGAGGTGACCGTCACCGCCGCCGACGTCGGCGACCGGGACGCCGTCGCGGCCCTGGTCTCCTCGGTCCCGGCCGAGCACCCGCTGACCGCCGTCGTGCACACGGCCGGCGTCCTGGACGACGCGACCCTGGAGTCGCTGACCGAGGCACAACTGGCCGCCGTGCTGCGGCCCAAGGCGGACGCCGCCCGGCACCTCCACGAACTGACCCGCGACCTGGACCTGACGGCGTTCGTGCTGTTCTCGTCCGTGTCCGGTCTCACCGGCACCGCGGGTCAGGCCAACTACGCGGCGGCGAACACCTACCTGGACGCGCTCGCCCAGCACCGCGCCGCGCAGGGCCTTCCCGCCACCTCGCTGGCCTGGGGCCTGTGGGACGCCACGCACGGCATGGGAGCGTCCCTGACCGACGCCGACCTCGCCCGCTGGGCACGCGCCGGCATGACGCCGCTCACCCCGGAACAAGGCCGCGCGCTCTTCGACCTGGCGCTGGCCGGCGACGAGCCGCTGCTGGCACCCGTGGCCCTGGACCCGAGCAGGCTCGCGGTCGACGGGGCGGCACCGGTCCCCGCGCTGTACCGCGGCCTGGTGCGCCCGCGTCCGCGCCGCGCCGCGCAGGCCGGCCGGCCCGGCGGCGCCGGCTCCGACTGGGCACGGCAGATCGCCGGCCTGCCGGAGGCCAAGCGGGGCGACGCCGTGCTGACCCTGGTGCGGGCCACCGTGGCCTCGGTGCTCGGCCACCCGGGCGCCGCGGCCGTGGACCCGGCCCGTGCCTTCAACGACCTCGGTTTCGACTCGATGGCCGGTGTCGACCTGCGCAACCGGCTCACCGCCGCCACCGGCCTGCGGCTGCCCACGACGGCGGTCTTCGACCACCCGACACCGAACGCGCTCGCCGCGTACCTGCTGACCGAGGCGGTGTCCACCCAAGCCCCCGCGGACCGGGACCGGCGCGAGCGCGCCGGGGCCCGCACCGACGAGCCGATCGCGATCGTCGGTATGGCGTGCCGGTACCCGGGCGGTGTGTCCTCTCCCGAGGACCTGTGGGAGCTGGTGGCCAACGGGGTCGACGCCATCAGCGAGTTCCCGTCGAACCGGGGCTGGGACATCGAGAAGCTGTACGACCCGGACCCGGACCAGGTGGGGACGTCGTACGTCCGCGAGGGCGGCTTCCTGCACGACGCGGACCTGTTCGACCGGGAGTTCTTCGGCATGTCGCCGCGCGAGGCGACCGCCACCGACCCCCAGCAGCGCCTGCTGCTGGAAACCGCCTGGGAGACGTTCGAGAACGCGGGCATCGACCCGGCCGCACTGCGCGGCAGCGCGACCGGTGTGTTCACCGGCGCCATGTACGACGACTACGCCTCGCGCCTGGAGGGCACCCCGGAGGAGTTCGAGGGCTTCCTGCTCGCGGGCAACCTCTCCAGCGTCCTCTCCGGCCGCCTGTCGTACACGTACGGTCTGGAGGGCCCGGCCGTCACGGTCGACACGGCATGCTCCTCCTCGCTCGTCGCCCTGCACATGGCCGCGGGCGCCCTGCGCAACGGCGAGTGCGACCTCGCGCTGGCGGGCGGTGTCACGGTCATGAACAGCCCCAACACCTTCGTGGAGTTCTCTCGCCAGCGCGGTCTGTCCGCCGACGGCCGCTGCAAGTCCTTCTCCGACGACGCCGACGGCACCGGCTGGTCCGAGGGCGTCGGCCTCCTCCTGGTCGAACGGCTCTCCGACGCCCGCAAGAACGGCCACCGCGTCCTGGCGGTCATCCGCGGTACGGCCGTGAACCAGGACGGAGCCAGCAACGGCCTGACCGCACCCAACGGCCCCTCCCAGGAACGCGTCATCCGACAGGCCCTGGCCAACGCCGGCCTGAGCACCGACGACGTCGACGCCGTCGAAGCACACGGCACCGGCACACGCCTCGGCGACCCCATCGAAGCCCAGGCACTGCTCGCCACCTACGGACGCGACCGGACCACCGACCGGCCGCTCTACCTCGGCTCACTCAAGTCGAACATCGGCCACTCACAGGCCGCCGCCGGCGTCGGCGGCGTCATCAAGATGATCGAGGCCATGCGCCACGGAGTGCTGCCGCGGACACTGCACGCGGACAACCCGTCCCGCCACGTGGACTGGGAAGCCGGTGCGGTGGAACTGCTGACCGAGGCACGCGAATGGCCCGCGACCGACGGCCGGCCCCGCCGCGCGGGCATCTCCTCCTTCGGCATCAGCGGCACCAACGCCCACGTCCTCATCGAGGAACCCCCGGCCGAGCCGCGCCCGGCCGGGACGTCCGGTCCGCCCTGCCGTGTCCTCCCGTGGATCCTCACCGGCAAGACCGAGAAGTCGCTGCGCGACCAGGCCGAGCGCCTGCGCCGGTTCGTCGAGGCGAGGCCCGGGCTGGAGGCGGCCGACGTCGCCTACTCGCTGGCCACCGGGCGCTCCCTGCTCGACCACGGCGTCGCCGTCCTGGGCGACAGCCGCGAAACGCTCCTCGAAGGGCTGGCCGCGCTCGCCGGTTCGGCCGACGGCCGGCAGGTCCCCGGCGTGGTCGGCACCCGTACCACCCGCCCCGGCAAGACCGCCTTCCTGTTCACCGGGCAGGGCGCCCAACGGCTCGGCATGGGCCGCGAGCTGTACGAGACCAACCCGGTGTTCGCCGAGGCGCTGGACCGGGTGTGCGCCCGTCTGGACCCGGAGCTGGTCCGTCCCGTGAAGGGGGTGCTGTTCGCCCCGGAGACGTCCGCCGACGCCGCGCTGATCGACCAGACGGCCTTCACCCAGGCCGCGCTCTTCGCGGTCGAAGTCGCCCTGTACCGCCTCTTCGAACACTACGGCGTGCGGCCGGACTACCTGCTCGGCCACTCCCTCGGCGAAGTCACCGCGGCCCATCTGGCCGGCGTGCTCGACCTCGACGACGCCTGTGTCCTGGTCGCCGAGCGCGGCCGGCTGATGCAGGCCGCCCGCGAGGGCGGTGCGATGGCCTCGATCCAGGCCGCGGAGGACGAGGTCCGCGCCTCCCTGCTCACCCACGGCGAGGAGCGCGTCTCCGTCGCCGCGGTCAACGGTCCGCGCGCCACGGTGATCTCCGGTGACGAGGACGCCGTCACCGAGGTCATGGAGGACTGGCGGGCCAAGGGCGCCAGGGTCAGGCTCCTCGCCGTCTCGCACGCCTTCCACTCCGCGCACATGGAGGAGGTCCTCGACGAATTCCGCGACACGATCGCGGACCTGACCTTCAGGGCCCCCGAGATCCCCGTCGTCTCCAACGTGACGGGCGTCCTCGCCACCGACGAGGAGCTGATGTCACCCGACTACTGGGTCCGTCACATCCGCGGCACCGTCCGGTTCCACGACGGCGTGAGGTTCCTGCAGTCCGAGGGCGTCACCGAATACCTGGAGCTGGGCCCGGACGGCGTGCTGACCGCGCTCGCCGAGGCATGCCTGACCGGGGAGGCCGGGGTGCTCACCCCGGCGCTGCGGCGCGGCCGGCCCGAGGCGGAGTCCGTGGCAGCGGCACTGGCCCTGCTGCGGCTGCGCGGAGCCGGACCCGACTGGACCAAGGTCCTGCCCGGCGCGCGGAGGGTCGACCTCCCCACGTACGCCTTCCAGCGCGAGCGGTACTGGCTGGACGGCCCGGGCGCCCCGCTGGACGCCGCCGGCCTGGGTCTGACCCCCGCCCGGCACCCGCTGCTCGGCGCGGCCGTGAGTCTGGCCGACCGGGACACCCGTGTCTTCACCGGACGGCTGTCGCCGCACACCCACGGCTGGCTGGCCGAACACGCCGTCGACGGGAACGTCCTGCTGCCGGGCACCGCTCTGGTGGAGCTGGCGACGCGCGCCGGCGAACAGACCGGCACCGGGACACTGGACGAACTGCTGCTGTCGGTGCCGTTGGTGCTGCCGGCGCGGGGTGGTGTGCAGGTCCAGGTCGTCGTCGGCGAGGCCGATGGTGCCGGGCGTCGCGCGGTGGAGGTGTACGGGCGGCCCGAGCGGGACGACCTGGACGGTGAGGCCGGCGAGGGCGCGTGGACGCTGCACGCCCGGGGGCGGCTGGTCGCGGCGGACCCGTCCGGGGGCGAGTCGCTGACGGTGTGGCCTCCGGCGGGTGCGCGGGAAGTGCCGCTGGAGGGTGTGTACGAGCGGTTGGAGGAGCTGGGTTACGCCTACGGGCCGGCGTTCCGTGGGCTGCGGCGGGCCTGGCGGGGTGAGGGCGAG
Source organism: Streptomyces sp. NPDC052721 (assembly GCF_040678315.1). Taxonomy (NCBI): domain Bacteria; kingdom Bacillati; phylum Actinomycetota; class Actinomycetes; order Kitasatosporales; family Streptomycetaceae; genus Streptomyces; species Streptomyces sp. NPDC052721. The sequence continues at coordinate 500 of NZ_JBFATL010000060.1, read as the reverse complement.
ATCTTCGCCGAGGTGGCCCTCCCGGAGGCGCTGCGCGCGGAGGCGGGCCGTTACCTGCTGCATCCGGCGCTGCTGGACGCCGCCCTCCACACACTGCTGCCCGGCGTCGTCGACGAGGCGGGCCGGGCCCGGCTCCCCTTCGCATGGTCGGGTGTCACCCTCCACGCGGTGGGCGCCACCGCGCTGCGCGTCCGCCTGACCGTGTCCGACCAGGAGTCCGAGACCCTGGAGGCGTCGCTGACGGTGGCCGACGGTACGGGTGCTCCGGTGGCGTCCGTGGACGGCCTGACGTTGCGCCCGTTGTCGCGGGAGGCGCTGCGTGGGGCGGCGGCCCCGGGCGGCCGGGACGGACTGTTCGCGGTGCGGTGGAAGGCCCTCGCAGACGGTGGCACGGTCCCGGCGTCGGACGGGGTCCCGGTCCCGGCGTCGGACGGGGCCGAGGTGCTGGAGGTCGTGTCGGCCGGACGGCCCGCGCCCCAGGTCCTGCACGAAACCCTGCA
>NZ_JBFATL010000059.1:0-46301 GCF_040678315.1 Streptomyces sp. NPDC052721 | reverse complement strand
CTCGTACTGGATGTACTTGGGTCGGGGCCCGGTGCGGCGAGAGTGCGTGCATGGCGTCGCGCGGCAGACGGGAGTTTGACGACAGGGCCTAGGTGGCCAGCACCCCCTCCGGCTCCCCGCTCACACGCGGCTCCGGCATCTCCCGGTGCGCCGGGTCACGGACCTCGCCCACCAGCAGCTCCAGCACGTCCTCCAGAGCCACCAGCCCCAGCACCTTGCCGGTCGCGTCCGCCACCTGGGCCAGATGCGTGGCCGCCCGGCGCATGACCGTCAGCGCGTCGTCCAGCGGCAGCTCGGCGCGGAGCGTGGCCATCGGGCGCCACACGTGCTGCGGAACGGCCCGGTCGGAGTGCTCCAGGTCGAGGACGTCCTTCACGTGCACGTACCCCATGAAGGGGCCCTTCTCGCCGGCCGCGACCGGGAAGCGGGAGTAGCCCGTGCGGGCGGTCAGCTCCACGATCTCGCCCGGGGTGACCGCCGGGGTCACCGTGACCAGGGCCTCCCGGCGCAGCAGGACGTCCGTCACCGGGCGCGAGCCCAGCTCCAGGGCGTCCTCAAGGCGCTCCTGCTCCTCCGGGTCGAGGAGGCCGGCCTGGCCGGAGTCCTCCAGGAGCCGGTTGAGCTGTTCGGTGGTGACCACCGCCTCCACCTCGTCCTTCGGCTCGACCCGGAACAGCCGCAGGATGCCCTGGGCGCAGGCGCCGAGGGACACCGTGATCGGCTTGCAGAGGCGGGCGAACCAGACCAGGCCCGGGCTGAGCCACAGCGCGGCCTTCTCCGGCGCGGCCATGGCGAGGTTCTTCGGGACCATCTCGCCGATGACGAGGTGGAAGAAGACCACCGCGGCCAGCGCGATGACGTAGCCCAGCGGGTGGATCATGCCGTGCGGGAGGTGGATCCACTCGAACACCGGCTCCAGCAGGTGTGCCACCGTCGGCTCGGCGACCGCGCCGAGCGTCAGCGAGCAGACGGTGATGCCGAACTGGGCGGCGGCCATCATCTGCGGCAGGTGTTCCAGGCCGTACAGCACCTGCCGGGCCCGGGCGGTGCCGAGCGGATCGATCTGGCTGCGGCGGACGGAGACGAGCGCGAACTCGGCGCCGACGAAGAAGCCGTTGGCGACCACGAGCAGCGCCGCGAAGACCAGTTGCAGGACGCTCATCGGGCGGCCTCCATCACGTTCACCGCCGGGGCCGTCCTGACCAGGCGGACCCGTTCGGCGCGGTAGTGGCCGACCTGGCGGACGGAGAGCCGCCAGCCGGGCAGTTCGGCCCGGTCGCCGGGGGCCGGGATCCGGCCGAGCAGGTCGGCGACCAGGCCGGCGACGGTCTCGTACGGCCCCTCGGGCACGTCGAGGCCTATGCGCTGGAGGATGTCGACGCGGCAGCTGCCGTCCACGTCCCAGGCGGGCCTGCCGTCCTCGGGCGGGGCGGGGGCCAGCTCGGGCACGTCCTTGGCGTCGTGCTCGTCGCGGACCTCGCCGACCAGTTCCTCGACGATGTCCTCCAGGGTGACCACGCCGGCCGTGCCGCCGTACTCGTCCACGACGACCGCGATGGGCTGCTCGCTGCGCAGCCGGGCGAGCAGGGGCTGGACCGGCAGCGTCTCGGGGACCAGGAGCGCCTTGCGGGCGATCCGGCTGACCGGCGTGCGCAGCCGGTCGTGCACGGGGACCGCCAGCGCGTCCTTGAGGTGGGCCATGCCGACGATCTCGTCGATCTTCTCCCGGTAGACCGGGAAGCGGGACAGGCCGGTGGCCCGGGTGAGGTTGACGACGTCCTCGGCGGTGGCCGAGTCCTGCAGCGCGCTCACCTTCACGCGCGGGGTCATGACGTGCTGCGCGGTCAGCTCGCCCAGGGACAGGGTGCGGACGAACAGGTCGGCCGTGTCCTGTTCCAGGGCACCGGCCTGGGCGGAGTGCCGGGCCAGGGAGACGAGCTCGCCGGGGGTGCGGGCGGAGGCCAGCTCGTCGGCGGGTTCGACGCCGAGGGCGCGGACCAGCCGGTTGGCCACCGTGTTCAGCGCCGAGATCACCGGGCGGAACAGGCGGGCGAAGCGGTGCTGGGGGCCGGCGACGAAGCGCGCGACCTGCAGCGGCCGGGAGACCGCCCAGTTCTTGGGGACGAGTTCGCCGATCACCATCTGGATCGCGGAGGCCAGCAGCATGCCGACGACCACGGCGACGCCTGAGGCGGCGCCGTCGGGGACGCCGAGCGCGGCGAACGGCCCGCGCAGCAGCTCGGCCAGGGCCGGTTCGGCGAGCATGCCGACGACCAGGGAGGTGATGGTGATGCCGAGCTGGGTGCCGGAGAGCTGGAAGGACAGCTCCTTCAGCGACTCCACGACCGTACGGGCACGGGTGTCACCGTCGGCGGCGGCCTTCTCGGCCTCCGGGCGCTCGACCGTCACCAGGCCGAACTCGGCCGCCACGAAGAAGCCGTTGGCGAGAATCAGCAGGAACGCCGCTCCGAGGAGCAGCAGGGGGATGATCACGCTGCCACCGCCTTCCCGTTCTGTCGGGCAGGGGTGGCGCAGGTACTACAGGACGATCCGTCCATCGCCGGAGGGAATCACTCCTCGGGTAGCAGGAACCCCTGTGCACCGGGCGGCGCGCAGGGGCGGAGGCGCAGCGAGACGGCCTCCGCCCACCAGATTAATCAAGATCTGGGCTCATGCGGCAGGGCGGACGGCGCCGAGTGGGCCTCGGCGAGCGCGCGCAGCGCCGTGGCGTCGGCGATGGCCCGCTGCTTGGCGATGCCCGGCTGGATGCCGAGCGCGGGCAGGCTGGTGCCGTCGCTGAGGTCGAGGAACACCCAGGGGTCACCCGGCCGGAGGTTCACCCGGAGGATCTCCGCCCAGGCCAGACGGCGCTTGCTGGCGATGTTGACGACGGTGACGCCGGACTCGTCGGCGACCACCTTCACCCGGGCAAGCTGGGCCAGGACCCAGAAGATCAGCGCCCCGGTGATGATGAAGCTGAGCCGCGAGCCCGGGCCGAGGTGCTCCAGCAGCATCGCGATCCCGCTTATCACCAGGAAGATCACGACACCGGCGGTGAGCAGGATCGCCCGGGTGTGTCCCGGCCGGAAGGTGACGGGTAGACGGGGAAGAGAGGGCAGGTCGGACATCTCGGGCGTACCTCTTACAGGCGGCAGGCGTGGATGGCCGTGGTCAGGATGGCGCGGGCGCCGATGCCGTAGAGGTCGTCCATGATCCGCTGGGCCTCCTTGGCGGGGACCATGGCGCGGACCGCGACCCAGCCCTCGTTGTGCAGCGGGGAGACGGTCGGGGACTCCAGGCCGGGGGTGAGCGCGACGGCCTTCTCCAGCTGCTCGACCCGGCAGTCGTAGTCCATCATCACGTACGTCCGGGCGACCAGGACGCCCTGGAGGCGGCGCAGGAACTGCTGGACCTTCGGTTCCTCGGCGTCGGCGCCGGTGCGGCGGATGACGATCGCCTCGGACTTCATGATCGGCTCACCGAAGACCTCCAGGCCCGCGTTGCGCAGGCTGGTGCCGGTCTCCACGACGTCGGCGATGACCTCGGCGACGCCCAGCTCGATCGCGGTCTCCACGGCGCCGTCCAGGTGGACGACGGAGGCGTCGATCCCGCGGTCCGCGAGGTGCTTGTCGACGATGCCCTCGTAGGAGGTGGCGACCGTCTTGTCCTTGAGGTCCTCGATACCGCTCGCCGTGCCGGGCTTGGCGGCGAAGCGGAAGGTGGAGCGGGCGAAGCCGAGCGGCAGGATCTCCTCGGCGTCGGCGCCGGAGTCGATCAGCAGGTCACGGCCGGTGATGCCGATGTCGAGGCGGCCGGAGGAGACGTAGATCGCGATGTCGCGGGGGCGGAGGTAGAAGAACTCGACCTCGTTCTCCGGGTCGACGATGCGCAGCTCCTTGGACTCGCGGCGCTGCTGGTAGCCGGCCTCATGCAGCATCTCCGCCGCAGGGCCGGACAGTGAACCCTTGTTGGGGACGGCGATGCGCAGCATGAGGTCGGCTTCCTTTGCGTGAAGGGGTTTTCTACGGCTGTGTGCGGCGGGCGGGTCACAGGTGGGCGTAGACGTCGTCCAGGGAGATGCCGCGGGCGACCATCATCACCTGGACGTGGTACAGCAGCTGCGAGATCTCCTCGGCCGCCGCCTCCTTGCCCTCGTACTCGGCGGCCATCCAGACCTCGGCGGCCTCCTCGACGACCTTCTTGCCGATGGCATGGACACCCTTGCCTACCAGCTCCGCTGTGCGGGAGGTGGCGGGATCGCCGTGGGCGGCCTTCTGCTGGAGCTCGGTGAAGAGCTCCTCGAACGTCTTCTTGGACATGGTGCTGCCCACCCTACGCGGTCTGCCCCACTCCTCAGTGCCAGGGTTCGGATACCGAGCGGAGCGTGGCCGCGGTCGCGACGGCGGCGGTCACCGCCTCGTGGCCCTTGTCCTCGTTGGAGCCCTCCAGGCCGGCCCGGTCCAGGGCCTGCTCCTCGGTGTCGCAGGTGAGCACGCCGAAGCCGACGGGGACGCCGGTCTCGACGGCCACCTGGGTGAGGCCCTGGGTGACGCCCTGGCACACGTAGTCGAAGTGGGGGGTGCCGCCCCGGATGACGACGCCGAGGGCGACCACGGCGTCGTAGCCACGGCCCGCGAGGACCTTGGCGGCGACCGGCAGCTCGAAGGTGCCGGGGACCCTGATCAGGGTCGGCTCGTCGATGCCCAGCTCGCGCAGGGCGCGCAGGGCGCCGTTCACCAGACCGTCCATCACCTGCTCGTGCCACTGCGCCGCGATGACGGCGACCCGGAGGTCGCTCACATTGCGTACGGACAGTTCCGGTGCACCCTTGCCGCTCACGTTTCTCCTCAGTGCTTTCGTGCTTACTGGTTGCCGCAGGTGGCCGCGGACGCGGCCGGGGAAGCCGACACGGCGGGCGTGTCGAGCCAGGGCAGGTCGTGCCCCATCCGGTCCCGCTTGGTGCGCAGGTACCGGAGGTTGTGTTCGCCGGCCTGGACGGGCATCGGCTCCCGGCCGGTGACCTTCAGGCCGTGGCGCAGCAGCGCCTCGGTCTTGTCGGGGTTGTTGGTCATCAGCCGGACGCCGCGCACGCCAAGGTCGGCGAGGATCTGCGCTCCTGCGCCGTAGTCGCGGGCGTCGGCGGGCAGGCCGAGTTCCAGGTTGGCGTCCAGGGTGTCGTGGCCCTGCTCCTGGAGTTCGTAGGCGCGCAGTTTGGACAGCAGACCGATGCCGCGTCCCTCGTGTCCGCGCAGGTAGACGACGACGCCCCGGCCCTCGGCCTGGATGCGTCGCAGGGCGGTGTCCAGCTGGGGGCCGCAGTCGCAGCGCAGGGAGCCGAAGACGTCGCCGGTGAGGCATTCGGAGTGGACGCGGACGAGGACGTCCTCGCCGTCGCCGATCTCGCCGTGGACGAGGGCGACGTGTTCGACGCCGTCGACGGTGGACCGGTAGCCGTAGGCCGTGAAGGTGCCGTGCCGGGTGGGCAGCCGGGTCTCGGCCTCGCGGCGGACGGTGGGCTCGCTGCCGCGGCGGTAGGCGATCAGGTCCGCGATGGAGATGATCGTCAGGCCGTGCTTGCGGGCGAACGGGACCAGCTCGGGCAGCCGGAGCATCCGGCCGTCCTCACCGGCGATCTCCACGATGGCGCCGGCCGGGCGGAGGCCCGCGAGCCGGGCGAGGTCGACGGCGGCCTCGGTGTGGCCGTTGCGCACGAGGACGCCGCCGGTCCGGGCACGCAGCGGGAAGACGTGGCCGGGGCGGACGAAGTCGGTGGGTTCCGCCGCGCCGCCCGCGAGCAGCTGGAGCGTCGTCGCGCGGTCGGCGGCCGAGATGCCGGTGCTCACGCCGTGGGCGGCGGAGGCGTCCACCGAGATGGTGAACGCGGTCTTCATCGACTCGGTGTTGTCCTGGACCATCTGCGGCAGTTGCAGCCGGTCCAGTTCCTCGCCCTCCATGGGGGCGCAGATCAGGCCCCGGCACTCGCTCATCATGAAGGCGACGATCTCGGGGGTCGCCTTCTCGGCGGCGATGACGAGGTCGCCCTCGTTCTCCCGGTCCTCGTCGTCCACGACGACCACCGGGCGGCCCGCCGCGATGTCGGCGATGGCCTGCTCGACCGGGTCGAGGGCGAAGTTCTCGATGTCGTCGGTGCCGTACAGCAGCGGTGCCGAGGTCATGCCGGCGCTCCTTCCAGTGCGGGCTGCGGGCCCCGGCGGGAACGCAGCCACCAGTCGCGCATGCCCCACAGGACGAGTGCGCCGTAGATGACGTAGACGAAGCCGGAGAAGGCGTAGCCGTTGGCGAAGTTGAGGGGGACGCCGACGAGGTCGACGAGCAGCCAGGCGATCCAGAACTCGACCATGCCCTTGGCCTGGGCGTACATCGCGACGATGGTGCCGACGAAGATGTAGGCGTCGGGCCAGGGGTCCCAGGAGAGCTTCGGGTAGGCCGTGAAGAGCAGGGCGACGGCGACCGTGCCGGCGGCGGCCGCGGCGAGCATGACCGCGCGCTCCGGCCAGGTGGCGAAGCGGGGGGCGATGTGGCCGTCGTCGGACCGGTCCTTGGTGCGCTGCCACTGCCACCAGCCGTACAGCGCGACGGCCATGACGACGACCTGCTTGCCGGCGCTGCCGGTCAGGTGGCCGTAGAAGGCGGCGAACAGGACCAGGCCGGACAGGAACTGCACGGGCCAGGTCCACAGGGAACGGCGCCAGCCGAGGGCGAGGGTGATCAGGCCCAGGATGTTGCCGGTCATGTCGGACCAGATGATGTGCTGGCCGAAGAGGGTGAACGCCTCGGAGTTCATCCAGTTCACTTGCCGGCCCCCTGCCCGGCCGCGAGCAGCCGCTCCACGTACTTGGCGAGGACGTCCACTTCGAGGTTGACCGGGTCGCCGGGCTGCTTCACGCCGAGCGTGGTGAGGGCGAGGGTCGTCGGGATGAGGCTGACGCTGAAGTGGTCGGGGCCGGCCTCCACGACGGTGAGGCTGATGCCGTCGACGGTGATGGAGCCCTTCTCCACGACGTAACGGGAGAGGTCCGCGGGGAGGGAGATCTTCACGATCTCCCAGTGCTCGGAGGGCGTGCGCGCGAGGATCTCACCGGTGCCGTCCACGTGTCCCTGCACGATGTGTCCGCCGAGGCGGGCGCCGACGGCGGTGGGGCGCTCGAGATTGACGCGGGAGCCGACGGTGAGCGCGCCCAGGCTGGAGCGCTTCAGGGTCTCGGCCATGACGTCGGCGGTGAACTCGTCGCCCTCGTGCTCGACGACCGTGAGGCAGACCCCGTTCACGGCGATGGAGTCACCGTGGCGTGCGCCCTCGGTCACGACGGGGCCGCGGAGCCGGAAGCGGGAGGAGTCGCCGAGATTCTCGACGGCGGTGACCTCACCCAGTTCTTCGACGATTCCGGTGAACACTTCCCGGGTCCTCCTGCCTCTTCGGGCACGGACTCCGGGGCCTGTCGATGACGACAGAAAGGTACGGATGAGCACACACCGGGAGCGTCGCCGAAAGGACACGCCCGCGCACGGACGCCTCCAGATACGGCGGCGCGCACACGGAGAACGCATGCCCGCCCGCCGCGCACTGCCTCCCATCCGGACTTTAACCGTCGGTCCAGGAATTTCACCTGGTCAACCGGCCGCTGGAGGCGACCGGGTCGCGGACTGTAACCGCCGGTTCGGAGTTTCACCGACCCCGGAGTGCGCTGCTTCTGGTACACGGCCAGTGTGCCACGCCCGGTACGCGTCCATGCGGGTGAAGGGTGTGGGCTCGCTCACAGGGCGTGTCCCCCGCTTTCGCGTCACACCGCCACCGTCGCCAACTGGCCGGTGGGGAAGGAGTATTGGCCTCGGTCCGGACCATTGACCGTACTGGTCTAGTCCTTTTAGGGTGCGGACGGGCCCGGCGGCGGTGACGACGGCCCTTGCCCGCCGCCGGGCCGCCACCGTGCCGAATACAGCCGCCCGCACGACGGCACCGGTGATCCGCGCGATCGAGTGGGACGGGACGGCGCGGGGCGACCCCTCCGAGGACCAACTCCACGATCTGCTCGCGGACATGAGCCTGACCTGGCGCTTCGTCATCGTCGAGCGGCTCGACCGGGAGCCTGCCGGGCACCACCGCATCCAGGTGTATCTCAACGACGATCCGAGTTACCAGGCGGAGTACCGCGAAGGCGGCCCGGACCGGCACGTCCAGGCCCGGGTGCCGGGCGAGCACGAGGCGTTCGCCGTCGAGCCCGTGGCCGAGGGGGTACAGGCCTGGGCGTGCCAACGGCCGGGCTGGCGGGAGGCGCTGCCGCGAGTACCGTGACCACCTTCGGCGGAGCCGCTCGGGCCGCGAGGTCCTGGCAACGGGCAGAGCCGCTCGGGTCCTGCGGGGGAGCCGCTCCGGCCTGAGATTCCGGTGGCGTGTCAGCCGCCCGGACGCTCCGGTGGCGCGAACAGTTCGTCCTGCGCCCGTTCGCGGGCGGTGAGCAGCGCGCCGCGGAGTACGGCCGTTCCGCCGAGGCTGCTCGCCCGCACCTCGGTGACCAGCGGCGACATCCGGCGCAGCCGCTCCTCCACCAGCCCGGCGAGCACCGCGCCCCCGGCCTGGCCGACCTCCCCGCCGAGCACCACACAGCCGGGGTCCAGCACGGCCACCACGGACGCGGCACCGACGGCGATCCGGTCGGCGAGGATGCCGAGGAAACGGGCGGCGGGGAGGCCGCTGGGCAGGGCCACCGTGGGCGTGCCGCTCCCCGCAGGCGCTGAGACAGGGCCCGGTTCGACGCCCGAAGCCCGCGGCGCAGGCCCCGTCTCCGCCGAGGAAGACGCCAAGCCGCCGCCCGACTCCGCGCCCGGACGCCACGCCTCAGGCCCCGCCTCCCCCGAGGAAGACGCCAAGCCGCCGCCCGACTCCGCGTCCGAACGCCACGTCTCAGGCCCCGCCTCCCCCGAGGAAGACGCGGCCACAGCACCCGGCTCCGCGCCCGCCTTCACGTCCGCCCCGCCCGGCCGCGTGGCCACCCCGCCCGGTGGCGCCACCGGCACCGGTACCGGCACCCCCGGCTCCCCCGCCGACGTCTCCCCCGCCTTCTCCACCTCCGCCACAGCCCCCCGCACCGCCTCCGCCGCCCCCGGGCCGTCCGGTGTGGCAGGGGCCGGAAGGCCGCACTCTGTCGCCAGGGAGGCGACCGCCGCCGCGCCGGTGAGGGAGTGGAAGCCGCCGGCGCAGTCGGTCGCCGAGGGCAGCGTGGCCGTTCCCGGGACCGGGAGGAAGCCGATCTCCCCGGTGCCGCCGGAGGCCCCGCGGCGCAGGGTGCCGTCCAGGACGACCGCGGCGCCGACGCCGTGGCCGAGCCAGAGCAGGACGAAGGTGTCCCGGTCGCGCGCGGCGCCCTCGCGCTGTTCGGCCAGGGCGGCCAGGTTCGTCTCGTTCTCGACGGTGACCCGGGCGCCGGGCAGCCGGTCCTGGAGGGTGGCGGCCAGGCTGCGGTGCCAGGCGGGCAGCCCGGCGGAGTCGCGGAGGTCTCCGGTGGCCGGGTCGATCAGGCCCGGCGCGCCGATGCCGACGGTGTGCAGCCGGTCGGCGCCGGCCTCCTTGGCGGCGCTCTCCACCGCCGCCACCGCCTGTTCCACGGCGGGCCCGGTTCCGGCGTCGGGGCCGATCGGCACGGACGCCTCGGCGAGCACCCGCCCGACCAGGTCGGAGACGAGGACGAAGACGCCCTCGGTACGGACGTCGAGCGCGGCGAGGTGGGCGCGGTCGGCGACGATGCCGTAGAGCCGGGCGTTGGGACCCCGGCGCTGTTCGCCGGACTCGCCGACCACCGTGATGAGCCCGGAGGCCGTGAGCCGGTCGACCAGGTCGGCGACCGTGGGCCGTGACAGTCCGGTCAGCTGCTTCAACCGCCCTGCCGTGAGCGGGCCTTCCTGCTGCAACAGCCGCAGGGCCAGCCGGTCGTTGATGGCCCGGGCGGTGCTGGGTGATGCGGGCATGACGGGAATCCTCCCAGATCGCCGTGGCGGGGCCAGGCATGGTGTCCGCTATCTATCAGGCAGGGTTCCTGATAGTTTACGGCGCGTTGCAGCGGAGCGGCGCCCACGGGGCCGGCACTCCCGGGGAGGGGACAGGATCATGAGTGACGTGACGCGCGCGGGCGACGAGGTCAGGCGCGCCCGGTACGCCGTGGCGGCCGTGTTCGCCGTGCACGGCGCCGTGACCGGCTCGTTCGCGACGCGCGTCCCGTGGGTCCAGGACCATGCCTCGCTCGGCGCGGGCCAGTTGGGTTTCGCTCTGGCCTTCACGGCGCTCGGCGCCTCGTGCGCCATGCCGCTGGCGGGCGGGATCACCCACCGTTTCGGCAGCCGTACGGCCCTGCGCGGGCTGCTCGCGCTGTGGACGCTGTCCCTGATCCTGCCGTCGATCGCGCCGAACCTGGTCACCCTGTGCCTGGCGATGTTCGTCTACGGCGCGAGCGCGGGCATGGCCGATGTCGCGATGAACGCGCTCGGTGTGGAGGTCGAGCGGCGGCTCGGGAAGTCGATCATGTCGGGGCTGCACGGCATGTGGAGCGCGGGCGCCCTGATCGGCTCGGCGGCCGGCACCCTCGCGGCGCATCTCGGCGCGGACGCGCGCGTGCACTTCGCGCTGGCGTCGGCCGTCCTCACCGTGCTCGGTCTCGTGGCCTGCACCTGGGTGCTGGGCCTCCAGCCCGCCGAGGACGAGGAGCCGCCGCCGCGGTTCGCGCTGCCGCCGCGCTCGGCGCTGCTGATCGGCGCGGTCGGCTTCTGCGCGGTGTTCGCGGAGGGCGCGAGCCTGGACTGGTCGGCGGTGTTCCTGCGGGACCGGCTGGACAGTTCGGCCGGGCTGGCGGCGGCCTCCACGACCGGGTTCATGCTGACCATGGCGGTGGCCCGGATCGCCGGGGACGCGGTGGTGAACCGCTTCGGCGCCGTCCGCACGGTGCGGGCCGGCGGTGTCCTGGCCGGGCTGGGCGGGCTGCTGATCGTGCTCGCCGGGCATCCGGCGGTGGCGATGGCCGGGTTCGCGCTGATGGGGCTCGGCATCGCGGTGGTCGTACCGCTGTGCTTCGCGGCGGCCGGGCACGCCGGTCCCAACCCCAGCCAGGCCATCGCGGGCGTGGCGACCATCACCTACACCTCGGGGCTGATCGCGCCGAGCCTGATCGGCGGGGTGGCCCAGGCGACGAGCCTGATGGTGTCCTTCGTGGTGGTGACCGCGCTGGCGTGCGGGCTCGCGGTGTTCGCGGGCGTGCTGCGCACCGCCGAGCGCGGCGGCGGCGAGGTCAGCCGGCGGGCCGCAGCAGTTCCCGACCCGCGGCCCTGAAGGTCTCGCTCCAGGGCGCGGGACGCATGGTCGCCGCGTCCAGCCGGACCAGCACCCGGGTGCCGCGGGCGTAGGTCTCGGTCCCGTCGGCCGAGCAGAACCGGAAACCGTAGGTGAGTCCGGTCGTGCCGAGCCGTTCGAGCCAGAGGTGGACGGCGTACGTGCCGGGCCGGGTGACCGGCGCCTCGTAGCCGATGCGCAGTTCGCGGACCGCGTTGCAGGCGTCGCCGGCCGCCGCCCAGTCGCCGTCGAAGCGGACGCCGTGTTCGTTCCACAGCTCGGTCCACGCGCGCTCGACCATCAGCGGGTAGCGGGCGTTGTGCAGCAGCCCGAGCGCGTCGAGGTCGTCGAAGTGGACGGTGACGGGGACCAGCCGGCCGTAGGAGACGGCGGGGGCGGTCGGGGCTTCGGCGGTCACGGGAAGGGCTCCTGAGCAGCGCGCGTTGGGGTGGCGACACCCCCGTACGCCACCATACTAAGCGACCGCTCAGGAGCCCGGCCGGGAAGCCCCCAGGTCAGCGGGGGTCAGCCCGCGATGGAGTCCAGCTGCTCGGCGGCGGGCCGCAGCGCCCAGAGGTCTCCCCCGGGCGGCGCCTCCAGCTTCGGCACGGCCGCCTTGGCCAGTGGGTCACCGGCGTCGGCCGCCGCGTGCACGACATCGGCCGCCGCGTAGCGGTGGAACTCCAGCTCGGGGTGCGGCCAGGCCGCGGCGCCGGTCGCCGCGGGCAGCAGATAGTCGACCGCCTTGAACAGGCTCTGCCCGTCCGGCCCCGCGTAGCCCCACAGATCGACGCCCACGTGCCGACCGATGGCCGCGAGCCGCGTGTAGGCGACCAGGTCGAAGGTCGAGTAGTGCCAGCTGCGGGTGCGGGTGAGCTCCTGGGGCTGGCTGCCGTCGGCCGCGATCTGCGGGTCGATCCGCTTCGCGCGCGCGTCCAGGACGGTCCGCCGGGCGAGCGCGGTGTCACCGGTGGCGTAGGCGAGCGCGGCGAGCTGCATGTCGTAGAAGGTGCCGTGGTTGTTGGCGGCGGCGCCCTCCTGCCGGCCGAAGTCGCTGTTCTTCAGCCAGTCGCGGAAGTCCTCGTTCCACCGGGTCATCGCGGTGCGGTCGGCGGCCGTCCAGCCGGGTGCGCCGGTGGCGAGGACGGCCTGCGCGTCCAGGACGCTGGTGTAGGACTGCGAGAAGTCGATGATGCCGATGGCCCGGCCGTCGTACTTGCACGGGATGAACTGGGCGTGGTTCAGCTCGGGGTTCATCCGGGTGGCCGGGTCGAGGAACCAGGTGCGCAGGATCTGCCCGGCCTTCTCGGCGTAGCTCCGCCTGCCGGTGTAGTACCAGGCGAGCGAGAGGTCGTACGTCGCGTCGAAGACCTTCTCCACGTCCTGCCGGTCGGTCCCGCTGTCGACCTCCGGATTGCGCTGGCCGTCGCGCTGGACGTACGGGCAGCCCCAGGGGTTGTCGGCGGTGGGGGCGGTCGTGGGCCACCAGTAGGGGGCCTGGCTCAGGTAGTCGTGGACGTCGCCGCCGGGGGCGGGCTTCGGCTTGTCGACGACCGTCCAGGGGCCCTGGTCCAGCCAGGCGTCGGCGCGGGTGGTCAGGTCCGCGAGGGCGCGCCGGAGCCGGGGGTCGTGGGGCAGGCGGGCCCGCGTCTGCTGGAGGCGGACGCCGTCGAGGACCGCGGTCCGCGGAACCGCCTTGGACGGGGCCGGTGCCGCGTGGGCGGAGGGGACGAGCAGGGCTCCGAAGGCCACCACGGCGGCGAGGAGCGCGGCCGCACGGGGTCTTCCACTCATTCAGGCACTCCGATCTTCGCTCGACCTGATCAGACACTCGATCAGGTATGTGAACGCAGTTCATGAGTAGGACCGTGTGAGCGTAGAGCCGCCAGGTACCCCTGACAATGGTTCGGACCCTCCTCACGTACAGAGAAAGCGAAACCCCTCATGGATCTCGGCGTGCGCTGGAAGCTGCACGGTGACGGGCGCACGCCCGCGCCCGGAGCGGTGGTACGCCCCGACGAACGGCTGTCCTGGCCCCGCACCGTGGGCCTGGGCGCCCAGCACGTGGTGGCGATGTTCGGCGCCTCCTTCGTGGCCCCCGTGCTCATGGGCCTGGACCCCAACCTGGCGATCATGATGTCGGGCGTGGCGACCATGATCTTCCTCCTCGCCACCCGCGGCCGGGTGCCGAGCTACCTCGGCTGCTCCCTGTCCTTCGTCGGCGTGGCCGCCGTCATCCGCGCCCAGGGCGGTACGAGCGCGACCGTGACCGGCGCGGTCCTCGTCGTCGGCGTCGCGCTGTTCCTGGTCGGCCTCGGGGTGCAGCGCTTCGGGGCGCGGATCATCCACGCCGCCATGCCGCCGATCGTCACCGGTGCGGTCGTCATGCTCATCGGCTTCAACCTGGCCCCGGTGACCGCGTCCACCTACTGGCCGCAGGACCAGTGGACGGCCCTGCTGGTGATGCTGTTCACCGGTCTGGCGGTCGTCTGTCTGCGCGGTTTCTGGTCCCGCGTCGCCATCTTCCTGGGCCTCGTGTTCGGGTACGGCGTCTCCTGGGCGTCCGACCGGGTCTTCGGCAAGATCCACTCGGTGGACGCGAGCGGCAAGCTCACCGACCACTGGCGCCTGGACCTCTCCGGGGTCTCCAAGGCCGACTGGATCGGTCTGCCGTCCTTCCACGGCCCGTCCTTCCAGTGGTCGGCGGTCCTGGTCGCGCTGCCGGTCGTCATCGCGCTGGTCGCCGAGAACGCGGGCCACGTCAAGGCGGTCGGCGAGATGACCGGCGACCCGCTGGACGACCAGCTCGGTACGGCGATCTCGGCCGACGGCGTCGCCTCCGTGCTGTCGACGGCCGTCGGCGGCCCGCCCAACACCACCTACTCCGAGAACATCGGCGTGATGGCCGCGACCCGCGTATACTCCACCGCCGCCTACTGGGCCGCCGCCGGCTTCGCGCTGCTCTTCGGCGTCTGCCCCAAGTTCGGCGCGGTCGTCGCCGCGGTCCCGGGCGGGGTGCTCGGCGGCATCACCGTCATCCTCTACGGCATGATCGGCCTGCTCGGAGCCCAGATCTGGCTGAACGCCAAGGTGGACCTGCGCAACCCGCTGAACCTGGTGCCGGCCGCCGCGGGCATCATCATCGGCGTCGGCAACGTCACCATGAAGTTCACCGACACCTTCTCGCTCAGCGGCATCGCCCTCGGCACGCTGGTCGTCATCACCGGCTACCACGCGCTGCGCGCCTTCGCCCCGGCCCACCTGAAGAAGCAGGAGCCGCTGCTGGACGAGGGCACGTCCTCCTACGACAGGGGGGCGGAGGCCGACACGGCCGCGCCGCGCGCCGAGCCGTAGCCCGGCGTTCCCCCGTTCCGGCGAAGCACCGGGCCGGTCGGCACGCCGGCCGGCCCCGGGCTGGGACCCTTCCCCCATGGTGCAGCTGGAACACCTCACCGCCCCCGTCGACGCCGTCGTCGCACGCATGCGCGCGCTGGACGCGGCCCTGCCCCCACGGGACGGTGTCGCCGTGTTCAACCGGGTCTACCTCGCCGTCACCGAGGAGATCGACCGGCGCCTGGACGACGGGGAGTTCCCGGACCCGCGCGCGGCGACCGCGCTGGACGTGCGGTTCGCCGAGCGCTATCTGGCGGCGGTGGACGCGGCCGCGGCGGACCGCCGCCCGCCCGCCTGCTGGCGGCCCCTGTTCCAGTTCCGCCGCCACCCAGGTGTACGTCCACTGCAGTTCGCGCTGGCGGGCATCAACGCGCACATCGGGCACGACCTGGCCCTGGCCGTGGTCGACGCCTGCCGCACGCTCGGCTGTGAACCGGCCGACCTGGAGGACGAGTTCGACCGCGTGGGCGATCTCCTGGTGTCGCTGGAGGAGCGCATCCGCGAGGACCTGATGCCGGGCCCCGACCTGTTCCAGATCGCCGACCCGCTCACCCATCTGCTGGGCTCCTGGAGCCTGGAGCGGGCCCGGGACGCGACCTGGGCGGCGGCCCGGGCCCTGTGGGCGCTGCGGCACTGCGCCGACGTGGCCGAGGAGTTCACCGAACGGCTGGACGCGGCGGTCGGGTTCGCGGGCCGGATGCTGCTGACACCGCTGGCCGACTGAGCCTCCAGGGGGTTGAATAAGGCGCGGGCGGCCGGAGTCGGTGGCCGGCCGCCCGCGCCTCGGTCCGTCTCCCGGGTCAGTCCTCGGGAAGCTCCACCGGCGCGATCTCGTCGTAGACGTCACCCGGGCCCGGGTTCGCCGCGTCGGTCTCGCCGCCGAAGTGGTGCATGACGCCCCAGACCGCGTTCAGCGCGGTCTGCACGGCGCCCTCGGCCCAGCCGGCCGTCCAGGAGATGTCGTCGCCGGCGAGGAAGATGCCCCGCTTGTCCTCGGGCAGCCGGTCCTGCATGAAGTGCGTGAACAGGCGCCGCTGGTAGCGGTAGTGACCGGGCAGGTTGGCCTTGAACGCGCCCATGAAGTAGGGCTCGTTCTCCCAGGAGACCGTCACCGGGTTGCCGATGATGTGCTTCCTGATGTCGACCTTCGGGTAGATCTCGCCGAGCGACTTCAGCATGACCTCCATCCGCTCGTTCGCGGACAGCGGCAGCCACTTCAGACTGTCGTCGCACCAGGTGTAGGACAGGCAGATCACGGCGGGCTTGTCCGGACCGTCGTCCAGCAGGTAGGTGCCGCGGGTCATGCGGTCGGTGAGCGTCATCGACATGACGTCCCGGCCCGTCTCCTCGTCCTTGTCCAGCCAGAACGGCCGGTCCACGGGCACGAAGAGCTTGCTGGACTCCATGTAGTGGGTGCGCTCGATCGCGGTCCAGTGGTCGATCGGGAACAGCGAGTCGTCGCACTGGATCTTGGACAGCAGCATCCAGGACTGGGCGGTGAAGATCGCCGCCCGGTAGGTGCGGATGTCACCGTTCGCGTCGGTCACGGTGATCCGGTTGCCGGCGGTGCGGTGCAGCCGGGTCACGGCCGGCAGCGGCTTGCCGCCCTCGTGCAGCGTGGCGAGCGAGGTGCCGTACGGCCAGTGGACGATCTTCTCCGGCTCGCGCTCCCACAGGCGCAGCGGCAGCTGCTGGGAGCCGCCGACGATGCCGCGGTGGTGGTCGTCGGCCTCGGTGTAGACGACGCGGAGGATCTCCAGGATGGAGTTCGGGAAGTCGGTGTCCCAGCCGCCGGTGCCGAAGCCGACCTGGCCGAAGATCTCCCGGTGCCGGAAGGACTTGAAGGCCTCCGAGTCGCAGAGGAAGCCGTAGAAGGTCTGGTTGTCGAGCTTCTCGACCAGCTTCGCCCAGATCTCGCGGATGCGCGTCACGTCCCGCTCGCGCATGGCGCGGTTCATGTCGGAGAAGTCGGCGCCCTCCTCCAGGCACTTGTTCCAGGCCTCGGCGACGTCCCGGTACACCTGGGGCAGGTCGTCGATGGTCTCGGCGTAGTGCGACTCGCCCTTGAGGTCGACCACGGTCGACGGGGTCGCCTCGGCCAGCGGGTTCGGGAAGGGCCTGGTCTCCAGGCCGACCAGGTCGATGTAGTGCTGGAGCGCGGTGGAGGACGGCGGGAAGCGCATCGCGCCCATCTCGGCGGTCAGCGAGTCGTCGCAGCCCTCGAAGCCGACCGTACGGAGCCGGCCGCCGATCTGGTCGGCCTCGTAGACGACGGGCTTGAGACCCATCTTCATCAGCTCGTAGGCGGCCACGATGCCGGACAGGCCGCCGCCGATGACCGCGACCTCGGTGCCGTGCTCGGTCGCCGGGATCTGGCCGAGGCCCGCCGGGTGGGCGAGGAAGTCGTCGTAGGCGTAGGGGAAGTCCGGGCCGAACATGGTGATCGGCGGCTGCTGCTCGTCGGTGTGCTCGACGGCGTTGGGCACCGTGGACGTCATGGGGTACGGACTCCTTGCGCGGGGGTGGTTCGGGGGAGGACGCGGGTGTCAGACCAGAGACCCGTACAGACCGGGGCGGCGGTCCTTCAGGTACGGGTTGTGCTCGCGGGAGGCGGCCAGGAAGGCGGGGTCGGCCTCGGCGAGCACGAGCTGCTCGGCGCGGCCGGCGCGGGCGCGGGCGACGCCGTCGGGACCGGCGAGGACGGAGAGGCCGACGAACTCGAACTCGCCTTCCTGGCCGACCCGGTTGACGTAGGCGACGTACATCTGGTTCTCGAAGGCGCGCACCGGGATCATCGACTCGGCGACGAACTGGAAGGGGTGCATCTGCGCGGTCGGCACGACCAGCAGGTCGGTGCCGGCCAGGGCGTGGGCGCGGACGTTCTCCGGGAACTCGACGTCGTAGCAGATGAGCAGGCCCACGGTGAGGCCGTTCAGCTCGGCCTGGACGACCTGCCGCTCGCCCGGCGTGAAGTGGTCGCGCTCGAAGCAGCCGAAGAGGTGGGTCTTGCGGTAGTTCGCGAGCCGGGTGCCGTCGGCGGAGATCAGCTGGGCGGAGTTGAAGACGGCGTCGCCGTCGCGCTCGGGGTAGCCGTAGACGAGGGCGAGGCCGTGCCGGGTGGCGATCTCGGCGATCGCGTCGGCGGAGTCACCGTCGGCGGGCTCGGCGAGGCGGGCGATGTCGTCGCCGATCGCGTACCCGGTGAGGAACATCTCCGGCGCGGCGAGCAGCCCGGCGCCCGCGGCGGCGGCCCGGCCCGCGGCCTCGTCGAGGACCTTGAGGTTCTCGGCGATCGAGCCGGGGCGGCCGGAGCTCTGGAGCAGGGCGGTGCGCATACGTGATCCTCACCGGAACGGGGGTTTGGGGGGCCAGAAAGAAGGTACGTTCGGCGCGCTCGGCCGGACAAGAAGGAGCCGTTGCGCGCCGGTGCGGGGTTTGTTGCGCCGTGGTGGGGCTGGGCGGCGATTCGTTGCGCGGGCCGGTGAGGGTGACGGGAGGAGCGCGGTCCGCTCCTACCCCGGCGCCCCGGAGGAGAAGCGCCGCAGCAGTGGCGACAGCACCAGCACCGACTTGGTCCGCTCCACGAACGGCTCCCCGGCGATCCGCTCCAGGACCCGCTCGAAGTGACGCATGTCGGACGCGAAGACCTGCGCGATCGCGTCCGCGTCCCCGGTGACGGTGGACGCGGCCACGACCTCCTGGTACCGCTCAAGGCCCCGCTGGATCGTCTCCGGCGACGTGTTCCGCCGGCAGTAGATCTCGATGAACCCCTCGGTCTCCCAGCCGAGCGCCGCCGGATCCACCCGCACGGTGAATCCGGTGATGGCTCCGGTGGCCCGCAGCCGGTCCACGCGCCGCTTCACCGCGGGCGCGGACAGGCCGACCATCTGCCCGATGTCCGCGTAGGAGCGGCGGGCGTCCTCGGCGAGGGCGTGCACGATACGTTCGTCGAGATCGTTCAGCACAGGGGGTGGTTCACTTCTTCGGTCCGGTCACTTCTCTGCCGTCACCGCGAGAGCGTCATCGGCCGCGAGACGGGAACGGCGATAGCCGTAGAGGAAGTAGAACACGAGCCCGGCGGCCATCCAGAATCCGAAGACCACCCAGGTGACGGTGTCGAGGCTGAACATGTTGTACGCGCAGAACAGGAAGCCCAGCACCGGCAGGACCGGGCCGAACGGCACCTTGAACGTGCGCTCCAGCTCCGGGCGCTTCACCCGCAGCACGATCACCGCGATGTTGACCAGACCGAAGGCGAACAGCGTGCCGATGCTGGTGGCGTCGACGAGCTTGCCCAGCGGGATGAGCGCGGCGAGCGCACCGCAGAAGAGGGACACGATCACCGTGTTGAGGCGCGGCGCGCCGGTCTTCGGGTGGATCTTGCCGAGCGCCCCCGGCACCAGGCCGTCGCGGGCCATCGCGAAGAGGATGCGGGTCTGGCCGTAGAGCACGGTGAGCACCACGCTCGCGATGGAGATGACCGCGCCGAGTGCGAGCAGCGTGCCCCAGAAGGTCTGACCGCTGACATCGTTCATGATCCCGGCGAGGGAGGCCTCGGAGCCGTCGAACTTCTTCCAGTTCCAGGCGCCTACGGCGACGGCCGCGACCAGCACGTACAGCGCGGTCACGATGATCAGCGACAGCATGATCGCCCGGGGCAGGTCCCGCTTGGGGTCCTTCGCCTCCTCACCGGCGGTGGAGGCGGCGTCGAAGCCGATGTACGAGAAGAACAGCGTGGCACCGGCGGCACTGACCCCGGTCATGCCGAGCGGCATGAAGTCGGCGTAGTTGCCGGACTTGAAGCCCATGACGCCGATCGCGCAGAACAGCACGAGCGCGGCGATCTTCACACAGACCATGATCGTGTTGGCGCGGGCGGACTCCCGCGCGCCACCGAGCAGGAACGCCATCGCCAGCAGGACGACGATCAGGGCCGGCAGGTTGATGATGCCGCCCTCGCCCGGCGCCGAGGACAGGGCGGCCGGGATGGTGACGCCGATGGTGCCGTCCAGCAGCTCGTTCAGGTACTCGCCCCAGCCGACGGCGACCGCGGCCACCGAGACGCCGTACTCCAGCACGAGACACCAGCCGCAGACCCAGGCGACCAGTTCACCCATCGTTGCGTACGCATACGAGTAGGAGGAGCCGGCGACCGGAATGCTGCCGGCCAGTTCGGCGTACGACAGGGCTGAGAACAGTGCCGTGAGGCCGGCGATGACGAAGGCCAGGGTGACCGCGGGACCGGCCTTGGGCACGGCGTCGCCGAGGACGACGAAGATGCCGGTACCGAGGGTGGCACCGATGCTGATCATGGTCAGCTGCCACAGCCCGAGGGAGCGCCGAAGCTGCCCTCCCTCACCGTGGCCGCCCTCCGCGACCAGGTGTTCCACGGGCTTGCGACGCATGAGGCGCGCGGCGACGCCCGGGGACGCGGGGGCGGCCGATATCTGGTTGTGCGGTGGTGCGCCTTGGTCGAGCACGCGCTGGCTCCTTATCGCTGCCGGTGATTGCGGGGCGGGCCGGCAAGAGCGCCGGCCCTCGTGGGCGGGGACCGGTGGAGCCTGCGAGGGCAGGAACCGCCGAGCGGGGTCCCCGCCACGCCACGTACTAGCGCAGCACCCTATGAGGCGGGCCTTCACGGGCGTAATGCAGCAACCTTGCGCATCCCCGCATGATCATTGCGTTCATCGGGGCGGAATGACAAATCGTTGCGCGCGACCTGTCGACCGTTGCACACGAGTCCCGGGCGTCCCGTTCGCTGTCGGTTCCCTTGCCCGGCTCTTGCCGCCGATTTGCCTGCTTTCCTGCGGCTTCCCCGGCGGCGCCGGACACGCCGACGGCCCCCGTCGTTCCCGGGCACGGGAACGACGGGGGCCGTCGGTGCGGAGCGGGGGTCAGCTCCAGCTGTTGTGCAGCGGCTTGCCCTCGGCGTAGCCTGCCGCGCTCTGGATGCCGACGATGGCCTTCTCTGCGAACTCCTCCAGGGAGCCGGCACCGGCGTAGGTGCAGGAGGAGCGGACGCCCGCGATGATCGAGTCGATCAGGTCCTCGACGCCCGGGCGGGCCGGGTCGAGGAACATGCGGGAGGTGGAGATGCCCTCCTCGAACAGCGCCTTGCGGGCACGGTCGTACGCCGACTCCTCCGACGTGCGGTTGGCCACCGCACGCGCGGAGGCCATGCCGAACGACTCCTTGTAGGCGCGGCCGTCCGCGTCGTGCTGGAGGTCGCCGGGCGACTCGTAGGTGCCCGCGAACCAGGAGCCGACCATCACGTTGGACGCGCCGGCCGCGAGGGCCATGGCCACGTCGCGCGGGTGACGGACACCGCCGTCGGCCCACACGTGCTTGCCGTACTTCTTCGCCTCGGCGGCGCACTCCAGGACGGCGGAGAACTGCGGGCGGCCCACGCCCGTCATCATGCGGGTGGTGCACATGGCGCCCGGCCCGACACCGACCTTGATGATGTCCGCGCCGGCGTCGATCAGGTCCTTGACGCCCTCGGCGGAGACGATGTTGCCCGCGGCGACCGGCACCTGCGGGTCGAGCGCGCGCACCACCTTGATCGCGTTGATCATCGACTCCTGGTGGCCGTGCGCGGTGTCGATGACGAGCGTGTCCACGCCCGCGTCGAGCAGCTGCTTGGCCTTGCCCGCGACATCGCCGTTGATGCCGACGGCGGCGGCGATCCGCAGCTTGCCGTTCGCGTCCACGGCCGGGGTGTACAGCGTGGCGCGCAGCGCGCCCTTGCGGGTGAGGATGCCGGCGAGCCTGCCGTCCTTGTCGACGGCCGGGGCGTAGCGGCGGTTGTGCTGGTCGAGGGTGTTGAAGGCCTCGCGCGGGTCGATGTCGGCGTCCAGCAGGAGCAGGTCCTTGGACATGACCACTTCGAGCTGGGTGAAGCGGTCCACACCGGACAGGTCGGCGTCGGTGACGACACCGACGGGCCGGTGGTTCTCGTCCACGACCACGCCGGCGTTGTGCGCCCGCTTGGGCAGCAGCGACAGGGCGTCGGCGACGGTCTGGTGCGGGGCCAGCACGATCGGGGTGTCGAGCACCAGGTGGCGGCTCTTCACCCAGGAGATCACGTCGGTGACGACGTCGATCGGGATGTCCTGCGGGATGACCACCAGACCGCCCCGGCGGGCCACCGTCTCGGCCATGCGGCGGCCGGCGATGGCGGTCATGTTGGCGACGACGAGCGGGATGGTGGTGCCCGTGCCGTCCGGCGAGGCGAGGTCCACGCCCTGACGCGAGCCGACCGCGGAGCGGCTCGGCACCATGAACACGTCGTCGTACGTCAGGTCGTAGGCGGGCTGGATGTCATTGAGGAAACGCACGTGCTGCACATCCCAGTCGATCAGAGGCGACCCCCTGGCAGGTGTGCCAGGGGGAAAGAGCACGTACCTCATTGTCCCATGTCGGGGCCGCTGTCATGCCCTGACGGATCATCCAGGGTCGCCGCCGATCAGCTAGGAGGTTCCTCCAAGGGCGAGGGCGACGGTGAGCGACGGCGTCACGCGCATGGCGTGGGTGAACACCTCCCGGGCGGTCTCCCACTCCTCGGGCCGCTCCTTCGCGTAGCCCTCCCAGCCCCGTACGACGACCAGGAGCCCTCTGCCCTCGGTCTGCTCCGGCCACACGGACAGGTCGGACAGGGAGTCGGCCAGCGCGTCCCAGTTGCGGCCGAACCAGTCGGGCAGTGACAGGGCCCGGGCGGCGCGGTCCATCAGCCCGGCCTTGTCCGTGACGCCGTCGAGGTCGAGCGCGACCACGAAGCGGCCGGTCAGGTCTTCGCTCATCTCAGTACCGCCCGGAACGACTCGTAGTGATCATCGGTGTAGTAGAACTCCCCGCCCTGCCCGGTGACGACGCGCCGGGCACCGCGGTCGTGCGAGCCGGGGGTCGGCACGGTGTACTCGTGGTAGTAGCCGCGCCGGTGCTTCGGCAGACGTCCCTCGAAGTTCCCGAAGACGTTCCCGTCCTTGGCGTACGGGAACGGGCCCCCCTGGTCGATGAGGGCGAGTGTCCTGCGGGCCTCGGCCGGGAGCCGGGACTCCGGGACGGTGGCCATGCCCCGTGCCCAGGCCGGGGACGCTGGGGAGGCGGGGCCGGATCCGCTGGAGCACCCCGTCAGCAGAACGGCGAGACAGACCAGCAGCCCGGCGAGAGCACGGGGGACGAACCGTGGCAGCATGCGGACGATGCTGCCACGGCCGTCCCGCCACGACCGCGCCGCGACCCGCTGCCGGACTCCGCCGGACCCTGCCGCACTCCGCCGAAGGTCCTGACGGCCGGGCGTCAGACCCCGTCGGGGTCCTGACGGCTGAGCGCCGGCTTCGGGGCCGGGCCCGCCGTCATCAGGTAGTCGGCGGCCGAGGTGTCGGTCACCAGGCTGGTGACCAGCCCGGAGCGCAGCACCGCGTCGATCGCGGCGGCCTTGCGCTGCCCGCCCGCGATGGCCACGACCTCCGGGATACGGCGCAGCTGGTCGGCCTTGACCGTGATGCACCGCTCCCCCAGGTCCCGTCCGATGCGGCGCCCCTCGGCGTCGAAGAGGTGTGCCGACATCTCGGCGGCGACCCCGAGCGAGGCGTAGTGCGCGCGCTCCTCGTCGCTGAGCATGTCGTGCACGGTCGAGATGCCCGGCTCCCAGGAGCCGATGGAGACACAGGCGACCGTGACCTTGTCGAAGTACTCGAAGGCCCGGGCGATCCCGGTCTGGTGGCGCAGCGCCTCCGCGGTGGCCGCGTCCGGCAGCAGCATCGGCGCGTAGATGGGGTGCGCGTCGCCGCCCGACACCTGGGCGGCCCGGCGGACGGCCTCCACCGAGCCGCGCTCGGCGGTCCCGGCGTCGTACACGCCCGTCAGCTGCACCACCGTGCACGGCGGCAGCCGGTCGAGCGCCGCCGCCATGTGGATGGTGGACCGGCCCCAGGCCAGCCCGAGCACGTCCCCCTCGTTGACGAGTTCGCCGAGCAGGTCGGCGGCGACCTCGCCGAGGTTCTCGGGGTCGGGCGTCTCCTCGGCCTCGGCCGGGGACTCGACCACGACGGCGTGCCTCAGGCCGTAGCGGGCGCGGAGCGCGTCGGAGCGCTCGGCGTCCAGTTCGGCCGGCACGCGGATCTCGATGCGTACGAGGTCCCTTTCGAGGGCAGTCTCCAGTACCCGGGCCACCTTGAAGCGGCTGACGCCGAACTCCTCCGCGATCTGGATCTTGGACTTGCCCTCGAGGTAGAAGCGGCGGGCCATGGCCGCCGCCTGCACCAGCTCAGCGGGTCCCATCCGCATGGCTGACCGGCCCGCCGACATACCCGACACGGCGATCTCCTCACTGCTGTTCACACTCTGGATTCGCCGTTCATCCTTGCAGATTCGGGGCGACTGATCTGCCCTGATGGGCGCCGTTCACTTAACCGTTCACTTGGCTGTGGCTCAGCGGTCGCATGCCCAGGACGCCTTGGCGGTGGCCGTCTCCGCCTGGGCGCGCAGGGCACGGACGGCCTCCGCCGGGTCCTTCGCACCGTAGACGGCCGAGCCGGCGACGAACACGTCCGCTCCCGCGTCCGCGCACCGCTCGATCGTCGAGGCCGAGACCCCGCCGTCGACCTGCAGCCACAGCTCCAGACCGTGCTTCTTGATCAGCTCACGGGTGCGACGGATCTTGGGCAGCATGATGTCGAGGAACGCCTGCCCGCCGAAGCCGGGCTCCACCGTCATGACGAGCAGCATGTCGAGTTCCGGAAGCAGGTCCTCGAACGGCTCGATCGGCGTCGCCGGCTTGAGCGCCATGGACGCGCGGGCGCCCTTGGCGCGGATCTCCCGGGCGAGGCGCACCGGTGCGGCGGCGGCCTCCACGTGGAAGGTGACCGACGACGCCCCCGCCTCGACGTACTGAGGCGCCCACCGGTCGGGGTCCTCGATCATCAGATGGCAGTCCAGCGGGGTGTCCGTCGCACGCGCCAGGGACTCCACGACCGGCACGCCGAGCGTGAGGTTCGGGACGAAGTGGTTGTCCATGACGTCGACATGGAGGAAGTCGGCGCCCTGGACCGCCTTGGCCTCCTCCGCGAGGCGGGCGAAGTCGGCGGACAGGATGCTGGGGTTGATCTGCACGGCCATGACCCAAGCCTGCCATGTCGCTGCGCTGGGCTGTAGCCGCGGTCGGTTCCCCGCGCCCCTTCGGGGCGCGCCGTCCCGCCCGGCGTCAAGCGGTTCTGCGGATCAGGGACAGGTACATCGCGTCCGTGCCGTGGACGTGGGGCCACAGCTGGATGTCGGGGCCGTCGCCCAGGTCCGGTACACCGGGCAGGAGGGGGCGGGCGTCGATCAGTTCCGTGTCCGGGCGTTGCTTGAGTACGTCGGAGACGACCGCGCGGGTCTCGGCCAGGTGCGGGGAACAGGTGGCGTAGCCGACGACGCCGCCGACGCGGACGGAGTCGAGGGCGGTGCGCAGCAGGCCGCGCTGGAGCGGGGCGAAGGTGTCCAGGTCCTCGGGGCGGCGGCGCCAGCGGGCCTCCGGGCGGCGGCGCAGGGCGCCGAGACCCGTGCACGGGACGTCCACCAGCACCCGGTCGAAGCTGCCGGGCCGCCACGGCGGGCGGGTGCCGTCGGCGGCGATGACCTGGTACGGCCCCGGGTTGCCGTGCAGGGCCCGGGCCACCAGTCCGGCACGGTGCGGCTGCTTCTCCGAGGCGAGCAGCGCGGCCCCGCGCTCGGCGGCGAGCGCGGCCAGCAGCGCGGCCTTGCCGCCCGGTCCGGCGCAGCCGTCGAGCCACTTCTCGTCGGGGCCGTCGAGCGGGGCGTTCGCCAGTGCGAGGGCGACCAGCTGGCTGCCCTCGTCCTGGACGCCGGCGCGTCCCTCGCGCACGGCCTCGACCGCGCCCGGCTCGCCGCCCTCGGCGAGCCGCACGGCGTACGGCGACCAGCGCCCGGGTACGGCGGCGTCCTCGCGGAGCAGTTCCTCGGTGGTGGCCCGGCCCGGGCGGGCGACGAGCGTCACCTCGGGCCGCTCGTTGTCCGCCGCCAGCAGCTGCTCGATGCCGGCCCGGCCGCCGCCGAGGGAGTCCCAGAGCGCGGAGACGACCCAGCGGGGGTGCGAGTGCACGACGGCGAGATGGTCCTCGGGATCCTCGTCGTAGGGCGGCGCGACCTTCTCGATCCAGCCGTCGAGATCGTCCTGGGCCACCTTCCGCAGCACGGCGTTGACGAACTTGGCCCGCCCGTCCCCGAGCACGACCCGGGCCAGCTCGACCGAGGCGGACACGGCCGCGTGCGTGGGGATCCGCGTGCCGAGCAACTGGTGCGCGCCCAGGCTCAGCACGTCGAGCACCGGCGGGTCGACCTCGCGCAGCGGCCGGTCGACACAGGCGGCGATGACGGCGTCGTAGGTGCCCTGCCGGCGCAGCGTGCCGTACACCAGCTCGGTGGCGAGGGCGGCGTCCCGGGTGTCGAAGTCGCCCTGCTCGCGGGCCTTCCGCAGCAGCGGGGGCAGCACGAGGTTGGCGTACGCGTCCCGCTCGTCCACCGCGCGCAGCGCCTCGAAGGCCAGGATGCGGACGGGGTCCTTCTTGGGACGGCGGTAGGGCTTGGCGGGCTTGCGGGGCCGCCGGGACTGCTCGCTCACGAAAAAGGTGCTCCGGGTGTGAAGAGGGGGATGCGCCTCCAGCGTACGTCGCCGCACCGACGGGCCCACCGCCCGGGCTCGACTGTGCAGCCGCCCGGCGTCGCCTGGAAAATGAGTCGCCGCCGTCCGCGGTCACTCACACCGCCGCCCGGCTCAGCGGCGCCGCCCCCGGGGCATCAGCCGCCGGCTTCCGGACTCCGCCCCGCCCCGTGGGGAGGATCAGCGCCATCATCCGGCTCAGCGGCATCATCGGCTCACCAGGCGCCCACCACGTCAGCCGCCGTCGGCCCCTCTCATCCCTCGCCACCGGGAGGTGAGCCACCGTCACCCGGCCTCGCCCGCGCCGCGGCCCGACAGCCGCCGCCCTCCGGGCTCAGCCCCACGCCACCCGGGGCGTCGTCCCCCCGGCATCCGCCGTCCGCGTGCGCGCCCGGCGCACCCAGTCGCCCGGTGGCACCGGCGCCGCCCGGAGCGTCATCCGGCCGTCGTCCGGGCGCGCCCCGCGCCCCGGGGTGTCAGCCGCCGCCGTCAGGCTCACCGCGGCGCCGCCCAGGGCGTCAGCCGCCCACGCCGTCAGATGCCCAGCGTCTCGCCGTCCGCGATGCGTACCCCGCGGGCCCAGTCGGCCGCGCGCATCGGCTTCTTGCCCTGGGCCTGCACCCAGAGCAGCTCGACGGCGTACGACCCCGTGCCCACGTGCACGCTGTTCTTGCCCACCGCCAGCCGGCCCGGTGCGAGGTCCGTCCGCTCGGGCACCGGCCTGACCTGGACGAGCTTGAGCCGCTCACCGCGGAAGGTGGTCCAGGCGCCGGGCGCGGGCGTGCAGCCGCGCACGACCCGGTCGACGCGGAGCGCGGGCGCCGCCCAGTCCACCTGGGCGTCCTCGACGGTGATCTTCGGCGCGACGGTGATGCCCTCGGCGGGCTGCGGTACGGCCTTCAGCGTGCCGTCCTCGATGCCGTCCATGGTCGCGGCGAGCAGGCCGGCGCCCGCGAAGGCGAGCCGGGTGAGCAGGTCGCCGCTGGTGTCGGTGGGGCGGATCTCCTCGGTCACGGTGCCGTAGACGGGCCCGGAGTCCAGCCCCTCCTCGATGAGGAAGGTGGACGCCCCGGTGATCTCGTCGCCCGCCATGATGGCGTGCTGCACCGGCGCGGCGCCGCGCCAGGCGGGCAGCAGCGAGAAGTGCAGGTTGACCCAGCCGTGGGCGGGGATGTCCAGGGCGGCCTTCGGCAGCAGGGCGCCGTAGGCGACGACCGGGCAGCAGTCCGGGGCGATCTCCCGCAGCCGCTCCAGGAACTCCGGGTCCCGGGGCTTCAGCGGCTTCAGCACCTCGATCCCGGCCTCCTCCGCCCGCTCGGCCACGGGCGACGCGACCAGCCTGCGCCCGCGCCCGGCCGGCGCGTCGGGCCGCGTGACGACGGCGGCCACCTCGTGCCGCCCGGAGTCGAGCAGAGCGTCCAGAGCGGGAACGGCGACCTCGGGGGTACCGGCGAAGACGAGCTTCATGGGCGGGATCGGGCCTCTCGGGCGGGGGTTGGCGGGCAGCGCACCAGTCTATGACCCCGGCCGTGGGCACGCCGACGGCGACGGGCCCCCACAGGTGGCCCGGGCTCCCGGCCGGGTCGATGAGAACCTCCCGGCCGGTTCGATGGGAAACGGGGGTGCGCGGGCGGGAGAACGGCGTACGCATATGCCCGTACGCCCCCACCCCGTGACCAGCGGAGCGTAAGCGCGTTGGTCAAGACAGAGTTGACCACATCGGGCCGCTGTCGCGGCCCAATTCCTTTCAACGCCGGTTCGAGAGGCTTGTTCATGGCCGACCACGCAACCCACGACGCCCAGGCCCGGGCCAGCCTGCACTTGCTGGTGCGGGACATCGAGAGGGTCCGCCGGCAGGTGGACGCGTTGCGCACGCTCACCGCCCAGCTGGGCAACGTCTACCGCCCGCGCCGCTCCGGCCCGTCCACGGGCTTCGTCGTCTACGGACGCGCTCCCGCCCCGACGGTCCGCCTCGCCCAGGAGCTCCGGGACAGTGTCGAAACCCTGGTCACGGCCGCCGTGGACTTCGACCGCTCGCTCGGCTTCTCGTGGGACGCGGTGGGCTCGGCGCTCGGGGTCACCAAGCAGGCGGTGCACCGCCGGTACGGCGCCCGCCGCGCCGCGGCCCAGGCGGCGACGGAGGCGGAGCGGACGCCGGAGCCGTCCGGCACCCGCACGATCAATGTGAACACGGGGCTGCCCACGGTCCCCGCGGCCCGCTCGATGCCCACGCAGCCGACGGCGGGCAGCCCGACACTGCGCGACGACGCCCTCCCGACGGCCTTCCCGGGCCCCCGCAACGGCTGACACCCCCCCCCCGCCCTGCCCTCCCGGGCCGGATCCGGGAGGGCAGTCATGTCTCCACACCCGCTCCGGACCGTCGCGTGTGCCGGGGACTTCGCTGCTCAGCGTTCCTCCGTCACCCGATGTCCGGCGGATCGATCCGTACCCGGACCGCCTCCCCGCTCCCCCGTGCCATGCGCGCCGCCTGGGCGGTCTTCAGGGCCGTGGCCAGTGCGGAGCCGCTGCCGGGCGGTACGCGGACCAGTGCCCGGTCCCAGTGTTCGCCGGGCGGCGGGGCGCCGGGTCTGCGTGATCCGCCGGGCGGGGGCGGTGGCAGCGGCACCGGCCCCAGCACCTCGGCGTCCGCCGGCAGGTCGACCGCTGCGAGGAACTCGGCGACGGCCGCGGGCGGCCCGGACACGGCCGCCATCCGGGACACCGGCGGAAAGCCCAGCTCGGCCCGCTCGGCCAGCTCCCGTACCGCGTGCCCGACGGGGTCCCACCGCACCAGCGCCTGGACGGGCCGCAAGGTCGGCTCGGCCACCACGACCACCGTGCCGCCCTCGCTCTGGGGCCGCACCAGCGCCCCGGCCGCGATCCACCGGCGCAGCGCGTCCTCGCCGGCCCGCAGGTCGGGTCGTACGAGCATGGCCCAGCCGTCCAGCAGCAGGGCCGCCGCGTAGCCGCCCTCGGCGACCGGTTCGGCGCCCGGGGTGCTGACGACCAGCGCGGGCGTGTCCGGGACGGTGTCCAGCACATGCTCGCGCCCCGAGGTGCGCACCGGTACGGCGGGGAAGGCCCGCCCCAGCTCCTCGGCGGTCCGGCGCGCGCCCACGACCTGGGCGCGGAGCCGGAAGCCGCCGCACTCCGGGCAGTGCCAGGCGCCCTCCTCGCGCCCGCACCACCCGCAGCGCAAGACGCCCGCGTCCTGTCCCTGGAGGGGGCCGGAGCAGTGCCGGCACCGGGCGGGCGCCCGGCAGCGGGCGCAGGCCATGCGGGGCGCGTAACCACGCCGGGGCACCTGTACCAGCACCGGTCCGTGCCGCAGCCCCTCGCGGGCCGCCTGCCAGGCGAGCGTGGGCAGCCGGGCGGCGCGGGCGGCCTCGTCACGGGCGAGGTCGTCGTCCCCGACCGTCCGGACGAGGGGCGCGGTCCGGCGCACCTGCTCCCGCCCGGCGACCAACGGCCGCGCCCAGCCGCTCTCGACGAGCTGGGCGGCCTCCACGGTGCAGCTCCAACTCCCCAGCAGGAAACCGCACTTGTCGAGGGCGGCGCGCAGCAGGAGGACATCACGGGCGTGCGGCTGCGGGGCGTGCGGCTCGCTGTGGCTGTCGTCGCCGTCGTCCCAGATCGCGACGAGCCCCAGATCCTGGACGGGCGCGAACATCGCCGCCCGGGTCCCGACGACGGCACGCACGGAACCGCGCCGCACCGCCAGCCACTGCGCGTACCGCTTCTCGGGCCCGGCGTCGGCGGTGAGCAGCGCGTGCCGGCCGGTGCCGAGCAGCGCGGTGAGCGCGGCGTCCACGCGCGCGGCGGAGCGCCCGTCCGGGACGACGACGAGGGCGCCGCGTCCGGAGGCGAGGGCGGCGGCGACGGCCCGGGCCAGCTCCTCGCTCCACAGCGGCCCGGGCAGCGCGTTCCACACGGCCCTGGGCGCCCCTCCGGAGGCCAGGGCGTCGAGGAAGGCGCCCCCGTGCTCGTACCGGCTCCAGGAGCCGTGGTCCGGTGCCTGGGGCAGGGGCAGCGGCTCGGGGGACGGGCGCTGCTCGGCGCGGGCGCTGCGCGGGGGCACGGCCAGCTGGAGGACATCGGCGAGGCTGCCCGCGTACCGGTCGGCGACGGCCCGGGCGAGGCCGAGCAGTTCCTCGCTCAGCACCGGCTCGGGCGACACGACCTGGGCGAGCGCGGCCAGCGGCCCGGAGTAGTCCGACGCGGCCCGTCGCTCGATGAGGAAGCCGTCGATGAGCCCGCCGCCCTCCCGGCGTCCGTCGCGCACCCGGTGCCGCCCGGCCCCGAACCGCACCCGCACCCGCACCCCGGGCTGCGCGTCGGCGTCCAGCTCCGCGGGCACGGCGTAGTCGAAGTACCGGTCGAGGTGCAGCACACCCTTGTCGACCAGCACCCGTGCGACGGGCAGCTCCTCGGCGAGCGCGGCCCCCCGCCAGGTCCGCGGCTTGGCCCGCGGCACCTTCGCCTTCCGCACGCTCTCCCGGATGAGCGCGAGCTGCTCCGGCGGCGCCCCCTCGGCCCCGCCACCCCCCGACCCGTTCTCGCTGCTCACGCTTGCATTCTTGCAAACCCCACTGACAACGCCGCCGGTCCGCCGGTCCGGAGCGACGCCGGGGCCCGGCCCCCCGAAGGGAGCCGGGCCCCGGCGACAGCGGGTGGGCCGGGGTTACAGGCCCGCGGCCTCGCGGAGGGCGTCCACGCGGTCCGTCCGCTCCCAGGTGAAGTCGGGCAGCTCGCGGCCGAAGTGGCCGTAGGCCGCCGTCTGGGCGTAGATGGGCCGGAGCAGGTCGAGGTCGCGGATGATCGCGGCCGGGCGGAGGTCGAAGACCTCGTCGATGGCCTTCTCGATCTTCTCGGGCTCGATCTTGTGGGTGCCGAAGGTCTCGACGAACAGACCCACGGGCTCGGCCTTGCCGATCGCGTAGGCGACCTGGACCTCGCAGCGGGAGGCCAGGCCCGCCGCCACCACGTTCTTCGCCACCCAGCGCATCGCGTACGCCGCCGAGCGGTCCACCTTGGACGGGTCCTTGCCGGAGAAGGCGCCGCCGCCGTGCCGGGCCATGCCGCCGTAGGTGTCGATGATGATCTTCCGGCCGGTCAGGCCCGCGTCACCCATCGGACCACCGATCTCGAAACGGCCGGTCGGGTTGACCAGCAGCCGGTAGCCCTCGGTGTCCAGCTTGATGCCCTCCTCCAGCAGCGCCTTCAGCTCCGGCTCCACGACGAACTCGCGGATGTCGGGGGCGAGCAGCGACTCCAGGTCGATGTCGGAGGCGTGCTGGGAGGAGACCACCACCGTGTCCAGACGGACGGCCTTGTCACCGTCGTACTCGATGGTGACCTGCGTCTTGCCGTCCGGACGCAGGTAGGGGATCGTGCCGTTCTTGCGGACCTCGGACAGACGCTTGGACAGCCGGTGCGCCAGGAAGATCGGCAGCGGCATCAGGGTCGGCGTCTCGTCGGACGCGTAGCCGAACATCAGGCCCTGGTCGCCCGCGCCCTGCCGGTCCAGCTCGTCCTCGTCACCCTCGACCCGGGCCTCGTACGCCGCGTCCACGCCCTGCGCGATGTCCGGGGACTGCGCGCCGATGGACACCGAGACACCACAGGAGGCGCCGTCGAAGCCCTTCTTGGAGGAGTCGTAGCCGATCTCCAGGATCGTGTTGCGGACGAGGGTCGCGATGTCCGCGTACGCCTTCGTCGTCACCTCGCCGGCCACATGCACCAGGCCGGTGGTGATGAGCGTCTCCACGGCGACCCGGGAGGCCGGGTCCTCGCGCAGGAGCGCGTCGAGAATGGTGTCGCTGATCTGGTCAGCGATCTTGTCGGGGTGACCCTCGGTCACGGACTCCGAGGTGAACAGGCGACGGGACACAACGCTCCCTGTGGTTGCAGCGGCTGCTGGCTGATCATTTACGGTCGACACGGGGCTGCGCCCGGCGTCGACCGTGAACAGTTTATCGGTCGCACTCGACCGGCGGGCCACTGTCTCGCCTCTCGGGAGCGCTGTGACCTGCGGCACCGGCATTCTGCACAATGGCGAGCGGCCTGGCCAGGGCCGCCACACCCGATTTCGGCGTGGCGTGAACCTGACGTCGAGTTCGCCCGATCGCCTGCCGGACGTTAGTCCAGACGCCGTACGACCAAGTCCCAGACGGTGTCGGCCAGGGCTTCCTTGGGACCGTGCGGCACCGGCGTCTCGCTGCCGTCGGCACCCAGGACGACGGCCTCGTTCTCCTCGGAGCCGAAGGTCTTGCGCTCCCCCACCTCGTTGACCACGAGCAGGTCGCAGCCCTTGCGGGCGAGCTTGGCGCGGCCGTTGGCGAGGACGTCGTCGGTCTCGGCGGCGAAGCCGACGACGACCTGTCCCGGCCGGGCGTGGTCGGCGGAGATCTCCGCGAGAATGTCCGGATTCCGCACCAGGACGATGGGGTCCGGGTCCTGTCCGTCCTTCTTCTTGATCTTCCCGGCAGCGTAGGCGGCCGGGCGGAAGTCGGCGACGGCGGCGGCCATCACCACGGCGTCGGCGTCCGCAGCGGCCTTCAGGACGGCCTCGCGCAGCTGCACGGCGGTGCCGACCCGGACGACGTCCACGCCCGCCGGGTCGGGCAGGCCGGCGTTGGCGGAGACCAGGGTCACCCGGGCGCCACGGGCCGCGGCGGTGCGGGCGAGGGCGTAGCCCTGCTTGCCGGAGGAGCGGTTGCCGAGGAAGCGGACCGGGTCCAGGGGCTCGCGGGTGCCGCCGGCGGAGACGACGACGTGCCGCCCCTTGAGGTCGGGCTCGGTGACACCGCGGACCAGCACCCGGCGGCAGACCTCGAAGATCTCCGCAGGGTCGGGCAGCCGGCCCTTGCCGGTGTCGACGCCGGTGAGGCGGCCGACGGCGGGCTCGATGACGACGGCGCCGCGGCGGCGCAGCGTGGCCACGTTCTCCTGGGTGGCCGGGTGCTCCCACATCTCGGTGTGCATGGCCGGGGCGAAGACGACCGGGCAGCGGGCGGTGAGGAGGGTGTTGGTCAGCAGGTCGTCGGCGAGGCCGTGGGCGGCCTTGGCGAGCATGTCCGCGGTGGCCGGGGCCACGACGACCAGGTCGGCGTGCTGGCCGATGCGGACGTGCGGCACCTCGTGGACGTCGTCCCAGACCTCGGTGGCGACGGGGTTGCCGGACAGCGCGGACCAGGTGGCGGCGCCGACGAAGTGCAACGCGGAGGCGGTCGGCACGACGCGGACGTCATGGCCCGACTCCGTGAACCTCCTCAGCAGCTCACAGGCCTTGTAGGCGGCGATGCCACCGCTGACCCCCAGCACGACCTTCGGCTTGTCCACCATGGCTCCTCGCGTTCGAGAATCTGCAACACCCATGACACACCACAGGCCCGGCAGCATGACTGCCGGGCCTGTGGATAAGTCAGTCGCGATCTGAAAGTACTACTGCGCCGGGCCGTCCACGGCCTCGGAGGTCAGCAGACCGGCGTTGATCTCGCGCAGGGCGATCGACAGCGGCTTCTCGTGGACGTGGGTGTCGACGAGCGGACCGACGTACTCGAGCAGGCCCTCACCGAGCTGGGAGTAGTACGCGTTGATCTGGCGGGCACGCTTGGCCGCGTAGATCACGAGGCTGTACTTCGAGTCGGTCGCCTCGAGAAGCTCGTCGATCGGCGGGTTGATGATGCCCTCGGGCGCGGTGATGGAAGAGGACACGCTCTACCTTCCGATGGATGGGAAAGAATCAGACATCGTGATCACAGTCACGATCACACAACGTCCATCAAGGCTAGCAGCTCGCGGGCCACGTCCTCGACGGAGGTGTTGACCAAGGTCGTATCGAACTCCGGCTCGGCCGCCAGCTCGGTCTTCGCCGCCGCCAGGCGGCGCTCGATGACCTCGGGCGGCTCGGTCCCCCGGCCGGTCAGTCTGCGCACCAGCTCCTCCCAGGAGGGCGGAGCGAGGAACACCAGCTGGGCGTCGGCCATGGACTCGCGGACCTGCCGGGCGCCCTGGAGGTCGATCTCCAGCAGGACGGGCTCGCCGTTCTCCAGCCGCTCCAGCACCGCCGCACGGGGGGTGCCGTAGCGGTTGCCGGCGAACTCGGCCCATTCCAGGAGCTCGCCGTTGGCGATCAGCTTGTCCATCTCCTCGTCGGTGACGAAGAAGTAGTGGACTCCGTGCTGCTCGCCGGGGCGCGGCCTGCGGGTGGTCGCCGACACCGAGAGCCAGACCTCGGGGTGTTCCTTGCGCATATGGGCGACGACCGTGCTCTTACCGACCCCCGAGGGGCCGGAGAGCACGGTCAGCCGCGGACGTTCACTCATGCAGCGATTATTCCAGCAATCCCGGAGTGCCCGGGACTCCCGGTCCGCCGGGCGGCGGACTCAGGAGCCGGTGCTGCCGAACTCACGCTCCAGGGAAGCGATCTGGTTGGAACCGAGACCGCGCACGCGGCGGCTCTCGGAGATGCCCAGACGCTCCATGATCTGCTTGGCGCGGACCTTGCCCACGCCCGGCAGGGACTCCAGCAGGGCGGAGACCTTCATCTTGCCGATGACGTCGTTTTCCTGGCCCTGCTTGATGACCTCGTGCAGGGAGGCGCCGGAGTGCTTGAGTCGATTCTTGACCTCGGCCCGCTCCCGGCGAGCCGCGGCGGCCTTTTCGAGCGCGGCTGCGCGCTGTTCAGGGGTAAGGGGCGGAAGAGCCACGCCTACGTCACCTCGGATGTCGAACTGTCGGATACGGACCGGTGAGGAACCTAGTCGCCCCACACCTGGGGAGCTACGAGCAACACGCTGCCCGTTCTCCCCCACTGCCTGAGGGGCGCGGGAGGTGCCCCCACTGCTCGGAGACTAGCGGGCAAGTCCGCCAGAGTCAGCGAGAACAGCGGAAAAGTCCTGGTCAGCCTCCGTCAGGCCGGACATTTCAGACATATTGCCCTCGATTTGAGCATGTATTCAAGCTCAAGTCGGCGCGATACCGCTCAGCCGAGCACGCGGCGGGGGGTCAGGCGGCGGCGACGGCGGCCTGGATCTCCGCCGCGAACCGCTCCGCCGCCCCGCGCAGCGCGCTGACGTCGGGACCGTGACGCAGAACACCCCGGCTGACGTTGGGCACGACGTTGCGGACGGCCGCCCCGAAGACCCGCGGAAGATCGGCCGGGGTCGCGCCCTGGGCACCGATGCCCGGCGCGAGAAGCGGGCCGTTGACGGCGAGGTCGTACGAGGACAGGTCGCCGAGCGTGGCCCCGACGACCGCGCCGAAGGAGCCCAGCGGCTCCTCCCCCGCGTTCTCGGCCGCCAGGTGGGCCAGCATGGTCGCCCCGACGGTGCGGCCGTCGGCGCGGACCGCGTGCTGCACCTCGCCGCCCTCCGGGTTCGAGGTAAGCGCCAGCACGAACAGGCCGGTCCCGCTCTCCCGGGCGAGCGCGACGGCCGGGCTCAGCGAGCCGTAGCCGAGGTACGGCGAGACGGTCAGGGCGTCGGAGAACAGCGGGGCGTCGGGGCGGAGGAACGCCTCGGCGTAGGCGGCCATGGTCGAGCCGATGTCGCCCCGCTTGGCGTCCATCACGACCAGGGCGCCGGCCGCCCGCGCCTCCTGGACCGACTTCTCCAGGACGGCGAGGCCGCGCGAGCCGAACCGCTCGAAGAAGGCGCTCTGCGGCTTGAGGACGGCCACCCGGTCGGCCATGGCCTCGACGACCGTGCGGCTGAACCGCTCCAGGCCGGCGACGTCGTCGTCCAGGCCCCACTCGGCGAGCAGGGAGGCGTGCGGGTCGATGCCGACGCACAGCGGACCGCGCTCGTCCATGGCGCGGCGCAGCCGGGCGCCGAAGGGCTCCAACGGGCTCATACGGGCTTCCTCACGTCGGCGCCGACCGCGTCGGCGAGGGTGGCGTACGGGCTGGTGCGCAGGCGGGCGGCGAGACCCTTGTGGATGGCGCGGCACCAGAAGGGGCCCTCGTAGACGAAGGCGCTGTAGCCCTGGACCAGCGTGGCACCGGCCAGGATGCGCTGCCAGGCGTCCTCGGCGGTCTCGATGCCGCCGACGCCCACCAGGGTGATCCGGTCGCCCACGCGCGCGTACAGGCGGCGCAGGACCTCCAGGGAGCGCTCCTTGAGGGGGGCGCCGGACAGTCCGCCGGTCTCCTTGACCAGCGCGGCGGAGGACCGCAGGCCGAGGCCCTCGCGCGCGATGGTGGTGTTGGTGGCGATGATGCCGTCGAGGCCCAGCTCCACGGCGAGGTCGGCGACCGCGTCGATGTCCTCGTCGGCGAGATCGGGGGCGATCTTCACCAGCAGCGGGACGCGCCGGTTCGCGACCGTGCGGTCGGCGGCCTCGCGCACCGCGGTGAGCAGCGGGCGCAGGTGGTCCACCGCCTGGAGGTTGCGCAGACCGGGCGTGTTCGGCGAGGAGACGTTGACGACCAGGTAGTCCGCGTACGGCGCGAGGCGCTCGGCGGACTTCACGTAGTCGGCGGCGGCCTCCGCCTCGGGGACGACCTTGGTCTTGCCGATGTTGACGCCGACCACCGTCTTGAAGACCGGCTCACGGGTGGCCAGGCGGGCCGCCACGGCCAGGGAGCCGTCGTTGTTGAAGCCCATACGGTTGATCAGCGCGCGGTCCGCCACGAGCCGGAACAGCCGCTTCTTGGGGTTGCCGGGCTGCGGTTCCCCCGTCACCGTGCCGATCTCGACGTGGTCGAAGCCCAGCATCGCCATCCCGTCGATGGCCACCGCGTTCTTGTCGAATCCGGCCGCGAGCCCGAACGGGCCGTGCATGCGCAGCCCGAACGCCTCGGTGCGCAGCTCCTTGTGGCGGGGCGCGAGGGCTGCGGCGACGAAGGTGCGCAGCACCGGGATGCGGACGGCGAGGCGGATCCAGCGGAAGGCCAGGTGGTGGGCCTGCTCCGGGTCCATCCGCCGGAAGACCAGACGGAAGAAAAGCTTGTACATGTACATGTCCTCTTGAAGCTTCAGGGAGCCCTCATGAAGAGGGGGACACCGTTTCCGGTGTCCCCCTCGGGGCTGCTAGTCGCGGGCCGCGGTCAGGTGTTCCGCGTGTTCCTGGAGCGAGCGGACGCCCACGTCACCGTGGTTGAGGGCGTCGATGCCCTGGACGGCCGCGGCGAGCGCCTGGACGGTCGTCAGGCACGGCACGGACCGCGCCACGGCCGCCGTACGGATGTCGTAGCCGTCGAGGCGGCCACCGGTGCCGTACGGGGTGTTGACGATGAGGTCGACCTCGCCGTCGTGGATGAGCTGGACGATGGTCCGCTCGCCGTTCGGGCCGGTGCCCTCGGACTGCTTGCGCACGACCGTGGCGTTGATGCCGTTGCGCTTGAGGACCTCGGCGGTGCCCGAGGTCGCGAGCAGCTCGAAGCCGTGCGCGACCAGCTCGCGCGCCGGGAAGATCATCGAGCGCTTGTCGCGGTTGGCGACCGAGATGAACGCGCGGCCCTTGGTGGGCAGCGGGCCGTAGGCACCGGCCTGCGACTTGGCGTACGCCGTGCCGAAGACCGAGTCGATGCCCATGACCTCGCCGGTCGAGCGCATCTCCGGGCCGAGGACGGTGTCCACACCGCGGCCGTGGATGTCGCGGAACCGCGACCACGGCATGACGGCCTCCTTGACGGAGATCGGCGCGTCCAGCGGCAGCTCGCCGCCGTCGCCGTTCTTCGGCAGCAGGCCCTCGGCGCGCAGCTCGGCGATGGTCGCGCCCAGCGAGATCCGGGCGGCGGCCTTGGCCAGCGGTACGGCGGTCGCCTTCGACGTGAAGGGGACCGTACGGGAGGCGCGCGGGTTGGCCTCCAGGACGTACAGGATGTCCCCGGCCATCGCGAACTGGATGTTGATCAGGCCGCGCACGCCGACGCCCTTGGCGATGGCCTCCGTGGAGGCGCGCAGCCGCTTGATGTCGAAGCCGCCCAGGGTGATCGGGGGCAGGGCGCACGCCGAGTCGCCGGAGTGGATGCCGGCCTCCTCGATGTGCTCCATGACACCGCCGAGGTACAGCTCCTCGCCGTCGTAGAGCGCGTCGACGTCGATCTCGATGGCGTCGTCCAGGAAGCGGTCGACGAGGACCGGCCGGGAGGGGCTGATCTCGGTCGACTCGGCGATGTAGGAGGCGAGGCGGGTCTCGTCGTAGACGATCTCCATGCCGCGCCCGCCGAGGACGTACGACGGCCGGACCAGGACCGGGTAGCCGATCTCGTCGGCGATGGCCTTGGCCTCCGCGAAGGTGGTGGCCGTGCCGTGCTTGGGCGCCGGCAGGCCCGCCTCCGCGAGGACGCGGCCGAAGGCACCGCGGTCCTCGGCGGCGTGGATGGCCTCGGGGGAGGTGCCCACGATGGGCACGCCGTTGTCCTTCAGGGCCTGCGAGAGGCCCAGCGGGGTCTGGCCGCCCAGCTGGACGATGACGCCCGCGATCGGGCCGGCCTGCTGCTCCGCGTGGACGATCTCCAGTACGTCCTCCAGCGTGAGCGGCTCGAAGTAGAGGCGGTCGGAGGTGTCGTAGTCCGTGGAGACGGTCTCCGGGTTGCAGTTGACCATCACGGTCTCGTACCCGGCGTCGGACAGCGCGAAGGAGGCGTGGACGCAGGAGTAGTCGAACTCGATGCCCTGGCCGATGCGGTTGGGGCCGGAGCCCAGGATGATCACCGCGGGCTTCTCGCGGCGCGCGACCTCGGTCTCCTCGTCGTAGGAGGAGTAGAAGTACGGCGTCTTCGCGGCGAACTCGGCGGCGCAGGTGTCGACCGTCTTGTAGACCGGGCGGACGCCGAGGGCGTGCCGGACCTCGCGGACGACGTCCTCGCGCAGGCCGCGGATCTCGGCGATCTGCTGGTCGGAGAAGCCGTGCCGCTTGGCCTCGGCGAGCAGGTCGCGGGTCAGCTCGGCGGCCTCGGCCAGCTCGTCCGCGATCTCCTTGATGAGGAAGAGCTGGTCCACGAACCAGGGGTCGATCTTCGTGTACTCGAAGACCTCCTCGGGCGTGGCCCCGGCGCGGATGGCCTGCATGACCGTGTTGATGCGGCCGTCGGTGGGCCGTACGGCCTCGCGCAGCAGGGTGTCCTTGTCGCCCGGTTCGCCGACGAAGGTGAACTGGCTGCCCTTCTTCTCCAGGGAGCGCAGCGCCTTCTGGAAGGCCTCGGGGAAGTTGCGGCCGATGGCCATGGCCTCGCCGACCGACTTCATGGTGGTGGTCAGTGTGGAGTCGGCCTGCGGGAACTTCTCGAAGGCGAACCGCGGGGCCTTGACGACCACGTAGTCGAGCGTGGGCTCGAAGGAGGCCGGGGTCTCCTGCGTGATGTCGTTCGGGATCTCGTCCAGGGTGTACCCGACGGCGAGCTTGGCGGCGATCTTGGCGATCGGGAAGCCGGTCGCCTTGGAGGCGAGCGCGGAGGAACGCGACACGCGCGGGTTCATCTCGATGACGATGACCCGGCCGTCCTCGGGGTTCACCGCGAACTGGATGTTGCAGCCGCCGGTGTCGACGCCGACCTCGCGGATGACGGCGATGCCGATGTCCCGCAGGATCTGGTACTCGCGGTCGGTCAGCGTCATCGCGGGCGCCACGGTGATGGAGTCACCGGTGTGCACGCCCATCGGGTCGAAGTTCTCGATGGAGCAGACGACCACGACGTTGTCGTTCTTGTCGCGCATCAGCTCCAGCTCGTACTCCTTCCAGCCGAGGATGGACTCCTCCAGGAGCACCTCGGTGGTCGGGGAGAGCGTGAGGCCCTGGCCGGCGATGCGGCGCAGCTCCTCCTCGTCGTGCGCGAAGCCGGAGCCGGCACCGCCCATGGTGAAGGACGGGCGGACGACGACCGGGTAGCCGCCGAGGGTCTCGACGCCCTTGAGGACGTCGTCCATGGAGTGGCAGATGACCGAGCGGGCGGACTCGCCGTGCCCGATCTTGCGGCGGACCTCCTCGACGACCTCCTTGAACAGGTCGCGGTCCTCGCCCTTGTGGATCGCCTCGGGCTTGGCGCCGATCAGCTCGACGCCGTACTTCTCCAGGACGCCGTTCTCGTGCAGGGAGATGGCGGTGTTCAGGGCCGTCTGGCCGCCCAGGGTGGGCAGCAGGGCGTCGGGGCGCTCCTTGGCGATGATCTTCTCGACGAACTCGGGGGTGATCGGCTCGACGTAGGTGGCGTCGGCGATCTCCGGGTCCGTCATGATCGTCGCCGGGTTGGAGTTGACGAGGACGACGCGCAGCCCCTCGGCCTTGAGCACACGGCACGCCTGGGTGCCGGAGTAGTCGAACTCGGCGGCCTGGCCGATGACGATCGGGCCGGAGCCGATGACCAGGACGGACTGGATATCGGTGCGCTTAGGCACGCTGGCCCTCCATCAGGGAAACGAAGCGGTCGAAGAGGTAGGCGGCGTCGTGCGGGCCGGCTGCCGCTTCGGGGTGGTACTGGACGGAGAAGGCGGGCTGGTCGAGCAGCTGCAGCCCCTCCACGACGTCGTCGTTCAGGCAGACGTGCGAGACCTCGGCGCGGCCGAACTTGGTCTCGCTGACCTTGTCGAGCGGCGCGTCCACGGCGAAGCCGTGGTTGTGCGCGGTGACCTCGACCTTGCCGGTCGTACGGTCCTGGACCGGCTGGTTGATGCCCCGGTGGCCGTACTTCAGCTTGTAGGTGCCGAAGCCGAGGGCGCGGCCGAGGATCTGGTTGCCGAAGCAGATGCCGAACAGCGGGGTCCTGCGCTCCAGGACGGCGGTCATCAGCGCGACCGGGCCGTCGGCGGTCGCGGGGTCGCCGGGGCCGTTGGAGAAGAACACGCCGTCCGGGTCGACGGCGTAGACGTCGTCGGCGGTGGCGGTGGCGGGCAGCACGTGCACCTCGATGCCGCGCTCGGCCATGCGGTGCGGGGTCATGCCCTTGATGCCGAGGTCGATGGCGGCGACCGTGAACCGCTTCTCGCCGACGGCCGGGACGACGTACGCCTCCTTGGTCGCGACCTCCTGGTAGAGGCTCGCGCCCTTCATGTGCGGCTGGGCCTGCACGCGCTCCAGCAGCTCGGCGTCCGGGGCGGTGCCCCCGCCGGAGGCGCTGTCGAGCGCGGTGCCGGAGAAGATGCCGGCGCGCATGGAGCCGCGCTCGCGCAGGTGGCGGGTGAGGGCCCGGGTGTCGATGCCGGAGATGCCGACGACGCCCTGCCGCTCCAGCTCGTCGTCCAGGGAGCGCTTGGCCCGCCAGTTGGACGGCACGCGCGCGGGGTCGCGCACGACGTAGCCGGAGACCCAGATGCGGCTGGACTCGTCGTCCTCGTCGTTCCAGCCGGTGTTGCCGATCTGGGGGGCGGTCGCGACGACGATCTGGCGGTCGTAGGACGGGTCGGTGAGGGTCTCCTGGTAGCCGGTCATGCCGGTGGAGAAGACGGCCTCGCCGAAGGTCTCCCCCACGGCCCCGTAGGCACGGCCGCGGAAGACCCGGCCGTCCTCCAGGACGAGTACGGCGGGAACCTTGCCAGCTCCCCTTGTGGAGGTCGTCATCGTGCGCCTTCCGTGTCGTTGATCATCTGGTTCAGGGTGTCGACCCACTCGGTGTGCTCGGCCGCGCGGTCCGAGCGGAAGCCGGAGTCGATCAGTTTGTCGCCGAGCGCCCAGGTCACCACCAGCAGTCCGCCCTCGGTGAGGACCTTGCCGGCGATGCCCTTGTCCAGCCGGGCTCCGCGCAGTGCGGCCGTGGGGACGAAGAAGTCGGTCGCGCCGGGGCGCTCGACCTCCAGGCCCGCGTCGGTCAGGGTGAGCTCGGCGCGGCTGCGGGTGCCCAGGCCGTGGGCCACGATGCGGTCCAGCCACTGTCCGGCGGTGGTGGAGCCGTGGTAGCGGCCGCTCATGCTCAGTCTGGCCGGGCCGGTCTCCTCCGGCGCGCCTGGCAGGTCGGGCAGGTCGCTCTGCAGGGTGCCGCGCCACTTCCAGCCCTCGCGCATCAGCCAGTAGACGAGCGCGATGAACAGGACCAGTCCGACGAGCCAGCCGATACGGGCCGGCCAGTCGGTGACGTCGGCCGACCGCTTGGCCTCGGCCAGCAGGATTACAGGTGTCACGTGAGCTTCCCGTCGACGAGCGTGGCCTTGCCCCGCAGCCACGTGTGCGTCACACGGCCCGGCAGCTCACGCCCCTCGTACGGGGTGTTGCGGCTGCGCGAGGCGAAGCCCGCGGGGTCCACCTGGCCACGGTATTCCGTGTCGACCAGGGTGAGGTTGGCGGGCTCACCAGCCGAGACGGGACGGCCGTGGCCGGTGGCCTGTCCGATCCGCGCGGGCTTGAAGGACATGCGGTCGGCGACGCCGGCCCAGTCCAGCAGGCCCGTGTCCACCATGGTCTCCTGGACCACTGACAACGCGGTCTCCAGGCCGACCATGCCCATGGCGGCGGCGGCCCACTCGCAGTCCTTGTCCTCGTGCGGGTGCGGGGCGTGGTCGGTGGCGACGATGTCGATCGTGCCGTCGGCAAGCGCCTCGCGCAGGGCCAGCACGTCGCGCTCGGTGCGCAGCGGCGGATTGACCTTGTAGACCGGGTTGTAGGTGCGCACCAGCTCGTCGGTGAGGAGCAGGTGGTGCGGGGTGACCTCGGCGGTGACCTGGATGCCCCGGGACTTGGCCCAGCGGACGATCTCGACGGAGCCGGCGGTCGACAGGTGGCAGATGTGGACGCGGGAACCGACGTGGTCGGCGAGGAGGACGTCGCGGGCGATGACCGACTCCTCGGCGACCGCCGGCCAGCCGCCCAGGCCCAGCTCGGCGGAGACGACGCCCTCGTTCATCTGGGCGCCCTCGGTGAGCCGCGGCTCCTGCGCGTGCTGGGCGACGACACCGCCGAAGGCCTTCACGTACTCCAGCGCGCGGCGCATGATCACGGCGTCGTCCACGCACTTGCCGTCGTCGGAGAAGACGGTGACGCCGGCGGCGGACTCGTGCATGGCGCCCAGCTCGGCGAGCTTCTTGCCCTCCAGGCCGACGGTGACGGCGCCGATGGGCTGGACGTCGCAGTAGCCGTGCTCCTGGCCGAGCCGCCAGACCTGCTCGACCACACCGGCGGTGTCGGCGACCGGGAAGGTGTTGGCCATGGCGAAGACGGCCGTGTAGCCGCCGCTCGCCGCCGCGCGGGT
This sequence comes from Streptomyces sp. NPDC052721, assembly GCF_040678315.1. Taxonomy (NCBI): domain Bacteria; kingdom Bacillati; phylum Actinomycetota; class Actinomycetes; order Kitasatosporales; family Streptomycetaceae; genus Streptomyces; species Streptomyces sp. NPDC052721. Next base: position 2,789 of record NZ_JBFATL010000059.1, on the reverse strand, counting down.
GCCGGTGAGGACGGTCTCGGAGTCCTCGCGGCCCGGCTCGCGCAGGTGGGTGTGCAGGTCGACCAGGCCCGGCAGCAGCACCTTGCCGCCGGCCTCGATCACCTCGGCGCCCTCGGCGGACAGCCCGGTACCCACCTCCGCGATGGTCTCGCCGTCGATCAGGACGTCCCGCGGCGCGCCGCCGAGCACCTTCGCACCACGGATCAGGATCTTGCTCATCGTCTTACTTCTCCTCGGTACGGGTGTGGGTGACGGCGGGCTCGTTGCCGCCGAGCAGCAGGTACAGGACGGCCATCCGGATGGAGACGCCGTTGGCGACCTGCTCGACGGCGGTGCAGCGGTCGGAGTCGGCGACCTCGGCGGTGATCTCCATGCCGCGCACCATCGGGCCGGGGTGCATCACGATGGCGTGCTCGGGCAGCTTGGCCATGCGGTCACCGTCGAGGCCGTAGCGCCGCGAGTACTCGCGCTCGGTCGGGAAGAAGGCGGCGTTCATGCGCTCGCGCTGGACGCGGAGCATCATCACGGCGTCGCACTTGGGCAGCGTGCTGTCGAGGTCGTACGACACCTCGCACGGCCAGGTCTCGACGCCGACCGGCACCAGGGTGGGCGGGGCGACCAGGGTGACCTCGGCGCCGAGGGTGTGCAGCAGGTCGACGTTGGAGCGGGCGACCCGGCTGTGCAGGACGTCACCGACGATGGTGATCCGCTTGCCGGACAGGTCCTGGCCGAGCCCGGCGTCGCGGCCGACGAGCCGGCGGCGCATGGTGAAGGCGTCCAGCAGGGCCTGGGTGGGGTGCTGGTGGGTGCCGTCGCCGGCGTTGATGACGGCCGCGTCGATCCAGCCGGAGTTGGCCAGGCGGTACGGGGCTCCGGAGGCACCGTGCCGGATGACCACGGCGTCGACGCCCATGGCCTCCAGGGTCTGCGCGGTGTCCTTCAGGGACTCGCCCTTGGAGACCGAGGACCCCTTGGCGGAGAAGTTGATGACGTCCGCGGACAGGCGCTTCTCGGCGGCCTCGAAGGAGATGCGCGTGCGCGTGGAGTCCTCGAAGAAGAGGTTGACGATCGTCCGGCCGCGCAGGGTCGGCAGCTTCTTGATCGGCCGGTCCGCGACCCGGGCCATCTCCTCGGCGGTGTCGAGGATCAGGACGGCGTCGTCGCGGGTGAGGTCGGCGGCCGAGATGAGATGACGCTGCATCTGTCAGGCTCCGTAAGGCAGTTCATTCGGGAGATTTCGGGCAGGCGGGCGCGTGTTCGCGGCGTGCCGGAGCGGCCGTGCGCCTGACTTGCTACTGAGCGGCCGGCTTCGCACCGAGCAGCACGGTGTCGCGACCGTCCTCCTCGGCGAGCTGGACCTTGACCGTCTCCCGCAGCGACGTGGGGAGGTTCTTGCCGACGTAGTCGGCACGGATGGGCAGTTCGCGGTGACCGCGGTCGACCAGGACCGCGAGCTGCACCGCGCGCGGGCGCCCGATGTCGTTGAGGGCGTCGAGGGCCGCGCGGATGGTGCGCCCGGAGAAGAGCACGTCGTCGACGAGGACGACCAGCCGGCCGTCGATGCCGTCACCGGGGATCTCGGTGCGGGCCAGCGCGCGCGGCGGGTGCATGCGCAGGTCGTCGCGGTACATGGTGATGTCGAGCGAGCCGACCGGGACCGCGCGGTCGGTGATCTGCTCCAGCTTGGCGGCGAGCCGCTGGGCGAGGAAGACGCCCCGGGTCGGAATGCCGAGGAGCACCACGTCGTCGGCGCCCTTGGCGCGCTCGACGATCTCGTGGGCGATACGGGTGAGCACCCGTGCGATGTCGGGGCCTTCGAGAACGGGCCGCGCATCGGACGCTTGCGTCTGCGCAGACGTGACGTGCTTGTCCATAGGAAACGGACCTCCTTCTCCGCCTCACGGGACGGACCTTAAAGGACGTCGGAATTGCGCCATCTACCGTAGCAGGTCACCCGACCGGCCTCGGACGCCCCCCTGTCACCCGCTTGGGCTAATCGGGTGTCACTACCACGGAAGAGTCGGTGTGGACCATTCGGCTTGACGCACAAGAGTCACGCTGCGTAACCTCACAGTGAGTTACCAGCCGCGCGGCGGGAAACCAGCCGGCCGCGTCGACACAGTGTCCGGGGAGCTATATGTCCAGCGAATACGCCAAACAGCTCGGGGCCAAGCTCCGGGCCATCCGCACCCAGCAGGGCCTTTCCCTCCACGGTGTCGAGGAGAAGTCCCAGGGTCGCTGGAAGGCCGTGGTGGTCGGCTCGTACGAGCGCGGCGACCGTGCCGTGACCGTGCAGCGCCTGGCCGAGCTGGCCGATTTCTATGGCGTTCCGGTGCAGGAGCTCCTGCCGGGCACCACGCCGGGCGGAGCCGCCGAGCCGCCGCCGAAGCTGGTCCTGGACCTGGAGCGGCTGGCCACCGTGCCGGCCGAGAAGGCGGGCCCCCTGCAGCGCTACGCGGCGACGATCCAGTCCCAGCGCGGTGACTACAACGGCAAGGTGCTCTCCATCCGCCAGGACGACCTGCGCACACTCGCCGTCATCTACGACCAGTCCCCCTCGGTCCTCACCGAGCAGCTGATCAGCTGGGGTGTCCTGGACGCGGACGCGCGCCGCGCGGTGGCCGCGCACGAAGAGGCGTAACCGCGCTCAGAGGCCTCAGCAGAAACGTGCCGCCGGGGTGGCCGGAACTCTACGGTTCCGGCCCCCCCCCCGCCCGTTAAGCGACCGGGGGGACAACCCCCGCGGGCCCCCCCACACACGCGGGGGCGGGCCCACCCCCCAGGGGGCC
>NZ_JBFATL010000058.1:0-47609 GCF_040678315.1 Streptomyces sp. NPDC052721 | reverse complement strand
CGGCCCTCGGCGGGGGGCAGGTCGAACAGGTACGGCGGGTTGGCGGTCGCCGCAGCGAACTCGGCCGCGGCGGGCTCCAGCACCGGGGTCACCGGGGATACGGCATCGGACATGGCTGTCTCCTCGCGTTCCAGGGGGTTCCGCCACGGTAGAACCGCTGGTCTCGGGGCATTCGCCCCTCAGCGCACCGCCGGTATACCCACAGTGCACGGATTCCCCCGCCGCCGCACTCGGGACGCGGTGCGCGCGGACCCCCGGCCGAAGGCCCAGAACCCACGTCTCGCCGTAGCGACCCGGGGACTCCGTGTCTCCGGGCTGTGCGCCTCAAGGCGCTGCGTCGTGAGGCTCCGCGTCGTGAGGCTCCGCGTCTTCGGCGAGGCCGGCGGCCAGGGCGGCCAGCGGGAAGTCCCTGCGGCTCGCGGCGCGTGCGGCGACGAGTGCCAGAGCCGACGGCAGCCGGCCGCACCGGCCTCCGACTCCAGCGCCTCCGACACGTCCGCCGGTCAGCGGACGCGGGCCGCGATGCCCCTCGCGCACATGAGGGACTCGGTGTGGGTGGTGTCCACCTCCAGGTCGTACGACACCCCGTGGTGCACCAGGTCTGCCTGGGCCGCCGCCATGCCCTGGGTCCGGTCTCCCCGGGCGATCTCCCGTGCCGCGGCGACCTCGGCGTCGCACCGCACGCCCACCCACAGCACGTCCAGTCCGGCGAGGGCCTTCCGCCACCGCTCCTGGGAGGCCGCTCCGCCGAGGAAGACGTCGTCCACGACGATCCTGGCGCCCGCGCGAGCCGTCGCCGCGACTCCCTCCATCCAAGCCGCCTCCAGCGCCCGGAAATCCGCCCCGACCCGCACCCCGCCGTCCTCCGCGAACTCGATCCCGCCGTCCGTTCCCTGGAGTTCCGGGGGCAGCGCGTCGACCAGCGAGTCGATGCCGAACACCAGCCAGGGGTCGGGCAGTACGGTTTGCAGGCAGCGCGCGATCCCGGACTTTCCCGCGCTGGAACCACCGTTGAGAAGGATCACCTGAGTCGTCACCCTCCCACCCTAGAGAGCCGTCCGGTCCGGCGGGCACGTCATTGCGCGCCCCGGCCCCGGTGCGCCGTCGTCCCGCATCGGTCCGCTCCTCCCGCCCGGCGAGCCGTTCCCGGACCCGTTCCGCGTCCGGATGTCCGAGCCGGGTGAGCAGGGCGAGGGCCTGTTCCCAGGCGGCCCGCGCGCCCTCCCGGTCACCGGTGGCCAGGTGGGTGTCGCCCATGCGGGTCAGCGTGTCGGCCTCCGGGTACGGCACGCCGAGCGCAGGGCGAGCAGCCGGAACAGCCGGGCGGCGGCGGGCGACACGGCCCGGGTGGACCAGGAAAAGACGGTGAACGACGTCCACGGGGGTGCCGGGCCGGGTGAACGCGTCGAGACTGCCGCCGGCCTCGCGCAGTTCGGCGGCCACGGCCGCCAGCGGGAAGTGCGGGCGTGGGGCGGCGCGGGCGGCCACACAGGCCAGGGCGAGGGGCAGCCCGGCCCCGCCCCTGGACGCCCAGGTGGTGGCCAGGCGCCGGCCGAGGGCGTCCCGGGCCGGCTGTCCTGGACGGCCCGGCAGGACGGCACGCCGGAGGAGCGGCTCGACGTGCTGCACGCCTGGCTGGTGGAAGATCTCCCTGGCGGCCGGGCCCGTATCCTCACCCAGGAGACGCAGATCGGCCGGTCCGCCGCCGAACTGGCCCGGCAGACGCCGAACCCGATGCTGAACGGCGATCAGGCATGGCTGGACGGCCTGGTCCACGCCGCCAGAACCGCATAATCCTCAGGGAGTTGACGTCATGAGCGACAAGCTCACCGTGAGTGTCCTGGGCACCGGCATCATGGGTGCCGCGATGGCCCGCAACCTCGCGCGGGCCGGACACGCCGTCCGCGCCTGGAACCGCACCCGCGCCAAGGCCGAACCGCTCGCCGCCGACGGCGCGCACGTCGCCGGCACGCCCGCCGAGGCCGTCGAGGGCGCCGACGTCGTCCTGACCATGCTCCACGACGGCCCGGCCACCCTCGACGTCATGCGCGAGGCCGCCCCCGCGCTGCGCTCCGGCGCCGCGTGGGTGCAGTCCACCACCGCCGGTATCGAGGCCATCCGTGACCTGGCCGACTTCGCCCGCGAGCACGACCTCGTCTTCTTCGACGCGCCGGTGCTGGGCACCCGTCAGCCCGCCGAGGCCGGCCAGCTCCTCGTCCTCGCCGCGGGCCCGAGCGAGCACCGCGCGGCCGTGGCTCCGGTGTTCGACGCGGTCGGGTCCCGTACCGTGTGGACCGGCGAGGACGGCGCGGCCGGTACCGCGAGCCGTCTGAAGCTCGTCGCCAACAGCTGGGTTCTCGCGATCACCAGCGCGGCCGGCGAGGTGCTGGCCCTGGCCCGGGCGCTCGACGTGGACCCGCAGAACTTCTTCGACGCGATCGAGGGCGGCCCGCTGGACATGGGGTACCTGCGGGCGAAGTCGAAGCTCATCCTCGAAGAGCAGTTGACCCCCGCCCAGTTCGCGGTGGCCACGGCCGCCAAGGACGCCCGGCTCATCGTCCAAGCGGGTGAAGAGTACGGCGTGCGCCTCGACGTGGCCGCCGCGAGCGCCGAGCGCATGGAGCGCGCCGCCGCGCAGGGTCACGCCGACGAGGACATGGCCGCGGCCTACTTCGCCAGCTTCGGCTCCGCCGGCCCGACCCCGCGGTGATGGCCACCCTGCGTCCCACGGCCGGGTCGTCGAGCCGGCCGAGGACGCGGGTCTCACGGACATCGGCCGCATCGCCGCCCACCGCATCGAGGCCGAGCGCCGCCGCGGGCCGCTCGGCGTGGCGGCGGTCACGCGCCCGTCTCGGTGCCCTCCGCCGTCTCCCGCGTCGATTCGCCCGGCACGACGTAGAAGACGGACGTGCCCTGCTTGGTGCGCTGGGCGCCGTTCCTCGCCACGAGGTTCTCCAGCGTGGTGCGGACGACCTTGGTCTGGATCCCGCGCTCGGGATACGCCTGGACCAGGGCCTCGCTGACCTCCGCGGCGGAACGCGGCTCCTTCTGCTCCGCCAGGTGCCGGCGGACGAGTTCGATCAGGGTGGGCTGAGCGGGCTCGGACGGTGACGCCTTCTTGGCCGCAGGTTCCCCGGCGGTCGCCCTCTTCGTCACCGCCTTCGTCGCCGCCTTCTTCGTCACCGCCTTCTTGGCCGCCGGCTTCTTCGCCGCGGGCTTCTTGTCGTCGGCGCGGCGCGGGGCGCCGCTCTTCTTGCGCGGGGCGGGTACGACCGCCCGCCCGGCCGGTGCGGCGAGGCCGAGTGCCTGCTGCATGTTGAGCAGGATGCCGTGGTCGTGCTGCAGGGTGGCCAACTGCTCCTGCAGGACGGCGATTTCAGCCGTGATGCGTTCCTGCTCCTTGAGGTTGTGTTCGAGGTCGTTGGTCACCTGGCTGACGTACTGAGAAGTCAATTCGGTGACGGGCCCGGCGCTTTCCGGCATCATTTCCTCCGCTCCTGACGGTGCGACACCTGGATGATACGGGTGGGTCAACCCGTTTTCACCGTTGGCGAGGCGGCAGCGGCTGACCGACCACCCGCTCCGGGCCGCTACCGGGCGCGCCAGCATACCGCCGGTGAGGGCAGGCGCGAGCCCGGTCGCACAGGCGGGCCGTCACGCCGACGTCACCGGCAGGGTGAGCCTGGCCGGGCGCAGCCCGGGCGCCCGCGCGACAAGGGTGTCGTGGCCCTGCCGCTTGGCCGGGCGGAGGACGGCCAGGGCCCGGCCGTGCCAGGTGTGGCGGCGCGGCTGCCGGAAACTGTCCAGGTTGTGCGGGGTGCCGTTGGCGACCCCGGCGAGCCCCCGCGCCCGACACCTCGAACCGCACCCGCACCGTGGCCTCTTGCACGAGCCGTTTCCGACGGTCCGTCACCTCCACGAGTGCATGGGCCAGAGTGCGGCAGCCGGGTCAGCTTGAGCATGTTGTAGCTGTCGCGGTTCTCGCAGGACTTGTTGGACAACTGCCCTGCGACGGCGTCGGGTTCGTGAAAGGCCTCGCCGTTGCTGTCGCCGCCGATGACGTAGGAGTGGCCCCGCGTGGCCGAACTCTCCGGCGACGGCATCTACGAGACACAGGCCCGCCTCGGCGATCCGCACACGGGCCTGTCACCCGACACCCGCACCTGCACGGCGGACACCCCGGCCGCGGTTACGACCCCCCGTCACCGCTGCCCCGCGCGGGCCCGACCCCGTTCTACCCGCCCTGCGGACAGGTGCAGGCCGGATGAGCCCTGCGCCGCGTGCTCACCCGAGGACCAGGGGCAGTTTCCTGGTCAGTGGGCCGAGCTCGGTGCGCTCGGTGGCGGTCGGGAGCCGGCGTCCCGTTCCGATCCGCAGGACGTCCTGGTCGGACCACGACGGGGGGAAGGGCGCGCCGGCGATCTCCTCCAGCACGGCGCGTGACCGTGCGAGGCACGCGCCGGGGGGTTCCGCCGCGCCCGGGAGGTGCGCGATCAGGTCCAGGTGGTGCAGGGTCCACTCCAGGACGTACGCGCAGAGGTAGTCGCCCACGGTGAGGACCATGTCCTGCGTACGCACCCGCTGCTCCGGGTCGGCCAGTTCGGCCGCGCGCCCGGCCGCCGAACCGACGTCGTCGAGGTGGAACTTCAGCAGCCGTGGCTCCTCGTACGCGGCGGCCAGCCGGACGGTCAGCGCGTCCAGCGGATCGTCGCCGGCCGGCGGGGTGCCGGTGACGTTCCAGTACGTCACCGCATCGTGGGTCGGCTCCGCCGTGGTCGGCGTCACCAGGGTGATCAGCACGTCCTGGGCATCGATGACCAGGTGGCACGCCAGGTCACGGACGAGCCAGCCGGTGCAGCCGGACGGCCGCGCGAAGTCCTCGTCGGGGAGGCCGGCGACCGCCGTGCGCAAGGCCGTCCACGAGCGTGAGAAGAGATCCACGGCCGCAAACTAGCAGGGGGCGGCCCGGCCTTCGACCGCGTTCCCGGCTGCCGGCGGGCTTCGACGCCGGTCACCGGGTTTCCGGCCGGACGGTCCGCCGGGGCACGCCGGGGGTCGCCCGTGTCCGGCGGCCATGTCACATACCGGAGGGCTGTCCCGTCGTAGAGGGCACAGAAGCGAGCACCAGCCCGACGACTCGCGCCGACCCGAGGAGCCACCCCATGGCGACAGCCCAGGAAGCACGTAACAAAGCGACGTTCCGCCGCCTGCAGGACGCCGTCCACACCGGTGACCTGGAGACCGTCTCGAAGACGATCGACGAGATCGTCGCGCCGGACCTGCTGTTCCACGCGCCGGTGCCGATGGGGACGACGGGGGCGCAGGCCCTCAAACGCGTGTGGGAGGTGCTTCTGCGCGCGTTCCCCGACCTGCGTGTCGAGATCGAGGACGAGATCGCCGAGGGAGACAAGGTCGTCTTCCGGAACACGGTCACCGGTACGCACCACGGGGAGTACCGGGGCCTCCCGGCCACCGGGAAGCCCGTCAGGTACAACGAGATCTTCATCCTCCGGTTCGCGGACGACCGCGTCGCCGAGATCTGGGGCGTCGTCGACGTCCTCGCGCAGATGCGGCAACTGGGCATGGTCCCCGGCGATCCGTCCTGAACGGGCGTCCGGAGGGATCTGCTTCCCCGCGCTCGTGTTCATACTGATGAACTCCGCACACATGGGTGTACACGGTCAAGGCCGGTGTGCAAAGCTCAGCCAACTTTCCTAGACCACAGTGGAGTTGGAGGGCGAGCATGAGCGTTTCCCGGCGTGCGTTGCTGGCCACGGCGGCCGGTGCGGCGGCTGCGGGGACCTCCGCGGTGCCGGCCGCGGCCGACACCGCGGAGGACCGGCAGCCGTCAGGAGCGACCCTGCGGACACTGCGCGCGGCGGCGGACTACGCCGTGGAGAAGGTCCGCACCGTCGCGCCCGGTGCGACAGGCTTCCCGGTCGGGACCAAGTTCGAGAAGTGGACGTACTCGCGCAACGGGGACTGGGTGGGCGGCTTCTGGCCCGGAACGCTGTGGATGGCCTGGCTGTACAGCGAGGACGACGCCTTCCGCGCGTGGGCGGTCGAGTCGGCCCGGAACCTGGCCCCCCGGCAGTACGACACGAGCACGCACGACCTCGGTTTCCTCTTCTACCCGTCCTGGGTCACCGCCTGGCGTCTGACCGGCGACGACGAATGGCGGACGGGCGCGATACGGGCGGCCGACTCCCTGATCCAGCGGTACAACCCGCGCGGGAAGTTCATCCGGGCCTGGGGCGCGCTGGCGGATCGCGCCAACGCGGGCCGCGTCATCATGGACACCATGATGAACCTCGATCTGCTGGCGTTCGCGAGCCGGCAGACCGGCGACGACACCTACCTGGACATCGCCGTCGAGCACGCGAGGACCGCGCAGCGCGTCTTCCCCCGCCCCGACGGATCCACCCCGCACGTGTTCGACTTCGACCCGGACACCGGCGCCCCGGTCGGTCCCAACACGGTGCAGGGCTACAGCCCCACCTCCTGCTGGTCGCGCGGACAGGCCTGGGGCATCTACGGCTTCACCACGATGTACCGGCGGACCGGTCACAAGGAGTTCCGGGACACCGCGCGCAAACTCGCCGACTTCGCCATCGGAGCGCTGACCCCGGACCACGTGCCGGTGTGGGACTACCGCGCGCCGCAGCAGCCGCACGACATCAAGGACGCCTCCGCCGGCGCCATCATGGCGTGCGGCCTGCTCGACCTGCACGCGGCGACGGGCAGACACACCTACCGCGAGGTGGCACTGCGGCTGCTCACCGCGCTCGCGGACACCTGTCTGACGAGGAACTCGGCCCGCGCCGACGCGGTCGTGGCCCGCTGCACCCGCAACCGCCCGGCCGAGGACGGCATCGAGGTCTCGCTGCCCTACGCCGACTACTACCTCCTCGAAGGCATCCTGCGTGTGCTCCGGCCCGAGGACGTCCACCGGGCGATCGACCTGTCGCGGCGAGCGTGAGCCGGCGGCGCAGCGGCAGGGGGGAAGGTCCTCGACGCCGTGTTGCCGGCCTGCATCGACCGGGTGCCCGCGAGGACGCGTTCTGAGCCACACCCGGAGCCGCGCCGGCGCGCGCCCGGCTCCGGTCAGCCGGCCGCGTCCGGCCGCCCCTCGGCCAGGGAGGCCAGGAGCAGGGCGCCGTCGCCCAGGACCTCGGCAGGCGCCGGGGAAGAGCATCGCGCCCGGCACCCGGTCCAGGACGAAGGAGCAGCCTCCGAGGGGCCGACGACCGAGCCCGGGTACTCCATGGCGTGCTCCACCGTCACCGTGACCCCGTGGCCGGCGGCCACGCGGCGCCTGCCCGGCCGGCCACGGCGGGGGATGTCCGGATCTGTGGGTTGCCTGTCTCTACGGACATGGTGCCGCCCGCACCCGCGGGACGACACTGAGGTCACAGCGCCGTTGCGCGCATACGACTGGCAAACACGAGGTGCAAAGATGGCTGACGAGTCTGTGGCCGGCGGAGTCACCGTGCCCGACACCAAGCTCGCCCGGGAGGCGACCCAGCTCGTGCGGGACGAGACGAGCGATCTGATCTACCACCACTCGCGCCGTGTCTACCTGTTCGGCGCGCTGCAGGGCCGCCGGCGCGACATCGGCTTCGACCCTGAACTGCTGTACATCGGCGCCATGTTCCACGACCTCGGCCTCGGTGCGCGCTTCCACGGCAGCGGCCGGCGCTTCGAGGTCGACGGGGCGGACGCGGCCCGGCTGTTCCTGCGGGACCACGACGTGCCCGAGGACAGCATCCGCCGGGTGTGGACGGCGATAGCCCTGCACACCACGCCCGGCGTCCCGGAGTTCATGGAGCCCGAGGTGGCGCTGGTCACCGCCGGTGTCGAGTACGACGTGCTGGGCATCGGATACGACGACATCGCCCCCGCCGACCGCGCGGCCGTCGTCGCACTGCACCCCCGCCCCGACTTCAAGCGGCAGATCCTCCACGCCTTCACCGAGGGCGTCCGCGCCAAGCCCGAGACCACGTTCGGCAACGTCAAGGCCGACGTCCTGGAGCACTACGTGCCAGGATTCGAGCGAGGTGACTTCGTGCGGACCATCCTCGAATCGCCGTGGCCGGAGTGAACGCCGCGTGCCGACGGCATGTCGTGGCCGTACTGACCTTCCCCGGTGTCCAGCTGCTGGACGTGGCCGGACCCGCGGAGGTCTTCACGACCGCGAACGCCTACGGGGCGCGGTACGACGTGCGGATCGTGTCCGCCGCCGGAGGACCCGTGACCACCTCCGCCCAGGTACGGCTGGACGTCGTCGACGGTCGGGAGGAGCTGCCGGCGCAACTGGGAACGCTCGTGGTCCCGGGCCGGCGGGACTGGCGGGAGGCTGTCGCCGACCCGGCGCTGGTGGCCGGGACGGCGGCACTGGCCGGGCGGGCCCGCCGCGTCACCTCGGTGTGCGCCGGCGCCTTCATGCTGGCCGAAGCCGGGTTGCTCGACGGGCGGCGGGCCGCCACGCACTGGCGACTGGCCCGGGAACTGGCGCTCGCCTATCCCGGCGTGACAGTGGAGACGGACGCCCTGTTCGTCCGTGACGGCAACGTCGTCACCTCGGCCGGAGTGACCTCGGGCATCGATCTCGCCCTGGCCCTGGTCGAGGAGGACCACGGCCCTGACGTGGCCCGCGAGGTCGCGCGAGAGCTGGTGGTCTTCATGGCGCGCCCGGGTGGTCAGTCCCAGTTCAGCGCGCGCCTGACCCTGCGCGAGTCCACGCACCCCGTCGTCCGGCAGGTCATGGACTTCGTCGGCGCGGATCCGAGCGCGGGCCATGACCAGACCGCTCTGGCGCGCAGGGCCGGCGTGAGCGTGCGTCACCTGAGCCGGCTCTTCCGGGCGCACACCGGCATGACGGTCGGGCGCTACGCCGACTCGATCCGGCTCGAAGCGGCCCAGGCCCTCCTGGAAGCGAGCGGCGAGCCCGTCGACACCGTCGCGGCGCGCGCCGGCTTCGGCTCGGCGGAGGCCATGCGGCGGGCCTTCCAGAACGCACTGGGCATCTCACCGACGGTCTACCGGGCCCGCTTCCGTACGACCGCCCCCGGGGGAGCCCTGAAGCCCTGACGCCGTCGCGCCTGCGTGAGACGAGCCCGTTCAGGAAGTGGGTCACGCCGAAGCAGAGCGCGGAGGCCAGCGCCACCGCCTCACCCACGGGCACTCCCCACCGACGGCGGGAGACCTTCCCGGAACGGCGGGACATCAGCGCACGGAGCCATACCGACGGCCCTACCCGGAATCCTGGTGATGATGACGGCTCGCCCGCCGCGACGGGCCTTCGGGCTCAGGAGGTACCGGCCGCGCAGCGGGCCGCCGCCGCCTCGTTCGGCCGGGTCGGCGAGGTCCCGTACCTCATCGAACCGCGGCGTACCGAGCTGCCCGAACCGACCCCTCTGTGCGGCCCCTTGAGTCAGGGGCTCGTCAGCACGACCAGTTGCCGGGTCGCCCGGGTCATCGCGACATAGTGGTCGACCGCTCCTTCGACACCCTCGCCGAACTTCTCCGGGTCGACGAGGACGACCAGGTCGAATTCGAGTCCCTTCGACAGTTCCGGCGTCAGGGAGCGGACGCGGGCGGCCGGCCGGAAGGCGGGATCGCCGATGACGCAGGCGATCCCGTCGGCGTGTGCGGTGAGCCAGGTGTCGAGGACCGTGCGCAGCTTTGAGACCGAGCCGTGGACGACGGGGAGGCCACTGCTGCGGATGGACGTCGGCACGTTGGCGTCCGGCAGCACCGCCCGGATGACCGGCTCGGCCTCCGCCATGATCTCCTCCGGCGTCCGGTAGTTGACGGTCAGGGACGCCAGGCGGATCCGGTCGAACCCGACCCGGGCGAGCCGCTCCTGCCACGACTCCGTGAACCCGTGCCGGGCCTGGGCGCGGTCCCCGACGATGGTGAAGCTCCGGGACGGGCACCGCAGGAGCAGCATCTGCCACTCCGCGTCGGTCAGTTCCTGCGCCTCGTCCACGACGATGTGCGCGAAGGGCCCGGCGAGCAGGTCGGGATCGGCGGCGGGCAGGACGCTGTCGTCGACCAGGGAGTTCCGCATGTCCTGCCCGTGCAACATGACCAGCACCCCTTCGCCGTCGTCATACGTGTGGGCTTCCAGCAGGGTGTCGACGACCCTGTCCATGCGCTCGCGTTCGGCGGCGACTGCGGCGGCGTGGCGGCGCTGTCGCCGGGCCGCCTCCGGGTCGCCGAGCCGCTGCCGGGCCGCGTCCAGGAGCGGCAGGTCGGACACCGTCCAGGCCTGGGCCTCCGCGCGCTGCAACAGCCGCACCTCCTCGCGGCTGAGCCACGGTGCGCACATCCGCAGATAGGCCGGTACCGACCACAGGTCTCCGACGAGGTCGGCCGCCTCCAGCAGCGGCCACGCGCGGCCGAAGGCCGTGAGCAGGTCCCTGTTCCGCCGCAGCGACCTGCGCAGCAGTTCGGGCGAGACGTCACCGTCGTGCTTGTCCACCAGGATCGTGAGCAGTTCCTCCCACACCTGCTCGCGCGCCTCGTTGTGCGGAGTACCGGGTTCCGCCGCGTCGAACGCCACGGCCCAGTCGTCGGCGCCCAGCCGGATGTCGGACCAGTGCGTGGTGACCGTCATCCCCTCGGCCGGCGGCTCCTCGTAGAACCTGACGGCCTTCTCGATCGCCCTCACCATGTCCGCGGACGCCTTCAGCCGGGCCACCTCCGGATCGGCCTCGGCCACGGCCCCGGCGCCCTCGGCGACCAGGTCCCGCAGAGTGCAGGTCTGCACGCCCTCCTCGCCGAGGCCGGGCAGGACGTCGGCGACGTAGGCCAGGTACGGCCGGTGCGGACCGACGAACAGGACGCCGCCCCGGCGGTGACCCAGCCTCGGGTCGGAGTGCAGGAGGTAGGCGGAGCGGTGCAGGGCGACGACGGTCTTCCCCGTACCCGGACCGCCGTCCACGACGAGAGCGCCGCGCGAACCCGCCCGGATGACGGCGTCCTGGTCGGCCTGGATGGTGCCGAGCACGTCCCGCATCCGCGGCGACCGGCTGGCGCCCAGACTGGCGACGAACGCGGACTGGTCGTCCAGCGCGGCGTGCCCCACCAGCCCGTCCGGGGTGAACACCTCGTCCCAGTAGTCGGTGATCCGGCCATCGGTCCAGCGGTACCTGCGGCGGCTCACCAGACCCATCGGGTTGGCGTGGGTGGCCCCGAAGAACGGCTCGGCCGCGGGGGACCGCCAGTCGACCAGCAGCCGGCGGCCCGCGCTGTCCGTGAGCCCCAGCCGGCCGACGTGGACGGGCTCCTCGCCGTCCGCGCCGACCATGCGTCCGAGGCACAGGTCCAGTCCGTACCGGCGCAGGGTGCGCAGGCGACCGGTCAGCCGGTGGATCTCGGCATCCCGGTCCATCGCATGCCGGCCCTTGCCGCCCGGGGCCCTGCGCTCGGCGTCGAGACGGTCGGAGAGTTCGGCGATCGACTCCTCAAGACACTCCGCGATGGCCGCGAAGTGCCGCTCGTCGTCGGCGATCAGCGCCGGGTCGGCCTTCGCGGCGAGGCGGTCGGGGAGGTCGAAGACACGGGTGGGCAGCGGAAGTTTCACGTCAGGGGCTCCGTTGTGAGGCTGGGTGGCCGCTCTGGGCTCAGGTCGCCGGATCAGTTCGAGAGGTTCGGGTCGCCGGGCTCGGCTGCCGCCCACGGCACCTCCGCGCCGAGTCCCCGCAACCGCGCCGCGGGTCCCGTCAGGAGTTCGACGTCCCCACGCGACCCATACGTTGACAAAAGCACACGCACTTCGTGAATCACCTATTTCCGCAGCTTCCTGGCCTCGGTCGGCAATTCTGCGGTACACCGGGGGCCTTGCCGCAAGCCCCCCGGTGCGCTATAAGTTGAAAGTGGCAAGGAGCGGGTGACTCCTTGCCTTTGTTTTTTCGGCCCCCTGTGCCGCTGTTCCGGCGGCTGCCCAGGCGACGTCGTGGCTCTCCGTGCCCACCCGGGCCACATGGCCGTCCGGGCGGACCTGCCGAGGTCCGGGGCTCGGGTGCCGCTGAGCGGGTGCAACTGACGACGGACGCCGTCACCGGCGAGGCCACGCTCGACCATCTGCCCGACGCCTGGGACGAACGGACGCGGGAGATCGTCCGCCCTGCTCTGCCCGCCCACCGGGAGCGCGCCGCCCTGGTGGCCGGCACCCACCCCGCGGCGAGGTGCCGGATGCCCCACGGTGGGTGATTCTGTAGGGGTGTGGGGTGAGCGAGGTGCCCGGCTCCCGGCGGCCTACGCCGCCTCCGGCCGCCGTGCGCTGCGCGTGACACTCGTGGCCGCGGTCGGCTTCTACGCCTTCCGCTACGGCTTCGACCGGCCCGTGGCGGCGACCTACGCGCTGTTCACCGTCGTCGCGCTGGGCGGACTGGCCAGGATCCCCGGTACCGGGCAGCAGCGCGCGGCGGTGATGGCGCGCCTGCTCCCGGTGTGCTGGGTGCTGGTGGCCGCCGGCACCTATCTGTCGGTGCGGACCTGGAGCGCGGTCCTCGGCATGCTGGTGGTCGGCTTCACGCTGGCCTTCGCCGCCGTCGGCGGACCCCGCCCGGCGGGCGCGGCGCCGGGCCTCCAACTCCTCTACATCCTCCCCTCCTTCCCGCCGTACGACCCGGGCTCCCTCGGCGACCGGCTGATCGGTACGACGACCGGGCTGGTCCTGTTCGTCGCGGCCGAGACGCTGCTCTTCCGGGAACCCGCTCCCCTGTCGTACCGGGAGCGGGCCGCCCGGGCGGCGGTGGTCGCCGAACGGTGCGCGGCGAAGCTCGCGGCACACCGCGGTGCCCTGTCCGGCACCGACATCCTGGCGGCCCAGGAGGCGAGCCAGTCGCTGCGACCGCTCAACGTGCCCGAGGCGGAGCGGCCGGCGGGGCCCGACGTACGCGCTCGCGCCCTCGCCCACACCGGCCTGGCCACCCGCACCCTGCTCGGCAGACTGGCCGGGCTGCCCGCCCTGCCGGAGCGGGGCACGGCACCCGAGGTGACCGCCGTACTCGGGGCGGTGACGCGCATGGCCACGGCGACCACGAGCTGTCTACGGGCCGGGACGTCCCCCGTGGCACAGCAGAAGGAGCTGACCGCGGCACGCGCGGAGCTGTCCGCCCTGTCCGCGGGCCCTCCCACCACCCCGGCCGACGCCTGCCTCCCGCCCGCCGTGCTGCGCTGCCACGCCGCCGTGCTGGAGATCGCCGACGCGGCGCTGGCCATGGGAGCGGCGGCCGATCTGGCGGTGCGGGGCCGGCACGCCTCGGTGGAACTGCAGCCCGGCCGGTTCTGGTACGCCACCACCTGGGCCCCCGTCCTGTGGTGGCACCGGCTGCGCGGTCACGCCGGCCGCCGGTCGGTGTTCTTCCAGAACGCGGTGCGCATCGCCCTGGCCCTGACGGCGGCCCGGCTCGTGGCCGGGGTGGACACGCTGCCGCACGGCTTCTGGGCGATGCTGGCGACGCTCACCCTGACCCGCACCACCATGGGCGGCACCTGGAGCACCATCCGCCTGGCGCTCGTCGGCACGCTGGCCGGGGCCCTGCTGAGCGCCGGTCTCCTGATCCTCGTGGGCTCCGACACCACCGTGTACGCCGTCCTGCTGCCACTGTGGATGCTGCTCGGCTTCACGGTGGGGCCGGTCAGGGGCATGGGGTGGGCGCAGGGATTGTTCACCGTGCTCGTCGCGCTGGTCTTCGCGCAGCTGGCACCGCCGACCTGGCGGCTGGCGGAGGTCCGCGTGCTGAACGTGCTCATCGGCAGTGCGATCGGCGCGGTCTTCGGCGTGCTGGCCTGGCCCCGGGGCGGCCACGCGGAGCTGCGCCGCACGGCGGCGGAACTGCTGCGCAGGGCCGCGGAGATCGTCGTGGCCACCAGTGCCTCGGTGGCGTGCGGCACGGTGTCGCCCCCGCTGTCCAGGGTGCCCCACCACCGGTGCCTGCAACGTGCCATCGCTCTCACCGAGTCCGCGTACGCGCAGGTCCAGAGCGAGCCGACGCCGCCCTTCGGAGGCGCCGGGCGCCGGGTACCGCCGCCCGCCGTGGACTGGCAGGCGACGCTGATCGCCGGGCATCACACCCTGTGGGGATCGGCACGGCTGCTGGAGCCGCCGCTCACCCCGCTGAGTCCGGCGGCGGCCCAGTCGGCCGGCATGCTGGGGGAGCGGGTGGCGGGCCGGATGCTGCTGGTCTCGGCGGCGCTGGACCCGGGAGACGACACCCCCGTCGCGGCGACACCGCTGATCGATCCGGTCCTCCCCGGTCTCACCGCCGAGCCGCCCGGTGCCCCCCGCCGGTACTACGCGACGGTGGCATGGCTGAACGCCCTCATGACCGACCTGACACGCATCACGTACGCCGTCCCGTGGAACGTGCCGGCGAAGACCACGGCGGACACCTCCTGAGCCGGGCCCCTGGCGGGGCGCACGGGGAAGGGGAAGCCGTGCGTCGGCTCGCTCGGCACCGAAGCCGTCACGCCGCACGCCCCGCGGGACCTCGCCGGGCGAGGACGGCCCCGGTCACTGGCCCACCCGGCCGTCGACGCACTCACGCAGCAGATCGGCGTGTCCGCAGTGACGGGCGTACTCCTCGATCCGGTGCACCAGCAGCTCGCGCACCGCGATCCTGTCCTTCCCCAGCCGCTCACCCAGGTCCGGGTGCTCGGCCAGCGCGGCGTCGGTCGCGGCCTGTTCGCGCGCCAGATCGGCATACGCGGCCTCGATCACGGCCTGCTCGGCGACGGCACCGTTGAAGTCCCCGTCGGGCTCGCCGTACAGCTTCGGCAGCGGATCACCGTCGCTGATCCAGCCGCGCCAGTCCCGCTCCACCTCGGCGAGGTGGCGCAGCAGGCCCAGCAGCGACATGGTCGACGGCGGAACCGACCGGCGGGCCAGCTGCTCCGGGTCCAGGCCCTCGCACTTCATCCGCAGGGTCGTGCGGTACCCCGTCAGGAAGTCCTCCAGCGTCGCGAGCTCCCCCTCCGGACCGGCTCCTTCGCTGTGCCGGGGGTCGTCTGCGGGGTCGACCCACATGTCGGGGTGGACGGTTGCCTGGCTCCAGCGTGCGGGTTGCTCACTCATGCGTGCCATGTTCGTCCGGCCGGGCCGGAGTTCGCCAGTCGTTTCTCCCGGGGCGGCGGTGAACCGGCTGACGCGCGCTGTGCCGCCCGTACGTGCTGCGGATGCCCACCGCCTCCCCGGAACCGGCCGGGGAGGCGGAGGCCGTACGCGTCAGGTGGTGCCTTGTGACGTGACGCAGCCGAGGGAACCGGCGGGGACGTTGTCGCCGGTCGATGCCGCGGTGAAACCGAAGGTGACACTGCCGTCGGCGGGCACGACCCGGTTGTGGTCCACGTTGCGGACCGTGACCGTGCCGTCGGTACCGGTGGACAGCGTGCCGTTCCACAAGCTGCTGATCTTGGTGCCCGCCCCGGGCCGCCAGGCCACGGCCCACCCGTCGAGCGGCGCCGTGCCGTGGTTCATGACCTCGACGGAGGCCTGGAAGCCACCGCTCCAGGAGTTCACCACGGAGTACGTGGCCATGCAGGAACCGGTGTGCGGATCCGTGGGGGCCGGCGTGGGCGTCGGCGTGCCGCCGGAGGAGCGGATGCCCGTGACCTCGCCGTGGCCGCCGTCGAAGACGATGTCCGAGCAGGAGAAGAAGTTCTCCTGGCTGTCGGAGCGGACCCACTGGATGAACAGCAGGGCGTCACCGGACCGCCCGGCGGGCAGCTTCAGGTCCCAGGAGTAGTGGCCGCCGTCGGTGCCCGGCGACCCCTGCTGCGGCGGATTGGTGACCGTCTGGATCAGCTCCAGGTCGGCCCAGCGCAGGGCCGAGGTGGGCGACCAGCCCTGCCTGGTGACGTAGACCCGGAAGTCACCCGGGTGCGCCGCCCAGTTGCTGTACTGCGCCTGGATCGTCGCGCCGCTGGTCAGATGGGTCCGCGGCCAGTCCGAGCGGGCCGCGTTGTAGGCGCGGAAGTCGTACGGCGACCGGTCACCCGCGCTGCACAGGGTGCCGTCCGGGACATAACCCGCGCCCCGGCCACCGGCGTTGGAGTCGAGCACGGCGAACCAGTTGTACAGTGCCGTCGCACCGCTCTTCGCCAGCGCGTCCCGGCACGCCGGGTTGGTCGGGTCCAGCCCGCCGGTCGTCGTGTGCGCGTCCAGGTAGCACAGGTAGGTGCGGGATCCGGGCAGCATCGCCACCCCGTGCGCCTGTGCGCTGGTCTGCCCCAGGAGGGTCAGGGCCAGTGCCGCCAGCAGCGTCGACAGAGCCGCTGCCACCGACATCAGTCTGTTGCGTCGAGCCACGTTCAGCTCCTTTCGATTCGGATCAGACGGGCGGTAAACCCCGGGCGGGCGTCGTAGCGGAGTACGCCGCGATCGCCGGGGCGTCGGTGTGCGTCACGCCGGTGCCGTGGCTGTGGCCGGCGAACGGGTCGTGGGTGGGGGTCTCGACGGCGGGCTGCGCGGTGAGCCGGCCGGTCAGGCCCAGCGCCAGGGTGGCGAACGTCGCGCCCAGCGAGGCCGCCCGGTGCCGTCGGCGCCCCGGTCCCGGCCGGTGCGCGGGCGTCCGGTGGGCGGGGTGTGTCATGCGTCCTCCTCGTGCGGGGCTGCGGGTGGTACGAGGCAGGTGCGGCCGACGGGCGCACTCAGCTCCCGGCGCAGTGCGGGGCCGTCGGCGGTGAAGCCGAACGAGGTGGTGGCACCGGGCCGCAGGGAGCCGTTGAAGGCGGCGTCGCGGACGGTGGCCCGGCCGCCGGCCGTGGTCAGGGAGCCGTTCCAGAGGCTGGTGACGCGGGAGCCGCCCAGGTCCCAGTCCGGCGCCCTCCGTGCCGGGCAGCCAGGACGCGGGCGTCGGCATGGCGCCAGAGCCGTCACCGGGCGGCGGCGGGCGAGCGGGAGGCTCATGCGAGGCGGGCCTTTCCTGGAGCGGTCCGGGAGCGGGGCGGGGCCGGGCGTGGGGCGGCGCCGGGGTGGAGCCGGGACCCGCCCGATCGGCGGGTGCGGGACGGGCGGGTCCCGGAGCGGGTGGGTGTGTCACGCGGGCGGTGCGCCGGGTGCGCGGGTCACGCGGTGGTGCAGGCGGCCCCGTTCAGGCTGAATCCGGCGGGCTTGGCGAACGTGCCGCCGTAGCTGCCCTGGAACCCGAAGGTCACCTGACCGCCGGGCGCGATCTGCGCGTTGTAGGCGAGCCCGCTCGCCGTGACCGCCCCCGAGGACGGCGTCACGGTGGCGCCCCAGGCACTGCTGATCCGCTGCCCCGCGGGCAGGGTGAAGGCCAGCTGCCAGCCGCTGACGGGGGAGGAGCCGGTGTTGGTGACGGTGACCTCGGCGGTGAAGCCGCCCTGCCAGACGTTCGTCCCGTACGCCACCTTGCAGGCCGCCGGGCTCCCGGGACCGCCCGGGTCGCCGCTGCCGGTGTCGACCGTGGAGGAGAACGAGGTCACGGCCAGGCCGGCGCCGTTCTGCCAGGGTTCGAAGCCCGCCTGCACGCTGGTCAGGTACCAGCTGTCCTGCGCGAGCCCGCGGGACACGGCCTGCCGGACGAAGTCCATGACGTCGAAGCTCCAGCTGGTGATCGCCGACGGCGCCACGAAGGACAGCACGTCGTTGGAGCCGTTGTTGCCGGACCACACCTGCCACTGACGCCCGGCGACGGTCGCGGTGCCGACCTGGGAACCCACCGGCTGGATGGGGCCCACCTTGTTGAACCACACCATGATCTCGGTCTTGTTGACGCCGTCGGTGCGGGGCGTGGGGTCGAGCCAGATGTCGTACGCGGCGTCGTAGACCGCGTTGCTCACATAGCTGTAGGAAATGCTGGTGGGCGCGCGGGAGATGGTGCCGAGCCGGGCCGGAAGGTTCGTTCCGGGCGAGCAGTTGGTGTAGTGACAGCCGTTGTAGACGGACGGGTAGGACTTCGGGGCGCCGTTCGTCGGTACCGAGCCGTCGGCCTGGGTGACGCGGAAGCCGGAGTCCGTGACGCCGATGCACTGGGTCTCGCCGGTGCCCCAGCGGTTGTTCTGGACGACGTAGCGGCCCTGGATCGTCGTCGAGCCGTACTGTTCGCAGATCGTGGTGTCGGCCTGGGCCGCGGGGGCGACGGTGAGCAGCGCGGTCAGGGCGGCGAGCGCGGTGAGCAGTGCGCCCAGCAGGCCGCGTGCTCCACGGACAGGGTGCTTGTGCGGTCGCATGCGGGTCCTCTCCATGACGGTGAGGGGAGTTCGGGAGCGCTCCCGGGCGCAGGTGGTTGGGAGCGCTCCCATTCCCTCCGTTGGGCAGGGACTGTAGGGAGAGTTCATGTCCCTGACAAGGCTTCGTGCGCGGTGAGGGTCGAAGACGTCTCGAAACCACAGGTCGAGGCGGTCGGGTTGGTGCGACTGCCGTCGCCTGGGAGCGCTCCCGAACTCAGGCCCGGCCGCGCCGCACCGCTACGCCGACTCGCGCACCACCAGCTCCGTACGGAGCACCACATGCCGCCACGCCACCGACGACTCCTCCAGCTCCTCCAGGAGCAGCCGCACCATGGCCCGCCCGATCTCCTCCAGCGGCTGCCGTACGGTGGTCAGCCGCGGCTCGGTCCGCTCGGCCAGCGGAAAGTCGTCGAACCCGATGACGGCGACGTCCTCCGGCACCCGGCGTCCCGCCGCGCGCAGCGCCTCAAGGGCGCCGGCGGCCGTGGTGTCCGAGGCGGCGAGCACGCCGTCGATCTCCGGGTGCCGCTCGATCAGCCGGGCCATGGCGCGCCGGCCGCTCTCCGCGGTGAAATCGCCCTCCGCGACCCAGGACGGCGGGGCGTCCAGCCCGGCCTGGGCCAGGGCCTCGTGGTAGCCGCGCAGGCGGCACCGGGTGACGTACATGTCGAGCGGCCCGGTGATCGTGGCGATCGTCCGCCGGCCCTTGTCCAGCAGATGGGTGACCGCGCCGCGGGCGCCGCCGACGTTGTCCGCGTCGACGTAACTGACGTGCTCGTCGGCCGAGCGGCGGCCCAGCAGGACGGTCGGCAGCCGGGCCTCGGCGAGCATGTCGGGCAGCGGATCGCCGGCGTGCACGGACATCACCAGCACCCCGTCGACCCGGCCGCCGCGGGCGTACTCCAGGAAGCGCTCCCGCTCGGTGTCCGAGCGGACCAGGGTCAGCAGCAGCTGCATCCCGGTGTCGGTCAGGGCGTCGCCGAGCGAACGGACGATCTCGGAGAAGAAGGGCTCCGCGAACTTCCGCCAGTCCGGCTCCGTCATGACGAGCGCGACGGCGTCGGCCCGTCGCCCGGCGAGTGAACGGGCCGCGAGATTGGGCACGTAGCCCAGCTCCTCGATGGCCTGCTGCACGGCCCGGCGTGTCGACTCCTTCACACCGGCCGCGTTGTTGACGACGCGGGAGACCGTACCCCGGCCCACTCCGGCGTGAGCGGCCACCTCCTCCAGCGTCGGCGAGCCAGGGCGCCGCTTGCCCATGACCACCCCCCCAAGAGATCACCGATATTACGGGCCCGGCGCCGGCGGGCACACAGAAAGTTTCGAACGGGCTGCCGGGCGGGCGTCGTCACCGGTCACCCCCTGTCCCGCTCGCTCTCCCACCCCGCGCCCCACGGCAGTACATATGCCATATTTCCGGTAAGCCCGACGAAAGGTGTGTCATGAAGGTCGCAGTCATCGGCGGTACCGGGCTGATCGGCTCGCAGGTCGTGAAGAATCTGAACGCCGCGGGGCACGAGGCGGTGCCGCACTCGCACTCCACCGGGGTCGACGTCATCAGCGGCCAGGGGCTGGACGCGGCCGTGGCGGGAGCCGATGTGGTGGTCAACGCGACGAACTCCCCGACCTTCGACGCGGCCTCCCTGGCGTTCTTCCGGACCTCGATGGACAACCTCCTGGCCGCGGCCCGCAAGGGTGGCGTCGGCCACATCGTCATCCTCTCGATCGTCGGCGTGGACCGGGTGCCGGAGCTGGACTACTACCGGGCCAAGGTGCTCCAGGAGAACATCCTCGCGGCGGGACCCGTCCCGTACTCGATCGTCCGGGCCACGCAGTTCATGGAGTTCATGGACGACGTCCTGTCCTGGACCACCGACGGCGACACCGTCCGGCTGCCCGCCACGCCGATCCAGCCGATCGCCGCCAAGGACGTGGCCGACGCGGTGGCGGAGGTCGCCGTGGGCGCCCCGCTGAACGGCACGCGCAACATCGCCGGCCCCGAGATCTTCACCCTGGACGAGCTGGGCCGCATGACCCTGTCCCGCAAGGGCGACCACCGCAGCGTCGTCACCGATCCGACCGCCGGCATGTTCGCCGTCGTCAAGGGGGACGTGCTCACCGACCCGCACGCCCGGCTGGCCCCCACCCGCTACGAGGACTGGCTGTCCTGACCCGCCCCGGTGCCGGGCCGTGACGTCAGATGCCCAGGACGTCCAGGAGGGCGGAAGGATCCGGTTCCGGGGCGCCCTCCAGCCTCTGCTCCGCCCAGATGACCTTGCCCCGCGCCGCGTAGCGCGTACCCCACATGTCGGCGAACTGGGAGACCAGGAACAGACCGCGGCCCCCTTCGTCGGTGGTGGCCGCGCGCCGCAGCCGGGGTGAGGTGTTGCTGCCGTCCGCCACCTCGCACACCAGGGTGCGGCCCAGCAGCAGCCTCACCCGTACGGGCGGAGCGCCGTAGCGGATCGCGTTGGTCAGGAGTTCGCTGAGGATCAGCTCGGTGCCGAACGCCGCCTCCTCCAGCCCCCAGTCGGCGAGCCGCCGGCTCACCTCGCCGCGTACCCGGGGCACGGCCTCCACGTCGAACGGGACGTCCCAGGTCGCGACGGACGCGGGGTCGAGCAGCCGGGTCCGGGCGACCAGCAGCGCCACGTCGTCACTGGGATGCCCGGGCAGCATCGTCTCCACGAGGGCGCGGCAGGTCTCCTCCGGCGTCCGGTCCGCGTCGGCGATGGCCGAGGCCAGCAGCGCCAGGCCCTCGTCGATGTCCCGTCCGCGGTTCTCGATCAGCCCGTCGGTGAACAGGACGAGACGGCTGCCCTCGGGCAGCTCCAGCTCGCCGGCCTCGAAGGGATGACCGCCCACCCCCAGAGGCGGCGACAGCGGAAGGTCGGGGAAGGACACCCTGCCCTGCGGATCCACCACGGCGGGCGCGAGGTGCCCGGCGCGGGAGAGCGTGCAGTGTCCGCCGACCGGGTCGTAGATGGCGTAGAGGCAGGTGGCACCGGTGAGCGGTACCCGGTCGTCGTCGGCGGCGGTCGCGGTCTGGGTGTCCAGCCGGGTGACCATCTCGTCGAGGTGCCCGAGCAGTTCGTCCGGGGCCAGGTCCAGCGAGGAGAAGTTCAGCACGGCCGTGCGCAGCCGTCCCATGGTGACCGCTGCCTGGAGCCCGTGTCCCACGATGTCCCCGACGACCAGCGCCACCCGGAAACCGGGCAGCGGGATGACGTCGAACCAGTCGCCGCCCACGCCGGACTCCGCCGGCAGATAGCGTGAGGCGACCTCCAGCGCGCCCTGGTCCGGCAGGCCCAGCGGCAGCAGATTGCGCTGCAGCGTCACGGCCAGCGCGTGCTCGCGGGAGTACCGGCGCGCGTTGTCGATCGCGACGGCGGCCCGGGCGACCAGTTCCTCGGCCACGGCGACGTCCTCCTCCTCGAACCGGGGGGAGCCCGCACCACGCCAGAAGTTGACCATGCCGAGGACCACCCCGCGCGCCCGGAGCGGCACCGTGATCAGCGAGTGGATGCCGTAGTCCAGCGCCCGACGCGCCCCCTCGGGGTCCTGCGCCCGCCAGTCCGCGGCGGAGCGCAGATCCTGGACCAGGACGGCCTTGCCCCGCCGCAGCGCCGCCGCCATCGGCGTGTCGGCCACCAGGAACCGGATCACCTCGCCCACCGCCTGCAAGGGATGTCCGCCCTGCGAGGCCCGCAGCGCGGTACGGCGCATCTCGCGGACCGCGCTCGTGGGCTCCTCGCCGCGCAGCACCGAGTCGAGGAGTTCCACGGTGACGAAGTCGGCCATGCGGGGAACCGCCACCTCGGACAGCTCCTCCGCCGTACGCCGTACGTCGAGTGTGGTGCCGATCCGCACGCCCGCCTCGTACAGGAACGACAGGCGGCTCCGCGCCACCTCGGCCTGCCCGGACAGCGCCCTCAGCTCCGTGGTGTCACGGAACGTGGCGACCAGCCCCTGAGCGCCGCCGTACGGCGCGGTGGGCCGGGTGTTCACCGCCAGCAGCCGGTCCCCGGCCGGTACGACCTCGTCGGACGCGGTCTCACCCGACAGCAGCAACCCTGCCAGACCCGGTCCCAGCCCCAGTTCCCGCACATGCCGCTGGTCGGTGTCCCCGGGCAGGTCCAGCAGCCGGCACGCCTCGTCGTTGGCGAGCACGACGCACCCGTCGCCGCCGACGATCAGGACCCCCTCGCGCACCGCGTGCAGCACGGCGTCGTGGTGCTCGTACATCCGGGTCATCTCGGCCGGCCCGAGACCGTGGGTCTGCCGCAGCAGCCGGCGGCTGACCAGCGCCGCGCCCCCGGTCGCCAGCAGCAGCGTCCCCGCCGCCATGCCGAGCAGCATCGGCAGCTGCTGGTTCAGCACCTGGCCCACGTTGCCGTACTGGATCCCGGCGGTGACGATGCCGACCACGCGCCTGCTGGGGTCCGTCACCGGTACGACCGCCCGCACGGCGTCGGACGGCGAGCCGTGGAACGTCTCGGTGAACGTCTCGCCCATGGCGGCCCGGCCGACCCCCTGGGCGTTCGTGCCGATCAGGGTGGGGTCGGAGTCGGTGATCCGGATCCCGTGCCGGTCGAGGACGCTGACGAAGTCGACGCGGGAACCCTTCTGTACCTGCTCCGTCGCCGCCTGCAACCGGGCCGCCGGATCCGGCGACCTCAGCGCGAGCGCCGTTCCGGGCGCGTGCGCGAACGCCTCCGCCACGGCCAGGGAACGGTCCTCGGCGGTGCGCTGGGCGTCGTACCGGCCCTGCACCAACAGGGCGGCGGCACCCGCCGCGACCAGCATCAGCATGATCAGCGCCTGCAGCAGAAAGACCTGCGCGGCGAGCGTGCGAACGCTCAGGGACGGCGAAAGACGCCGTCTGCGCGGCGGCCAGAGCCTGCGGCCACGGGACGGCTCGGATGACCCCCGTGCGCCGGGCGGCGGCGCCGCGCTCGCCCATGGCCAGCGGGAACGTCCGCTCATCTCCCTTTTCTAGCACTGCGCCTGCGCGATCGGCGACCGGTGTGGCCGCCGATGGGTGAGGGGGATCGAGGGGCCGGGCGCGTCCGCCCGCCCGCTGTCGCAGCACGGCGACGGAACCGTCCGGGTCGGTGCGGCCGAGGGCGAGTGTCCGCCTCCGGCGGCTGGTCACCGTCACCCGCACGCACCGCAGGCCCGCACGGCCCCGACCCGCCGGCGCGGTCCGGTACGTCGGCGATCGTCTCGCCTGGCAGTGCTTCCGCCCCGGGCCGCCGGCGGCACCGTGGTCCTGCGGTGAGTGGGGACGGAACATGCCGTTGAGTGGAGCAATCACCGGCGCGCCGTGGCGCCGCACACGAGGCTGGAAGTCTTGTCGAGTTCCTGTGACAGGAGTCCGTGTGCGAAGACCACGTATGCCGAAGCCTGGACATACCGGTCGGGAGTCGGAGGGCGGAGCAGGTGCGCGGACGCGGTTGCCGGACCCTCCCGCATGGATGCGATGGCTACCGGTCCTGTACGTCGCCGTCCTTCTGCTGCTGGAACCCGCGACGCCCGTGGAGTGGCCGGTCAGCTTCGTGCTGATCGCTCTGCCGCTCGTGGCCGCCTTCGCCCACGGCCCGGTCGTCGTCGGCGCCGCCACCGTGTTCGCCGTCGTCCTGGAAGGGGTGCTGGCCGGTACCCCGTGCTGCGCGGGCCGCGAGGTCGGCTACCTGTGGGACCGCCACTACGTGGCCGCCTACATCTGCACCGGCCTGGTCGGCGTCCTCGGCATGATCCTGGCCGCGCACCGCGTCCGCCGTGAGCGCACGCTGGCCGACGTACGCTTCGTGGCCGACATCGCCCAGCGGGTCCTGCTCCGACCGGTTCCGCACCGGATCGGCAGCCTGCACCTGGACAGCCTCTACCGGTCCGCCGCCGCGGAGGCACGCGTCGGCGGCGACCTGTACGAGGCCGTCCCCACCCGGTACGGCGTCCGGCTGCTCATCGGCGACGTCCGGGGCAAGGGGCTGCTCGCGGTGGAGACCGCCGCGGCCCTGCTCGGCGCGTTCCGCGAGGCGGCACACGACGAGCCCGCCCTGCCCGCCCTGGCCGACCGGGTGGAGACGAGCATGAACCGCAGGGCTGTGCTGCTGGGCGGCAGCGAGGTGGGCGAACGCTTCGTCACCGCCGTCTTCGCCGAGATCCCCCTCGGGGAGCCGCTGGTCCGCGTCGTCAACTGCGGCCATCCACCACCGATCCGCATCCGCTCCGGCGAGGTGTGCGAACTCGACAGGGGACGGTCGGCGCCGCCGCTGAACCTCGGGGTGCTGCTGGGGGAGCCGTACCACGTCGACGCCTACTCCTTCCGGCCCGGTGACCAGCTCCTGCTGTACACGGACGGCATCACGGAGACGCGGGACGCGGCCGGCTCCTTCTACCCCCTGCTCCAGCGCCTGCGTTCCTGGTGCTCGCTGCCGCCCCGGGAGCTGCTGGAACGGCTCCACCACGACCTGCTGGCCTACAGCGGCGACCGTCTGCAGGACGACATCGCGGCGCTCGCCGTCCGCCTCCCGGCCGACGAACCGGCCGTACCGCCTACGCCACCGCCCGGATGAGCACGGCACGCGGCGCCCCGGGCCGCCACCGGATCAGAAGGCCGTGTGCGCGAACCAGCGATCGAGGACCGTGACGTCTCCCGAGACGTCGAAGACGGGTTCCTGGTACGACCGCCGACCGTAGAGCAGCAGCAGGAGATCCGCCGCCTCCCCGCGCACCGCCACCGTCTCCGGCTCGGGCCCGGCGCCGCCGCCGGCCGGCGGCGACAGCCGGAAGCCGTCCGCGTCCAGCCGCACCCGCCACTCCTCGCCCGCCGCGCCACCGGGGCCGGCGCACCGGAATGCGAGGATCTCGCCGTCGCCGCGCAGCTTCGTCACACCGGGGGCGAAGAGCCCCGCGTAGGGCAGGTTGACGAGGAACTCGTCCACGCCGTCCGCCGCCAGTACGGGGTCGAGGTCCGGCTCCCGGCCGACGGCGCGCTCCGCGTCCACCCGGTGCACCAGCGTCTCGCAGAGCATCCGGCGCGCCCAGAACCGCGCGTGCTGGTCCTCCCCCCACGCCCACATCGCCGCGTCCGGATCGGTGTCCCGCAGTACGGCCGCCACCTCGGGCACCCCGGCCGCCACCCAGTCGGCATACGCGTGCGGGTCGTCCGGCAGCCCCAGTTCCATGTCACGGCTGCGCGGAGGCTCCTGCACGCGCTGGGTCAACAGCGTGCCGAACCAGCGCTGCAACGTCCCCACGTGCCGGGTGAGGTCGGCCAGCGTCCAGTCGGGGCAGCAGGGCACGGCGCTCGACGGGTCGGCACCCCGCACCGCCTCGGCGAACCGACGGGTCTCCCGCTCGATCGCCTCACGATAGGTGTCGTAGGGCAGGGGATGCCCCGCCCCGCTCGTCGTTGCCATCTGCTGCCGCCGTTCTGCCGTGGCACGGATGCCGGCCTTCTCGTCGCGATCAGTGTGGGGGCTGGAGCCCACTCGAAGGCAAATCGACGCGGTGGGGTGGCGCACCGCCGCCGGACGTGAACCGGAGTTACGGAATGCGGGCCACCGCCGCGTAGATCCCGCTCCCCTCCGGCACCGTGTCCGTACCCGACACGCCCCATTCGGTGGCGGTCACCAGGCCCGGCGGCACGAGATCCAGGCCGTCGAAGAAGCGCTCCACCTCCGGACGCGACCGGAAACCGAGCCGGATGCCGCCCTTGGCGTACTCGGCGGTGACCTGCGCGGCGAGTTCCGGATAGAGGTCGGACGCGGCGTGCGACAGCACCAGGTAACTGCCCGAAGGCAGCGTGGCGACCAGGTTGCGGACGATTCCGTGGGCGTCCTGCTCGTCGGTGACGAAGTGCATCAGCGCGATCAGCGACAGCGCGATCGGCCGGTCGAAGTCCAGGACCCGGCGGGCGTGCCGGACGATGGAGTCCGGCTCCCGCACATCGGCCTGGATGTAGTCGGTGACACCTTCGTCGCTGCTGATCAGCAGCGCCTCGGCGTGGCGCAGGACGATCGGGTCGTTGTCGGTGTAGACGACCTTCGCCGCCGGCACGATCTCCTGGACGATCTGGTGGAGATTGGGCTGGGTGGGGATGCCCGTACCGATGTCCAGGAACTGGTCGATTCCCTGCCCGGCGAGCCAGGCGGCCGCTCGGCGCATGAACTGACGGTTCTGCCGCGCCGCGTCTCGCGCCTCGGCCGGCAGCCGCTCTCCCACGGCCTCGTCGACCGGATAGTTGTCCTTGCCGCCCAGCAGCCAGTCGTAGACCCGCGCGGGATGCGCCTTGCTGGTGTCGATCTCCAGGGCCGGCGGGGAGTCGGTCGTCATAGCAGCTCCGTTGCGCGGGTGAGCGGTTCAGGCCATGTGTTCGATCATCCTACTCGCGGGCTGGACGTGCCTCGCGCCGTGCCGGGAACGGGAGTTGGAGCGGACGGGAGACACGGTCACGCGTCGCGCCGAGCCCGCCGCCGACCTGACCACGCGCCACGGCCGCGGTGCTCGTCGTCCCACCGCAGCACGAACTCGGCCGGAACGGTGGTCTGTCGAAACAGCCAAGCGGTCGGACCAGTGCCGACCGAAGACCACGGCGGTGGTCCTCGGCTCGATCGCCGTCGACGGGATCCCGGCCGCGGTGCCCATGTTCCGCCCGAAGTGGCCGACCGGCCCCTCGGCACCGATCTCCGGGAGCCCCCGGAGGGCGTCCAGGGCCGCCCCGCCACTCCGGTACGGCGCGTTCCGACAGGTGGGCGTCGTAGCGGACGACGACCGGGCTTCCCGGCGCACCAGCCATCCTCGCCCGGTATGCGCGGTACGCGGCCGTCCGCCGTGCCCAGCGTGCCGCCGCCGCGCCCCATCAGCACCGGCGGCGCGTCATCGGCACCGAAGCCGGCGACCGGAGCACGCCGGGGATCTCGCCCACGGTGGCGTCGGGCTGGACGACGCCGTCCGACGCCGCCATGAACCACGCAGAACACACGGGTTGCTGCCCTTCGGAGAGTGCCTTTTCTCCGAGGCGTCCGGCGACACCCATGTCGACTCCTGGGCCTCCTGGGCGGAAACCCGGGACCCGGAAGGCGGAGGCGCGATAGCCTCGGGGGGTGACGGTGCGGTACTACCTGTACATCAGCGACTCCAAGGTCGACATGCTGCTCTCCCAGATCGACCCCGCTTTCGGCCGCAGGAGCACCACCGAAGCCGGCGTGAGCGTCAAGCTGTTCAACGTCAGGCGCAGCGTCGAAGCACCCGCGCCGGACCGGACGGCCAAGCTGGAGCGTGTCCTGCGCCACCTGGAGGAGACCGGGCAGACCGGATCGGTGGACGACCCGGGACCGTACTTCCGCGGCAGCCTGCCCATGCAGTGGGGGCCGCTGCACGGCGAGAACGGCGGGTCGCTGGTGTACTTCGGCGGCCGGACCGAGCAGACGGTCCTCGGCCTCGGCGGCGCCAGCAGCCATGTGCTCGGCGCGAGCGCCCCGCAGGCCCAGGAGTTCGCACCGTCCTCGGTGCCGGCGCTCCTGGCCGGTCTGGCCTCGGCGTTCGCCGCCGACAGCGTCGAGATGCCTGCCGAGCAGTCGTCCCTGGCCTGGGTGCACACCGCCGGGCGGCTGCTGCGTGGCCCCCGGCAGCACGTGGAGTTCGTCGCCCGGCGGCTGCTGGCCGGCCCCAGCCCCTACCCCGAACTCGACGCCCGTCCCGGCATGCGGGTCCTGCTCGGCAGCCCCCTGTACGTGGCCCTGGCCGACTGACGGCACGACGATGGCCCTCGGTACCTGGCGGCCCGGCGAGGTGGTCCTCGGTCTGTACGAGGTACTCGACGACGTGCGCGGCGGCGGCATGGGGGTGGTCCACCGCGTCCGGCACCGCGGCTGGAACGTGGACCTCGCGGTCAAGACGCCCCGCCCGGAGCTGGTCGCCTCCGAGGCGG
The DNA here is from genome assembly GCF_040678315.1 of Streptomyces sp. NPDC052721. Taxonomy (NCBI): domain Bacteria; kingdom Bacillati; phylum Actinomycetota; class Actinomycetes; order Kitasatosporales; family Streptomycetaceae; genus Streptomyces; species Streptomyces sp. NPDC052721. Next base: position 19,465 of record NZ_JBFATL010000058.1, on the reverse strand, counting down.
GCCGGCGCCGGTTCGAGGCCGAAGCCGGCACCTGGGTGGGCCTGGGCCTGCACCCGCACACCGTCAACTGCGCGTACGTCCGCACGGTCGACGGTCTGCCCCGTGTGTTCGCCGAGTGGGTCGACGGCGGCAGCCTCGCCGAGGCGGTCACCGGCCGCAGCCTCTACGAGGGCGGCCCGCAGGCTGCCCTCGCGCGAGTGCTGGACGTCGCCGTCCAGACTGCGTGGGGCCTTCAACACGCCCACGACACCGGCCTGGTCCACCAGGACGTCAAGCCCGCCAACATCATGCTCGAACCCGACGGAACCGCCAAGGTCACCGACTTCGGGCTGGCCGGAGCCCGCCCGGCGGACACCGACGGGGCGCCCGCCGCCGCGTCCGCCGTCACCTTCGGAGGCATGACACCGGCCTACTGCTCCCCCGAGCAGGCGCTCGCCGCGGCCGGACACCGGGAGATCCGGCTGACCCCCGCGACAGACGTGTGGTCATGGGCGCTGACCGTGCTGGAGATGTTCACCGGCCGCCGTCCCACCCGGTACGGCCAAGCCGCCGCCGAGGTACTCGAAGCGCTGCTGGACGCCGGCCCGTCCGACCCCCGCGTGCCACCCATGCCGCCGGCGGTCGTGGGACTGCTGCGCCAGTGCTTCATGACCGACGCGACGGCTCGGCCGGCTCGGCTGGACGAAGCCGCCGGCGTCCTGTGCGACGTGTACGGCGACCTCACCGGCACACCGTTCCCGCGACGAGCTCCGGAGGCGGCGGCCCTGCTGGCGGACGGGCTCTCCAACCAGGCGCTGTCCCTGCTCGACCTCGGGCGCACCGAGGAGGCCGAGGCACGGTGGCGGGAGGCGATGACGGCGGAACCCCACCATCTGATCGCGACCTACAACTTCGGCCTGCACCGGTGGCGTACCGCGCAGAAGACCGATCTCGACCTCATCGCCGAGCTGGAATCCGCCCGTGAGACCGGTGGGGACGACGCTCTGGGCACGCGGCTGATCGGTTCGGTCCACCTTGAGCGCGACGACCGTGAGCGCGCAGCCGAACTGCTCCGCCCGGCAGCCCCGGGGGAAACGGATCCGGCCGAGACCGCGGGTGCGCTGGCGGAGTTGACACGCGATCCGGGCAGGCGCCCGGTGGTCCTCGCCGGCCACGAGGCCGGCGTGCGCGCCGTGGCGGTGACGGCCGACGGGGGCCTGGTGCTGTCCGGCGACCACCAAGGCAGCCTGCGGCTGTGGGACACGGCGAGCGGCCGCTGCGTGCGGGAGCTGACGTCCGAGGGTCCGGGCGTCGTGGCGACCGCCATGGACGCCGAGGGACACATCGGCCTGGTCGGCCGCGAGCAGGGCCCGCCGGAGGCGTGGGACCTCGCTCACGGTGAGCGGCTCCCCCTGCCGCAGGGCCCCGTCGCCCCGGGCGTCACGGCGGTCGCGCTCAGCGGTGACGGGTCGGTCGGCGCCACCGTTCACACGGACGGCGCCCTCTGGTTCTGGCACCTGCGCACGGGGGGACTCCTGGGGCCGGTCCGGAGCCAGGTGGAGCGGATGACCGTGCTGGAGCTCAGCGACGACGGCGCCGTCGCGCTGACGGCCGGCGACCTGCGGGACGACAAGATCCGCCTGTGGGACGTCACCACAGGCGTGTGCGGGGCAGTCCTCACCGAGACGCGGACCAATCCCCTCCACTCGGCCTGGGGCGGCTTCGTGAGAAGAGCCGCCGTGGCCCCGGGTGCGCGGTACGCCGTGCAGGTGTGGGGCGGGCCGATGGTGCTGTGGGACGTGCGGACGGGCCGGATCGCGGCCCAGGTGCCCCACACCCTGACCGATGTCACGGCGCTCGCCCTCACGCCCGACGGCTCCCAGGCCGTCGTCGGGGGCGACAGCCCGCTCCGGGTGGTGCAGACGGCGACCGGTCGCTGCCTGCGCACGCTCGACGACGGCGGAGCACGGTACGTGCACCAGCTGGCGGTGAGCGCCGACGGCCGCTACGCCGTACTGCCGCTGAGAGGCAGCGGGCAGATCAGGGTGCAACCCCTTCCGGTCCCGGGCTACCGTGCACCGTGGGCTTACGCCCGGCCCCGGGCCGCCGGTGAACTGTCCGATCACGCAGGGCGGTTCCGGGCGGCGATGCGCGAGGCCGAACGGCTCGCGGTCGAAGGCCGCCACGCGGAGTCGGCCGCGTGTCTGCGCACCGCGCGGGCGGTGCCCGGCCACGCACGGCATCCCGACCTGCTGCACGCGTGGAACGCGCTGGGCCGGCACGGACGCCGTACGGGACTGCTCGGTGCCTGGCAGACGTTCGACTTCACCGGGCGCGTCGCCCACCCTTCGGCATTGGCGTTCGTCGGGGACACGAGTCTGTTCCTCGCCGCGCTGCACGGGGACAGGTACCTGCTGTGCGACGCCGCCCATGCACGGCAGTACCGCGTGATCGCCTCAACGGCCACAGCCGGAACGGCCCTTCTGATGACCGGCGACGGCACCCGAGCCGTCGTCCACGGCCTGGGGGAGGCCGCCCTGCTCGACCTGCGGGACGACAGGACCGTCACGCTGCCGCACGACGGGATCGTGGCCGTGGCATTGGCCGGTGACAGCGCATGGCTGCTGACCGGCGACGACAGCGGACATCTGTGCCGCTGGGACATCGAGGACGTGGCGAGACGCCACGACCACGCGAAGCCCTCCTTCGGATTCCGCGCCCACCAGGCGCCGGTGGGTTCGGTCGCGATCAGCCCCGACGGCCGGTACGGGGCGTCGAACGCATGCGCCGGCGCCGAAGAGGACCGGGAGCGCCGCTACGACCAGGACGAACTCTGCGGGTGGGACCTGGCCTCGGGGAAGCGTCTGTGGCGGCACACCGGGCGCCCGGACCGAGCCGGCCTGCGTTTCACCCCGGACGGCCGGACCCTGCTGGAGTACGGCCACTCCAGCGTGCACTCCTACGACGCCGCGACCGGGCGCCGGATCCACACGGTGGACGGCCACTACGGCATCAACGCGCTGGTGACCTCCGCGGACGGCCGGCGCGCGGTGATCGCCGGATTCAACACCCTGGTCGTCCTCGACCCGGTCACGGGCCGCGTGCTCCAGGACATCCGCGACCCCGGCCTGATCTTCACCCTCACGCTCACCTCCGACGGCCGGTTCGCCCTGACCGGCCTCGCACACCAGGAGGTACACGTGTGGGACCTGGACCAGGGGCGGCGGCTGCGCGTCCTGGCAGGACACCAGGGCCAGGTCCACGGCCTGGCCCTCAGCGCCGACGGCCGCCGCCTGCTGGCAGCCGGGGTCGACTCGGTGCGCTGCTGGGAACTCGACTGGGACTACAGCTGGTGACATGCCGTCCTCCGTCACCGTGACCCCTCGCGGCGCGCCCGAGGCCGCGGCGTACGTCTTCACCCACCGCACCACCTGCCTGGTCGGCCGGGCGAGCGAGTGCCGGATCCGGCTGGCCCGCACCGAGACGAAAGCCTCCCGCCACCACTGCCTGCTCGACGTCAATCCGCCGCACCTGCGGGTGCGGGACCTCGGCAGCCGCAACGGCACCTACGTCAACGGCGAACGGCTGGCGCCAGGACCGGCCGGGCGGGACCTGGCCGACGGCGACGAGATCCGCGTCGGCGGCGCGGTACTGCGCGTCTCCGTCCAGGCGGAGGAGCCCTCGACCGAGCACGCTGACGCGAGGGACCCCGTCGACGCGACGCACACGCTGCTCGACGCGGCCGAGGCCGGAGAGCCGGAACTCACCGGCATCCGCGGCTACCGGCTGCTCCAGGAACTCGGCCGCGGCGGCCAGGGCGTCGTCCACCTCGCCCGGAACGAGGAGACCGGCGAACTCCTCGCCCTCAAGACCCTGTTGGCCCACCGCGCCGTCGACCCCTCCGCCCGCGACGGCTTCCTGCGCGAGTTCGCCTGTACGCGCGCCCTGCGCCACCCCCACGTCGTCGCCTTCCACGGCGGTGGCGTGCACGGCAGCACCTTCTACTTCACCTGCGAGTTCTGCCGTCTGGGCAGTGTCGCCGACCTCGTGGCCCGGGCCGGTGGCAGACTGCGCGTCGACCAGGCGGTGGGCGTGACCCTTCAGGCGCTCCGCGGACTGCACTACGCGCATGCGGCGGAGGTGCCGGTACGGCTTGCCGACGGGACCTCGGCGACGCACCGGGGACTGGTGCACCGTGACATCAAACCGCAGAACCTCCTGCTCACCGGGGCCAGGGACCACGCGACCGTCAAAGTCGCCGACTTCGGCCTGTCCAAGGCGTTCGACAGCGCCGGCCTGTCCGGCCACACCCTCACCGGTGCGATGGGCGGCAGCCTGGCCTTCATGCCGCGCGGCCAGGTCATCGACTTCAAGTACGCGCTGCCCGAGGTCGATCTGTGGGCTGTGACGGCCTGTCTGTACTGGATGCTCACCGGTTCACCCCCGCGCGACTTCCCGCCCGGTGCCGATCCCGTCGCCGTCGTCCTGCGCGAGCCGGCCGTGCCCGTGCGCGACCGGCTGCCCACGCTGCCACGCCGACTGGCCGCGGTCATCGACACCGCTCTCGTCGACGAGCCCCGTATCGCCCTCACCAGCGCGGCCGACTTGGCACACGCCATCCGTCAGGCGCTGTGAGCGAGTCATCAGGCACCCGTGACGCCGGTGTTCTGAACGCCGTCGGCGGCCGGCCGAGGAGCTTCTCGAAGACGGCCGTGTACGCGGCGGGGTTGTCGTAGCCCAGCGGGGTCGCGATCCGCGTGACCGGCATGCGCATGCCCGCGGCCAGGTGCCGCAAGGAGCGCGGGACGCAGGCACGTTGCCGGCACTGCCAGAAGCTCGGGCGGGTGCCCCGCTGGAACAGGCGGGCGAAGGGCCGCCGTGACGGCGGCGAGGCCGGCGCGTTCGCTGACGCTGAGGCATCCCATGCGCCGATCTACAGCGCGAGGCCGCGGAACGGCTCCGCGACGCCGCGTCCCGGCGCTCTGCGTGGCGCGGCTCCATGCCGACGGCCGCCGGGACCAGCGCCCGGCTGCCGTCCGCCGTGTCGACCCGCACCGCGTCCGCCGGCCCAGGGCGACTCGGTTACGCCGACCTCAGCGCGGGCGCCGCTCTGCTCGCCGGGTCACTGCCCGCCATCGCCGTGGCGAGGCATGTCACAGGCCGCGTCCCGGACCGCGTCCACTCCGATGCCGGCGACGGGAGCCTGACGCCGCGTCGTCGGCTGCCGCGCGGATGCCCTTGCCGCCCCGATGTGTGTCCGCGGGCTGGGTGGCGGACCTGGCATCGGGGCGGCGGCGCTGGGTGGCCAAGTGATCAGGGCTGGGGGGCCAGTTGGAAGCTCTGGGCGCCGGAGCCGTCACATGTCCGCTGGGTGAGCTGGACGCTGTCGGCGGCCGTGCCGGACGCGGTCAGGCACTTTCCGCTGTGCCGGGCGGTGAAGTGGTACCGCCCGGTGGCCTCCTTCACCGGCAGCCACTGCTGGTTGGTGCCGCCGCTGTAGGACCACAGCTGCAAGGGCGCGTTGTCGGCTGTGGAACGGTCGACGACGTCGATGACCTGCTGCGGGTTGCCGCGTGCGGCGATCCGTGTGTAGCCGCTGTCGGTGGACCGGAACTGGAACTGCTGTGCGGTGGTGGAGTTGCAGGTGTACTGCTGAATGACGGTCCCGTTGGCCGTGCCGGCGGCACGGGCGTCGGCACACGTCCCGTTCCCGGCGTTGCGCAGCGTGTACCAGGCGGTCTCGGAGATGCCGTCCGTGGGCGGCTGGGACGATGCCGCTCCGCCCAGCCACTTCAGCCCGTCCAGGATGAACTGGTTCTGCGTGGCGCTGGCGAAGGTGGACGACAGGGCCGTGTTGGTGTCGTAGTTCATCGCGTTGTGGCCGAAGTTCGCGTACAGCATCTTGTACTTGGTGTTCGTCCACAGGATCGGGTAGTAGCCGCTGTACCAGGTCTGGTCGGGGTCGGTGCCGAGCGGGAAGCTGCTGGGGTCGACGGAGGCGAGGATCTTGATGTCGGGATTCTGGCGCAGGTCGTTGGACCAGCTGTACCACTCGCTCACGGACGAGGTGAAGGTGGCGGGCAGGTTCCGCGTCGAGGGGTGCGTACGGTCCTCCACGCGTAGGACGGCCGTGGTCGGCCCCCAGGTGTTCGAGCGGAAGTTCCCGCTGCCCAGGAACTGGTTGTGGTACCACGGCCAGCTCTGCGCGTCGGTGGTGAAGGCCGAGACGTGGAAGCCCATCCAGGCGCCGCCATTGCGCATGTACTTCTCGAAGCCCGCTCGTTGGGCGGAGGACTGCGGCAGGTCGTCGAGGAAGAGGACCACCTGGTAGTTGTTGACACCTCCGTTCGCGAGGAGATCCCAGTTGTTGCTGGCGGTGTAGGTGAAGCCGTTCGCGGCTGCCTGCTGGGGAAACCACTGGTTGGCTTCGCGGACGAAGCTGATGTGTGCGGCATCCCATGTGCCGTTGTACAGCGCCAGGACGCGGAACGGCTCCGCGGCTGCCGCGGCGTGGGCGGGTGGCTGCGCTGTCAGGCTGACCAGCGCCGCGAGGAGAAAGGCCAGCCACATGGGGACGCGCGCCGCGCCGGATCTCACCTGTTGCATCCGATGCTCCCTTCTCGGCCGGGCCCGGGAAGGGCCGGGCATGAACGAAGGTGTTCATGTACGTGCATGCTGGTCGTATGCGTAGATGCTGTTGGCCGGTGAACCTAAAGGTCTGGACCAGACCCGTCAAGAGGTGACGGCAAGAAAGTCCCTTACTGGCCCGCGAGTTAAGCCCTTGTAAGCGGCAGCGCTTCTAGGCGCTGAAGCGGTGACCGGCCATTCGCGCCCCGTGGTCACCATCGGTCGTCAGTCCAGCGCGTCGAGGGCCGCGATGATGTCGGCCGGCTCGGCGCGGCTGGTGTAGTCGCTGTTCACGAAGGCCCAGCGGATGGTGCCCGCCCGGTCGATCACGTACGTCGCCGGCAGCGGCAGGGTGCGCGGGTGGCCGTCGTTGACGCGCTGGAGGTCGAAGCCGAGCCTGTCGTAGACGGCGGCGAGGTCGTCGGGGAGGTCAAAGGCGAGACCGTACTGCTTCGCGGTGTCGGAGCCGATGTCGCTGAGGACGTCGAAGGCGAGGCCGTGCTTCTCGGTGAGGCTGAGGGACTCGTCGGGGATCTGCGGGGAGACGGCGACGAGCCGGGCGCCCCGCGCGGTGATCTCGGCGTGGTGCTGCTGCAGGGCGCGGAGGGCGATGTTGCAGTACGGGCACCAGGCGCCGCGGTAGAAGGTCAGGACCACCGGGCCCGTGGCGAGCAGGTCGTCCAGGGCCACCGTCCGCCCGGTCGCGGAGGGCAGGCGGAAGCGTGGGGCCCGGTCGCCGACGGTGAGGGCGCGGTCGGCCTGCCCGGAGTCGGCCAGCTCCTGGCCGGCCCGCCGCATGACCTCCCGTATCTCGGCGGGGATCTGCTGCCGGCGGGCCTGGTAGAAGGCGCGTAGTTCGGTGTTGAGGCTGCTCATGATGTGTCCTTGCTCCCGGGAACGGCTTGATGCTGATGGCGGGCCGCAGGATGACGCGCGGTCACGTTTCTTGAAACGCTCGTTCCAAGATAGTGTCACTCCACGAAGCGTCACTTCAAGACGGCGGGGCGGCACATGGCGGACATCAAGCACTTCGACCCGGACACGGCCCTGGACACCGTGGTGCGGCTGTTCTGGAAGCAGGGCGCGGCCACGACCGGGATCCAGGACATCGTGACCGCGACCGGCCTCAACCGCTCCAGCCTGTACGCCACCTTCGGCGGCAAGCAGGAGCTGTTTCTCGCCGCACTCCGCCGCTATGTCGAGCGGCGTTCCCGGCCCATGTTCCGTCGGCTCGCGCAGGACGACCGTGGACTGCCCGCCGTGGTCGACTTCTTCGACGGCCTGATCGAGGCCCGGTGTTCGGGCGAGTACGCCCGCTGGGGCTGCATGGTCTCCAACGCGCACGCCGGCGCCGAGAACGGCGATCCCGGCGTCCGCGCCCTCCTCGACCAGCACCACCAGGAGCTGCGGGACGCGATGTACGCCGCGCTCGTCACGGCCGAGGCCCAGGGGCAGCTCGCCGCAGGGGCCGATCCGGCAGCAGCGGCCGACCTGCTGACCCTGCTCGCCTACGGCGTGAACCTGCGCTCCCGCGCGGGCGCCGACGCCCAGGCGCTGAAGAAGACGGTGACGGCGGCACTGGACCCGATCGGCCGGCGACCCGCGGCGTGAGGGCAGTTGTCGCTTCTTCTGTCGGCCTACGGCGGTTCCGGGCGTGCGTCCGGACGCGTGACCCGGATGGCCTACCGAGGAAATGATTCGGCGGGTGAAACCGGGAGGCAGCTGGAGCATCGGGCCGCCTGGATCCGTGAACATGGGCGCGTGCCCGACCGGGCGGCCCCGCCGCCCCGGCGGCACAGCTTCTTCCCTCCCGCACCCCCCACGAGGAGTTCGTCGTGCGTGTCCGTCGTCAGCTGACCAGTGCCCTCGGTTCCCTCGCCCTCGCGTTCGCCTTCCTGGGCGCCGGCACCGCCACCGCGACCCCCGCCGCCGCCGATCCCTGCGGCTTCTACGAGACCGGCTCCGACGCCTACTACAACCACTGCACCTCCGACGGCTCCCACGTGGTGATCAAGGTCGAGGTGGCCTTGGCACCCGACTACGAGCGGTGCGTGGCGCCGGGCAGGACCTGGCTGGGTTCCGCCGCCAAGATCCAGGGCGCCCACTACGTGGGCCGCACCTGCTGACCCCTGGCGCGTCACTCCCACCGCCGACCGGGGCCGCCCCGTTCGTTCCGGGCCGTCCCCGGTCCGCGTCGTCTCCGGGCGGCAGTGCGCGGTGGGTCGTCGACGCGCGCGTCCCGATGTTCTCCGAGTGCACCGGCATTGTGCTGTGAGTGCACTCTTGGGCGGGTGCCGGCGGACGTCTCACAGCAAGCACGGCAGCCCTTCTGTGCACTCGGGGACCAGGGGCGGTGCGCTGTGAGGAAATCGCCCGGCGTCTTCCCGCCTCAGCGTGCCGCCGACGCGTCCGTACCTCCGGCGTACCGCCTCGACCTGGCAGGTCCCGAGGCCTCCGGCAAGGCCGTCCGCATCCTGTTGAACATTTGAACCACCCCTTTCACGGCTTGTAGAAATGCCGAGTCGGAGGAAGGGAGACGCCATGGCCGAGCGGCGACTGCGAGTCCGGGTGGGCAGCGACGCGCTGCAGGAACTGATCGAGCGACTCGCGGAACGGCTGGAACGGTCCGTGGTCGTCGACGACCCCCTGGTACGGCTGATCTGCTCCAGCCAGCACTTCGGCGACGAGGACCCGGTCCGCATACGCAGCCTGCTGCGCGGCCGGGCCGACGACGTCGCCATTCGCTACGTCCTCGACCAGGGTGTGGCCGGCTGGCCGAAACCCGGCTTCATCGAGGGCCGCGACGATCTGGGGCTGCGCACCCGCTACTGCGTTCCGCTGCGCGAGCGCGGAGAACTGCTCGGCCTGCTGATGGTCGTCGCACCGGAGGGAACGCTCACCCGCGAGGAGACCGACACGGTCGCGGCGGCGGTGCCGGCGATCACCTCCCAGCTCCGCGCGGACCAACTCGCCGCCAGCGCCAGCGAGTTGGATCTCCACGAGACACTGCACTCCCTCCTCGGCACCGGTGAGGCGGCCCGCGCCGCGGCCCGTCGGCAGATCCTGGACGGAGGTGTTCTGCCCGACGCCCCGCACGCGGTGGTGAGCGTCGTCCAGGTCTCCCGCTCGGTGGAGCCGCCGGGGCAGGTGGAGATCGCGCTGCGCGCGTCCCTGGAGGGGTTCGTGCGCACCCGCTCGGCGGACGGCGTCATGGCCGCCACCCCGGACGGCGCGGTCCTTCTCCAGGTCTCGGCCCGGCCGTTGAGCGCACAGGAACTGGCGGACCAGGCCACAGCAGTCCGGGAGGCCCTCACCACCTATCTCGACGCCTCGGCCGCCCCCGTACTCGGTATCGGCGGCACCCACGACGGTCTGGCCGACGCCTGGACCTCGCACGCCCAGGCCCAGGTCGCGGCCCGCGCCGCACGCCGCCTGCCCCACCTCAAGGGCGTCGGCGCGTGGGAATCGCTGGGCGAACTCGCCGTACTCCTCCAGGTACCCGAGCACGCCCTGACCCCGTCACTGCTGCCCACGCCGCTGCGCCTGCTGCTGGACAGCCCCGGCGGCCAGCGCCTGGAGGAGACGCTGCGGTGCTTCCTCGAACACGCCGGGTCCATCCCGCGCACGGCCGAAGCCCTGCAGATCCACCGCACCTCGCTCTACTACCGGCTGCGCCAGATCCAGGAGATCACCGGCCTCGACCTCGACAGCGGCGGTGACCGGCTGGTTCTGCACCTGGGCCTGCGCACCCTTGAGCTGCTGCAGGCGGAGACCGACGTCCAGCCCGCCGTATGACGGGGCTGCCTCCCCGTGCACGAGAGCGCGGGACGGCACCGGTGCCGGGCGGAACCGGGCCCGCCCTACAGAGTGACGAAATGCGCGCCGGCCGATTACTACGCGGCGCCGGGGTGCGGTACCAGCCCCCTACAGAATGACGAAGATTTCGCCGGTCGATCACTACGGAGCGCGGTGGTGCGCGAGGTGTCGGGTGGCACAGAATTTCCGTATGCGGGGCCGTCCTGAGGCCGGCCCCGTGAAACAAAGCCGTAACCCGGAGCCGCGGAGCACGTCGTGGCGGCGGAGTGCGAGGAGGAGCTGACGTGGGGGCCGTGGACCAGCTGACGACCAGCGACGGAGTACGCCTGGCGTACCAGGACACCGGGGGAGAGGGATTCCCTCTGGTCATGCTGCACGGCTGGGGACAGACGCAGGAGATGTTCCGTCACCAGGTGCGGGGACTTTCCCCCGAGCGCCGCGTCATCACCCTGGATTTCCGGGGACACGGGGTGTCCGACAAGCCGTACCACGGTTATCGCATCGCTCGTTTCGCGGCCGATGTGCTGGACCTCGCCGACCACTTGGGTCTGGACCGGTTCGACGCCCTGGGCTGGTCGATGGGGGCCTCGGTGTGGTGGAGCTTTGTCGACCAGTACGGCACCGGTCGTATCCGGCGATTCGTCGCCGTGGACCAGCCCGCGGCCGTCGCCGCGGTGCCGTGGATGTCGGTCGAGGAGCAACAGCGGTCGGGTGCCATCTTCGATGTGGCCGGTCTGGTCGCGCTCGGCGCGGAGCTTGCCGGTCCGGGCGGTGAACAGGCGCGATACGAGTTCGTCCGCGGCATGTTCTCCGGCGACCCCGACCCCGGGATTCTCTCCTTCGTGGCCGAGCAGATCAGAGCCACCCCGGCGCACGCGGGGGTGCCGCTGCTCTTCGACCACTGTGCCCAGGACTGGCGGGACGTGCTGCCCCGCATCGATGTGCCGACGCTGGTCATCGGATGCGACGGCAGTCATGTCCACCCGCGGTCACAGCAGTTCGTCGCCCAGCGGATCCCGGGCGCGCGGCTCCATGTCTTCCCGACCACGGTGGCCAACTCGCATTTTCCCTTCCTGGAGAATCCGCCGGCCTTCAACGACGTCGTCGGCGCATTCCTCTCCGAGCAGCCGGATCCAGTGGATCACACCGACGTGAACGCCTGAATCCGGCTTCCGGCTTCCTCTTTGAAGAACTGAACATGAAAAGAAACCGACGGGAGCCCGATGTGACCCGGTCGATCACCCCTGCCATGCCCGAAACCCCCGAACACGAGCCGTCCGGTACGGCCCCGGGAGATGATTCAGGCCCTTTCATCAACCTGCCCTGGCCGACCGCCGGCGACGACGACCACCTGTATCTGGCCGTCAACGTCTCCGACGAACCGGTGCTTTTCCCGCACGATTCCCTTCTGCGGTTGGAGCCCGGTGACATCGTCATCGGCGCCGCCTTTTGCCCCGACCTCCTTTCCCGTGGCGAGAACCTGGCCCTCTTCCGTATTCCCTTGTGCCTGCTGGACGCGTCGGCGGCCGACCTGTACGAGGTCTCGCACACCCACCTCAGCGGGCGGAGCGGCCTGACGTCGCTGGTCTCGCAGTTCCTGACCGCACTCGCCAGAACGCCGCTCCACCAGCGCCTGACCGGCGGCCGGCGCCTCGCCCTGAACACGGCCGACCTCGTGGCCCTCCTCGTCGGGGACGTCCTCCAGACGCGCGGACGGCGCTCCGCCCCCGGGGCCCACGAGATGCTGACGCGGATCCAGCAGCACATCCAGGACAACCTCATGGACCCGGACCTCGCGCCCGAGTCCATCGCCCGGGCACACCACATCTCGGTGCGCTACCTGCACAAGCTCTTCCAGTCCGGCGGCACCACCGTGAGCGCCTGGATACGGCAGCGCAGACTCGACGCCTGCCGCGCCGAACTGCGCGCACGGCGCCGCACCGTGGCCGCCGTGGCCCACAGCTGGGGCTTCGCCAGCCCCTCCCACTTCAGCCGCCTCTTCCGGCAGACCTACGGCATCACCCCCAAGGAGTGGCAGGCCACCGCGGCCTCCGACGCCTGAGCCGCCCACCTGCCACCGCCAGACGCCCCCGGCCGGACTCTCCCGCCGCCGAAGCCCCGAATCCCACCACTGCCCATGAGGCCACCCATGCGAAGCCGTCGAGGCCGCCGGGCACACCAGCGCCCGCCCCCCTCGCCGACACACCCGTGAACCGGGAAGGAACCCCGCCATGCCCCCCACCCCCACCGTCGTCCTGGTCCACGGAGCGTTCGCCGACACGGCGATCTGGTTCGGCGTCGTCGCCGAGCTGCACAGCCACGGCATCCCGGTCGTCGCTCCGCCGAATCCGCTGCGCGGCCTCGCCGCCGACGCCGCGCACATCGCGTCGGTGGCCGCTCAGATCGACGGCCCTGTCGTTCTGGTCGGGCATTCCTACGGCGGCGCAGTGATCACCGTGGCGGGCACCGCCGACAACGTCGTCGCGTTGGTGTACGTCGCCGCCTATGTGCTGGAGGAGGGGGAGAGCCTCGGCGAACTGCAGGGACGTTTCCCGGCCACCGAACCGGCGGGCGGCCTCCAGCGGTGGAGCTACCCCGTCCCCGGTGGCGGTGAGGGCGTCGAGGTCACCCTCGGCGTGGAGGCGTTCGCCACGGTGTTCGCCGCCGATGTCTCCGCCCCGGTCGCCGAGGTGCTCGCTTCCTGTCAACCAGCGCTGGCCCTGGCGGCCTTCGAGGAGAAGGCCACTGCCGCCGCGTGGCGGACCAAGCCCTCGTGGGCCCTGGTGGCCGGCGCGGACCGGGTGATCGCTCCGGATGTGGAGCGCTTCGGTGCCGCGCGGGCCGGGGCACGGGTGGTCGAGATCGACGGCGCCTCGCACGCCGTCACTCTCTCGCAGCCCACGGCTGTGACCCGGCTCATCCGCGACGCCGTCCACGCGGTGAGCTGACCCCGCACGCATCCGCCCACACGACCCCCCCCGCATGAGACCGCAGCCGAAAGGAAGGACCAGCCGATGACGACGCAGCTCAAGCCGCTTCTGCGGACGTGGGAATGGCAGGCCGAGGCCGCCTGCCGGGGCATGGACAGCTCGGTGTTCTTCTCACCGCCCGGTGAGCGGGGTTCCGCGCGGCGCCGGCGCGAGCAGAGAGCACGGGAGATCTGCCGGTACTGCCCGGTGCGCGTTCCGTGCGCCGGCTTCGCCGCGGCGTCCGACCAGCGGTACGGCGTGTGGGGCGGCCGCACGGAAGCCGAACGCCGCGCCGCCTCCGGGACCCCGGACGCCCCGAACCCCGGAACCTGAAGCGCCGGTGCCGGCGCCGAGCCGGCCTGCCGCCCGCCGCCTGCGCGGCTGTGACCGCAGGGCGGCGGGGTCGCGGACATCGATGACGAGGCGGTGTCCGCCGCGATCATCTATCTGCTGGTCAGCGGCTGCGCTTGGCGGGCCCTGCCACCGTGCTTCGGCGCGTCGGAGTCGACCGTCCATAACCCGGCCGAGGCCGTCGCCGCGTGCGGTGCGGGCGAGATCCGGGCTGTGAAAGTGAAAGATCGCGAAGCGCCGGCAGGTTGCCGCCGGGCTTCGTGCGTGGCACTGGTCAGCCTTGCCGGCGGAAGTCCAGCATGTAGAAGACCTTGTCGTAGCGGCGTTCGCCGACGGCGACGAAGTCGGGCAGACGGCCGTATTCGGTGAAGCCCAGCGACCGGTAAAGGTACAGGGCGTTGATGTTGTCGCCGCGGGCGTCCAGGGTAAGGACCTCGATACCCGCCTCCCGGGCGTCAGCGATCAAGGCCGTGGCCAGTGCCCGTCCGACACCACGACCATGAACAGCCGCATCCACCGCGATCTTCTCCAGATCGGCATGTGGCCGATGAGTCGGTCGGGCGTAGCGCAGCCAGTAGCCCCACCCGACCAGCTGACCGTCGAGATAAGCGGCACGCAGGGCCGCATCTCCGGCCCGCACCGCGGAGACGACCTGGCCGAGAAGGTCCCCCACCTCATCCCGCGAGGGTGGTTCGACCCAGCCCAGCGCGGCACCTCCACTGACCAGATCCGCCATGATCTGGTGGGCCGATGCCGCAAACCGAACCTCCAACTCTGGATCGTCAGTCAGCTCCGAGGCGTCAAGGACGGCGAGTTCAGTGGTCACACCCCTGGTCATGATCGACAGCATAGCCAGCCCAGGGCCCAGCCGAGCCCCCCGCTCCAGCCTCAAGTGCCGGGTCAGTACTGAGTAACTGGTCCAGCAGAAGGCTTAGTTGCCGCACCCGCTGACGTGACACCCATTCCGGCAGCAGCGACGCACAAGGCGTCCAGCACGTAGCTGATCTCGGGCCGTCGGCCCGTTCCCAGGTGGTGGACAGCCTGGACGCGGCGATGGACCGAGGGCGTCAGCGGGTGAACGCTGAGGTCCGAGGAGGGGGACGGCAGGGCCAGCCAGGGGATGAGGGCGACGCCCGCACGCCGCGCCACCAGAGCGGTCAGTACGGAGAAGTCGTTCGCCACGGCAACCGCCTGGGGGACGAAGCCGGCCGCCCCGCAGATGCGTTGCGTCATCTCGTGACAGGCGGTCTCGGGCCCCGGCAGCAACCACCGGTCTTCGGCGAGGAGTCTTGGATCGACGGGCGCTCCCGCATCCAGGCCGTGGCGGGCCGCGTCCGCTGCGTGCAGGAGAAGGTGAACGGGCTCTTCGAACAAAGGGCGTTGTTCACAGCCCGGCGGCAGTGGACGGGGCAACAGGCTGTACGTGTGGGTGACGGCGATGTCGACCTCGTGCCGGCGCAGGGCCTTCTCGGCAGCATGCGGTTCGTGCTCGACGAGGTGGACAAGGGGCGCGTCGTAGGCCGAAGCCAGGTGCGGATCGGGCCAGAGCCGGGGGAGGAGGACGCGCGCCGCAGTGGAGAAAGCCGCGATACGCACCTTGGTGCGCTCACCTCGCCGCAGGGCGGCGAGGTCGGACTCGGCCGCAGCGAGGTTGCCCAGGACGACATGCGCGTGGTCGAGGAGTCGCCGCCCCGCGGTGGTGAGCTCAAGTCTGCGGCCGCGCTTGACCAGCAGCTGGACACCGGCCTCCTTTTCCAAAACCGCCAACTGCTGTGACACAGCTGGACCCGTGAGGTGCAAAGCGTTCGCGGCGCCCGCGACGGTGCCGTGTGCGGCGAACTCGGCGAGCAGCCGGAGGCGGCGTACATCCAACAAGAAGGCTACCTACCGCTTCAGGAAAGAAACCATAACTGGACCTTCTGAATGTTAGGCGGCAGAGTCGGCTGGGTGCAGCTCAATCGAACCTTGTCCGCCCTCGCCGCGACTGTGGGGTTGTGGGCCAGCGCCTTCCCCGCCATACGGGTTGCCCTGGAGGGCTATGGGCCGACTCAGCTCTCCTTGCTGCGTCTGGTGGTGGCCTCCGCCGCGCTCGCAGCCCTGCTTCCCTGGGTGAAAGTGCGCCCTCCCGCCCGTCGGGACCTCCCTCGGATACTCGCAGTGGGCGCGTCTGGAATGAGTGCCTATCAGTTGCTGCTCAATTGGGGCGAGTTGCACGTGCCGGCTGGTACCGCGGCGCTGATCGTCGCGGCCGTGCCCGCGATCAGCGCACTGCTGGCCGCGGTCCTTCTCGGCGAGCGGCTGACCCCGGCCGGGATCGTCGGCTCACTCGTCGCGCTCGCCGGAACGGCCGTCATCGCGACAAGCACCGGTGAGGCCAGTTACACGGCAGCGGCCTGGACGGTGCTCGCGGCCGCGGTGGCCCAGGCCGTGTACCACTTCGCCATCAAGCCTCTGCTGCGCCGCTACAGTGGCTTGGAGGTCACCCTCTACGCGATGTGGGTAGGCACGGCGCTGCTGCTCCCGCTGGCTCCCTCCACCGTACATGCCCTCCTCGAGGCGCCGGCCGACGCCACCCTGGCCGCTGTCTACCTCGGCCTTCTGCCGTCGGCCGCCGGATTCGTCGTCTGGGGCTATGCCGTGGCGCGGCTCACCGTCACCGCTGCCACGGCGGCGCTGTACCTCGTGCCGGTGACCGCTTTGATCGTGGCCTATGTGTGGCTCGGTGAAGAGCCGGAGACCGCTCAGCTCTTCGGCGGCCTGATCACCCTGATCGGCGTCGCGTTCCTCGAGCAACCCCGCAGCGCGATCCGTTCCCGCCTCGGGAGGCCAGGGGTCAAGGGCGTGGGTGAGCTAGCGGCCGAGGAGACACTGGGGCCGGCGCCTGCGGGGGGCGCGAAAGATTCGCCGCGGGGCTTGTGCGTGCCGTGCGCAGCGACTGACCACCTGGACGACCAGGGTTCCACCCAGGCACACTCCGCCGTGTCGGCCGACGGAGGGCGGCAGTACCGCAGCGGGTACCGGACGCGACTGCTGCCCTGGGGGGACGTGGCGTTCCTCGGCCGCCGCGGCCGGCAGGCCAAAATCCGCAGGCACCGGGGCGAGCCGCGCGAGAACCGAAAACGATCCGCTGGGAGGTCGTGAACCGGTGTCCCCATGGACCGGCCCGACCTCGGCAGGCACCACGCTGCTTTCCGTGAGGCACGGCAAGCTGCACGTCGAGAGTTCCCGGGGCGCCCGGCTCGCGCTGCTCGAAGAGCGAGAGGTGACCGCCGGGCCAGGACGTGCGGCCGGGCCGGGGACCGTACGGCAGGGGGCGGCATGGGCGTGACCCAGGAGACCGCCTCGCGCCCCCGCGCTGCCGCCCGGGAGTTGGTCCGGCGTACCGCCACTGCGGCCCTGCCTCTCTACCTGACCATGATCGCTTCCTCCGCGGGCGGCCTGGTGGACACGGCCGTACTCGGTCGGCACGCCACCGCGTCCCTGGCCGCATTCGCCCTCACCATGGCCGTGTACACCCCGGTCACCGCGACCGTCGCCGGCGCCATGCGCGGGGTGATGCCCTTCGTGGCCGCCCACGACGACGATCCCGACGGCCTCCTGCCGGTGGTGCGCGACGGCATGTGGCTCGGCATCGTCACCGGGCTGCTGGGCGCGGCGATCGTCTGCGCCGTACCGCTGATCGGCCTAGTCTTCGGCGTCCCGCAGGCCACGCTGTCGGCGCTCGGCGAGTTCCCCCTTCTGCTGGCGGCGAGTGCCCTGGTGGCAGCCGTCGGCAACTCCGCCACGTCCACGCTTGTCGGCCTCGGCCGTTCCCGGCTGGTGATGCGGGCCGGCATGACCGGAACCGCGGCAGCCGTGCTGCTGTCCGTGACCCTGGTCAACGGCGTCGGCCCGCTCCCCGGGCTGGGGCTGCCGGGCGCGGGAGTCGCCATGCTCGTCTCCAGCCTGATCAGCGCGGTGGTCGCGCGCACCGGGGGTTGCGCCGGTCCACCGTCCTGGCCGGCCGACGGCTCGCCCTCAGCCGCCCGAGCGCCCGCGCAGTGCTGAAGCTGGCCGGTGTCGGCGTACCGCTCGCCGCTACCGTACTGATCAAGTTCGCCGTCCTCGGTGTGCTGTCCGTGGCTGCGGCGCGGGTGGGCACCGTGAGCGCCGCCGCCCACAGCATCGCCGTGTCCCTGGTCAACCTCATGTTCACGGCGGCCGTCGCCATCGGCCAGGCGACCATCCCCCTGATGGCGCCCTACCTGAAGGCAGGAGACGTACGCGGCCTGCGCGCCGGAATGCGCGCCGCGGTCGTCGCAGCCCTCTGTGCGGTGCTCCTGCTCGGATGCGTCGTAACGGTGCTGCGCGGACCGGTGCTCTCCCTCTTCACGCGTGATCCCGTGGCCCGGCATCAGGTACTGCCGCTGCTGCCCCTGCTGCTCTTGGTGACGGTCACAGACGCGTTGCAGGCGGTGTTCGGCTTCGGGCTCATCGCGATCAGGAACACCGTGCCCAGCCTGGCCGTCTTCGCCGTCTGCTACGGCCTGCTGGCCCTGGCCGCCGTCCCTGTCTCGACCCTCGGCGGCCTGACCGCCCTGTGGCTCGCCCTGGCCTGCGCGAACGTTCTGCTGGTCCTCGGACAGGGGGCCTTTTTCTACCAGCGCAGCGGCAGTCTCCAGGCTGAAGAAGAGGCCACGCTCGGCCGGGCTTGACCCGCCACGAGCGCCACGACCTCTTCAGACGTCGGCGGTAGCCGTTCGACCGGTGGCGTCGACCGCGCTGTGATCACCACCGGGCACGAGACGGCACGAGGAGTCCTGCTCGGAGGCCGGGCGCGCCGTCGTACGGGCACACCCCGCACTCTCAACCCACCGGAACGTCTCGCCGTACCCACCCCAGCGCCGGGCCTCCCGGATGCACAACGCGGCCCGCACCACAAGGATCGCTTGTGAGGCGTGCGTGCGCTGTGATGCCGTGCGGCGCGCGCACCCACCCGTCATCGGTTGCTCGGCAGCGGACCGAGCTGGGGGAAACGCCCGTTTCGGCGCTCCAACCGGATCATTGTCATGTTGATCAAACGCATCCTGAACCGTTCTCCTCGTTCCACGCGATCGGCAGCGCACTCCACCGCCACGGCGCCCACCGCGGCAGCCGCCGGGCCGATGGTGACCGCAGCCGACTGTGGCCTGCTCCTCCTCCGGCTGGCCTTTGGCCTGTTCATGGCCGCTCACGGCGCTCAGAAAGTCTTCGGCCTCTTCGGAGGTGGTGGTCTGACCGCGACCGGCAAGGCCTTCGAGGCTCTGGGCTATCGCCCGGGAAAGCTGTTCGCGGTGATCGGGGGCTTGTCGGAGCTGCTCGGCGGTCTCGGTCTGGCCCTGGGGCTGCTGACGCCGCTCGCGGCTGCCGCCCTGATCGGCGTCATGATCAACGCGATGGTGACGGTCACCGCCGCCCACGGCCCATGGGACACGGACGGAGGTGTGGAGTACAACGTGGCGATCGCTGTCGCCGCCCTGGCCGTCGCTGCCATCGGCCCCGGCCGGCTGGCCGCTGACCGCTTCTTCCGCTGGGGCAGGGGCGGCTGGGCGGAGGCCGCCGTCGCCCTGGGCCTGGGTGGTGTGGGCGCTGCGATCTCACTCAGCGTCTAGGCCCTGTCGTCAAACTCCCGTCTGCCGCGCGACGGCATGCACGCACTCTCGCCGCACCGGGCCCCGACCCAAGTACATCCAGTACGAGGGCCC
>NZ_JBFATL010000057.1:0-47654 GCF_040678315.1 Streptomyces sp. NPDC052721 | reverse complement strand
AAACGCCCGGTTACATTCCGAACCCGGAAGCTAAGCCTCACAGCGCCGATGGTACTGCAGGGGGGACCCTGTGGGAGAGTAGGACGCCGCCGAACAAATTTTGAAAAGGTCGGATCCTGAACTTCGGTTCGGGGTCCGGCCTTTTTCTGTTGTGCGTAACGTGTCGTTCACGTTGCGAGCCCAGCATCGCAGACATGGGAACTGCAGCAATGCTCAGGGCCGCCGGCGTGGGAGTCGGTGACGAGGTCGTCGTACCGGCCTTCGGGAACGTCGAGGTCGCCGAGGCGGTGACCCTGGCGGGCGCGCTCCCGGTGTTCGCGGACATAGATCCCGTGACCTACTGCCTCGACCCGGACGCGGTCGAGGCGGCCGTAACCGCCCGTACGGCCGCGGTGGTTGTCGTCCACCGCTTCGGACGGCGGGCCGACATCGCGCGGTTGCACGCGCTCGGGCAGCGGCACGGACTGCTGGTGCTGGAGCAGGGCGAGTACGAGACGCCGTACGACGAGATAGCGCAGCGCAGGCAGCAGGCCGCTTATCTCGACGCCAAGTTGAAGGGCGTACGGACGCCGGACGGCGGGGACGGGCACACCTATCAGCAGTACGTCGTGCGCGTTCCGGGGAACGGCCGGCCGGACCGGGACGCCTTCGCGCGGGCCGTGCGGGCCAAGGGAATTGAGTGCCGCGTGCCGGTGAAGACACCCGTGCACCGGCTGCCGGAGTTCCGTCGGTGCGTGTCGTTGCCGCAGACCGAGCTGGCCGCCGACGAAACCCTCGCGCTGCCCGTGGACGCCGCGCTCACCAAACGGGAGATGCACCGCATCGTGTCCGCCTGCAACGCCCTGGGCGGTCTGCTTCAGTCCGCCTTCTGACCGGGCTCGGCACGAATTTGGGAACTCGGGCCTGCTCGGGGTACAGTTTCTTCGTCGCCGCGAGGGAAACCTCGAAAACGACAGGCCCCTATAGCTCAGTCGGCAGAGCGTCTCCATGGTAAGGAGAAGGTCAACGGTTCGATTCCGTTTGGGGGCTCCAGCAAAAAGGCCCCACCCTCCGGGGTGGGGCCTTTTCGTGCTTCCTCAGGCCTCCTTGTGGATTCCCGGGACCCGCATCGCCAGAATCGCCATGTCGTCGGACGGGGCGTCGGAGGCGAAACGCTCCACCGCGCGCATGATGCGTGCCGCGACCGCGCCCGCCGTCAGACCCGTGCACGTCGTGAGGACGTCGGCGAGACCGTCGTCGCCCAGCATGCGCGAGCCCTCCCGGCGTTCGGTGACGCCGTCCGTGACGCAGAGCAGCACGTCACCCGGGTCGAGGGTGACCGTCTCCTCGTACAGCTCCAGGTCCTCGATGACGCCCAGCAGCGGCTGCGGTTCGGCCGCGGCGACCACCGTGCCGTCCTGGCGCAGGCGCAGCGGGAGCGGGTGACCGGCGCAGACGACCTTCAGCTCGGCGCTGCCGTCCTCCTGCGGGCGCAGCTCGCCGTAGAGGAGGGTCAGGAAACGGCTGCGGTCGCCCTCGTCGAGGATCGCGGAGTTCAGGCGCTCCAGCACGGCCGGGCCGGACAGGCCCTCGCGGGCCAGCAGGCGCAGGGCGTGCCGGGCCAGGCCGGTGACCGCCGCCGCGTTGGGGCCCGTACCGCAGACGTCGCCGATGGCGAAGCCGTACGCGCCGTCGCCGATGGGGAAGAGGTCGTAGAAGTCACCGCCGACCTCGTTGCCCTCGCCGGCCGCGCGGTAGATGACCTCGACCTCCACGCCGTCGATCTGCGGCAGGCCCGGCGGGAGCAGGCTGCGCTGGAGGGACTGGCTGATGGCCGTGCGCTCCGAGTACAGGCGGGCGTTGTCCAGGGCGAGGGCGGCCCGGCGGCTCAAGTCCTCGGCGAGTTCCAGGATTTCCTGGCGGAAGTGCTCGTCGGTGGGCTTGCCGAGGGTCAGCATGCCGATGACCCGGTTGCGGGCGACGAGCGGCAGGACGACCGTCTCGCCGCCGACCGCGGAGGCCGTCGCGAGCGTCGGGCCGATGCCGGAGGCCACCTGGTGCGTGGGGCCGCCGGCCAGGCCCAGGCTGCGCATGGACGTGCGCAGGGCGGCCTGGTGGGCGATCTCGCCGGGGGTCGTCCACACGCGGGCGCCGGGCGTCGGCACCGGGTCCGGCGGGGGAACCTTCGACAGCAACGACTTGATGCCGTCGATGAGTTCCTCGTCCTCGTGCAGGACGTACGACAGGTAGGGCTCGGAGGCCTGGTCGGCGATCGTGTAGACCGCGCACCAGGTGGCCAGCGTCGGGACCGTCATCTGGGCCATCAGGGCGAGGGTCTGGTCCCGGTCCAGGGTGCCGGCGAGCAGGTCGGAGGCCTCGACCAGGAAGCTCAGGGAGCCACGCCGCAGCCGTTCCAGCTCGCCGAGGCGGGCCGACTCGACGGCCAGGGCGATGCGGTCGGCGGCGAACTGCAGGCGCAGCGCCTCCTCGTTGGTGTACCGGCCGGGTGCCTCCGCCGCGACGCCGAGGGAGCCGGTGAGGCGGCCCTCGACCTTGAGCGGGACGGTGACGACGGAGCGCATGCCGGTTCCGGCGAGCAGGGGTACGGCCCCGGGGACGGCGGCGAGGTCGTCGTGGACGGCCGGCATGCGGGCGGAGCCGTAGCGGCCGGGGCCCGCCTCGACGGGCACGCGCGCGAAGCGCTGGCGGGCGGAGGGCAGGCCCGTGGAGGCACGGACCTCCAGTTCCGTCTCGTCGTCGGTGGCGAGCAGGAGGAACGCGGAGTCGCCGTCGAGCATGTCGCGGGCGCGTTCCACCGTGCGCTGGAGGAGGCCGTCGAGGTCGTCCGGGGCGGGGGAGCCGATGAACACCTCGAACGGATCGGTGCTCTGTCCGTCGGCGGACGGGGCCGGGTCGGTGGCCGGGACGCGGGACGGGGTCTGCAGGACGGCGCGCTCGTGGTCGCGGACGAGGAGGCAGACGGTGGAGGGTTCGCCGCCGGTGTCGCGGACCCTGAGGTGAGAGGCGTACACCTGGGCCACGCGGCCGTCGGCACCGCGGATGCCGTAGGTGCCCTCCCAGCGGGAGAGCTGGAGGGCCTCGGCGATGCCGGTGCCGGTGCCCGGGGTGTGCGGCCAGGCGGCCAGGTCGGTGAGGGGCTTGCCGATGACGTCGGACGCCGGGTGGCCGAACAGTTCCTCGGCGTCCTCGTTCCAGGCGCTGATGCCGCCCTTCCGGTCGACCTGGAGGACGGCGACGCGGACGCGGCCGTCGGCCAGCGGGAGCAGGTCGGCGGGCAGGGCCGGGCCGGCGGTGCGGGTGCCGACGGGGCGTTCGGGCAGGTTGAGCTGGAACCAGACGTTCTTGTGGGTGGGGGTGTAGTCCACGCCCCAGCGGGTGGCCAGGGCCGCGCAGAGCTGGAGGCCGCGGCCGCCCTCGCGGTCGGGGCTGCTCATGGCGACGGCGGAACTCTGGAGCGGAACCTCGCGCTCCGGGTAGCGGTCGGAGACCTCGATGCGCACGCCGTCCTCGGTGCGCAGGCACAGCACCTCCGCGTGCGTGCCCGCGTGGACGACGGCGTTGGTCACCAGCTCGCTGGTGAGGACCACCGCGTCGTCGACGATGTCGGCGAACCCCCAGCCCTGGAGGGTGTCGCGGACGAAGGACCGGGCGGTCGCGACCGATCGTCCGACGGGCTCGAAACTGGCAGCCGCGCGCGCGGTGATCACAGAACTCCTCGGCCGGTCGTCGACATGCAGGGCTGCGTGGCCGGCCGGCTCGCTCCGCTGCTGCGGCATCAGCTCGCCCGTCGGCTGTGGCTCCGGGGGCTGTCCCCCGGGGATCAGTCCGGTGGTCATGGTGTCCGGCCGCCCCTCCGATGCCCGCTCGTACTCGTGCCACCGCCCAGACCGGTCGGACCGGTGCGGCTGGACAGCCGCATGCAAGGTTACTTACCTTCGCGGTCCGAGCGGAGGCCGGTCGCCGGTGTTTACGCCCCCAGGGTGTGCGGACGATGTGCGAAGCTGCCGAACTGTTATGGCCGGGTTCGGCCGGGGTGAAACACTGGGCAAGCTTCTGACGAAGGTCGGGTCGGGCTGCGTGCGTTCCGTGTACGGCGGGCAGCAGCCCCTGGTGTGGCCGGATCTCGTCTGGCAGAAATACGCAGCAGTAACCGGTACGCGGAAGTAACCGGTATGCCGATGACCGGCAGGCCGGGCCGAAGCGGCCGAGCACAGCAGTAACGGTCTACCCCTCCGGGAGGGACACAGTGGAGTCTGGCGCGGCGACGCGAGGCACGAAGACGCGCGCGAAAGGCGAATCGTCCCTGGGCAGGAGCGGCGGCACCACCACAGTGGACACGGCTGCCCTGAACCGGCTGCTGGCGGCTCTCGGGGCGATGCGCGACGGGAACTTCCGCAAGCGGCTCACGGTCTCCGGGGACGGCGTGATGTCGGAGATCGCGGCCGTCTTCAACGAGGTGGCCGACCGGAACCTGCATCTGACCGGTGAGCTGTCACGGGTGCGGCGCATGGTGGGGCGTGAGGGAAAACTCACGGAGCGGCTGGAGACGGGGGCCTGTGAGGGCTCCTGGGCGACGGCCATCGACAACTCCAACGCGCTGGTGGACGATCTGGTCCGGCCGGTCTCGGAGGTCAGCCGGGTGCTCACGGCGGTCGCCGAGGGCGATCTGTCGCCGCGGATGGAGTTGCGGACGCAGGCACCGGACGGCGGTACGGGGCATCCGTTGCGGGGTGAGTTCCTGAAGGTCGGCCGTACCGTCAACAACCTGGTCGACCAGTTGTCGACGTTCACGGACGAGGTCACGCGCGTGGCCAGCGAGGTCGGCACCGAGGGCAAGCTCGGCGGGCAGGCCCGGGTGCGCGGTATGTCCGGTTCGTGGAAGGACCTGACCGAGTCCGTCAACACCATGGCGGACCGGTTGACCGCCCAGGTGCGGGACATCGCCCTGGTGACCACGGCGGTCGCCAAGGGTGACCTGTCCCGCAAGGTGACCGTCCATGTCGCCGGCGAGATGCTGGAGCTGAAGAACACCGTCAACACGATGGTGGACCAGCTGTCGGCCTTCTCCTCCGAGGTCACGCGGGTGGCCCGGGAGGTGGGCACCGAGGGCATCCTGGGCGGCCGGGCGCAGGTGCCCGAGGTGGCCGGCGTGTGGAAGGAGCTGACCGACTCCGTCAACACGATGGCGGGCAACCTGACCGCACAGGTGCGTGGGATCTCTCAGGTGACGACCGCTGTCGCCAACGGTGATCTGTCGCAGAAGGTGACGGTTCCCGCGCGCGGTGAGGTGGCGCAGCTCGCCGAGACGATCAACCAGATGACCGAGACGCTGCGGATCTTCGCGGACGAGGTCACGCGGGTGGCGAACGAGGTCGGCGCGGAGGGGCGGCTCGGCGGGCAGGCCAACGTGCCGGGCGCGGCGGGGACGTGGAAGGACCTGACGGACTCCGTCAACACGGTGTTCCGGAACCTGACCACGCAGGTGCGGGACATCGCCGCGGTGACGACCGCGGTGGCCAGCGGTGACCTGTCGCAGAAGGTCACCGTGGACGTGGCCGGCGAGATGCTGGAGCTGAAGAACACCGTCAACGGCATGGTGGACCAGCTGTCGGCGTTCGGTGCCGAGGTGACGCGGGTCGCACGGGAGATCGGCGTCGAGGGTGAGCTGGGCGGCCAGGCGCAGGTGCCGGGGGCGGCCGGCACGTGGAAGGACCTGACGGACTCCGTCAACACCGCGTTCCGCAACCTCACCGGGCAGGTGCGCAACATCGCCCAGGTGACCACGGCGGTGGCCAACGGCGACCTGTCGCAGAAGGTCACCGTGGACGTGTCCGGTGAGATGCTCCAGCTGAAGAACACCGTGAACACGATGGTGGACCAGCTGTCGAGCTTCGCCGACCAGGTCACGCGGATGGCCCGGGACGTGGGTACGGAGGGCCGGCTGGGCGGTCAGGCCCGGGTGGACGGCGTCTCCGGTACGTGGAAGGAGCTGACGGACTCCGTCAACTTCATGGCCGGCAACCTGACGTCGCAGGTGCGGCAGATCGCCCAGGTGACGACGGCCGTGGCGCGCGGTGACCTGTCCCAGAAGATCGACGTCGACGCGCGCGGTGAGATCCTCGAGCTGAAGAACACGATCAACACGATGGTCGATCAGCTGTCCGCCTTCGCCGACCAGGTGACCCGGGTCGCGCGGGACGTGGGTACGGAGGGCCGCCTGGGCGGCCAGGCGCAGGTGCCCGGTGTGGCCGGTGTGTGGCGGGACCTGACCGACTCCGTGAACGGCATGGCCGGCAACCTCACGGCCCAGGTGCGCAACATCGCGCAGGTCGCCACCGCCGTGGCGCGCGGTGACCTGTCCCAGAAGATCACCGTGGACGCGCGCGGGGAGATCCTGGAGCTGAAGAACACGCTGAACACGATGGTCGACCAGCTGTCGTCGTTCGCCCAGGAGGTCACGCGGGTGGCCCGTGAGGTGGGTACGGAGGGCATCCTCGGCGGTCAGGCCGAGGTGCAGGGTGTCTCCGGCACCTGGAAGGACCTCACGCAGTCGGTGAACTTCATGGCGAACAATCTGACGATCCAGGTGCGCAACATCGCCGAGGTGACGACGGCGGTCGCCAAGGGTGACCTGTCGAAGAAGATCACTGTTGACGCGAAGGGCGAGATCCTGGAGCTCGTCACGACGGTCAACACGATGGTCGACCAGCTGTCGAGCTTCGCCGAGCAGGTGACCCGGGTGGCCCGTGAGGTGGGTACCGAGGGCATCCTGGGCGGCCAGGCGCACGTACCGGGTGTCACGGGCATCTGGAAGGACCTCAGCAACAACGTCAACCTGATGGCCAACAACCTGACCATGCAGGTGCGGAACATCTCCCAGGTGGCCGCGGCCGTCGCCAACGGTGACCTGACGCGGCAGGTGACGATCGAGGCGCGCGGTGAGGTCGCGCAGCTCGCCGACACCATCAACACCATGGTGAAGACGCTGAGTTCGTTCGCCGACCAGGTCACCAAGGTGGCCCGTGAGGTGGGCACGGACGGCATCCTCGGTGGCCAGGCGCACGTGCCGGGTGTGGCCGGCACCTGGAAGGACCTCACCGAGTCGGTGAACCAGATGGCGTCCAACCTGACCGGTCAGGTGCGCAACATCGCCATGGTCACCACGGCCATCGCCAAGGGTGACCTGACGAAGAAGATCGACATTGACGCTCGCGGCGAGATCCTTGAGCTGAAGACGACGATCAACACGATGGTCGACCAGCTGTCCAGCTTCGCCGAGGAGGTCACCCGGGTGGCCCGTGAGGTGGGTACGGAAGGACAGCTGGGCGGTCAGGCACGCGTGCGTGACGTCGACGGCACCTGGCGGGACCTCACCGAGTCCGTGAACGAGATGGCCGGGAACCTGACCCGGCAGGTGCGGGCCATCGCGCGCGTGGCGACCGCGGTGACCCGCGGCGACCTGAACCTGAAGATCGACGTGGACGCGTCCGGCGAGATCCAGGAGCTCCAGGACTACATCAACAAGATGATCGCCAACCTGCGCGACACCACGATCGCCAACAAGGAGCAGGACTGGCTCAAGGGCAACCTGGCCCGGATCTCCGCCCTCATGCAGGGCCGCCGGGACCTGGAGGACGTGGCCTCGCTGATCATGAGCGAGCTGACGCCTGTGGTGTCCGCGCAGCACGGCGCGTTCTTCGTGGCGATGCCGCTCATGGAGGGCAAGGGCGTCGGCAACGGCGAGGACGACTACGAGCTGCGGATGCTGGGCTCGTACGGCTACTCGATGGGCTCCATGCCGACGGCGTTCCGGCCCGGTGAGGCGCTGGTCGGTACGGCCGCGCAGGAGAAGCGCACGATCCTGGTGTCGGACGCGCCGAGCGGCTATCTGAAGATCTCCTCCGGGCTCGGCGAGGCGCCGCCCGCGCAGGTCATCGTGTTGCCGGTGCTGTTCGAGGGCAAGGTGCTCGGCGTGATCGAGCTGGCGTCCTTCACGCCGTTCACGCAGATCCAGAAGGACTTCCTCAACCAGATCGCCGAGATGATCGCGACCAGCGTCAACACCATCTCGGTCAACACCAAGACCGAACAGCTGCTCAAGCAGTCGCAGGAGCTGACCGAGCAGCTGCGGGAGCGGTCGGCCGAGCTGGAGAACCGGCAGAAGGCGCTGCAGGCCTCCAACGCCGAACTGGAGGAGAAGGCCGAGCTGCTGGCCCGGCAGAACCGGGACATCGAGGTGAAGAACACCGAGATCGAGGAGGCCCGGCAGGTCCTGGAGGAGCGTGCCGAGCAGCTCGCGGTCTCGATGCGCTACAAGAGCGAGTTCCTCGCCAACATGTCGCACGAGCTGCGCACCCCGCTCAACTCGCTGCTGATCCTGGCGAAGCTGCTCGCCGACAACGCCGAGGGCAACCTCTCGCCCAAGCAGGTCGAGTTCGCCGAGACCATCCACGGCGCCGGCTCCGACCTGCTCCAGCTGATCAACGACATCCTCGACCTGTCGAAGGTCGAGGCGGGCAAGATGGACGTCTCCCCGACGCGGATCGCGCTCGTCCAGCTGGTGGACTACGTGGAGGCCACCTTCCGGCCGCTGACCGCGGAGAAGGGCCTGGATCTGTCCGTACGGGTCTCCCCGGAGCTGCCGGCGACCCTGCACACCGATGAACAGCGGCTGCTGCAGGTGCTGCGGAACCTGCTGTCCAACGCGGTGAAGTTCACCGACTCCGGGTCGGTGGAGCTGGTGATCCGGCCCGCCGGCGCGAGTGTGCCGCAGTCCATCCGGGAGCAGCTGCTGGAGGCCGGTTCGCTGCGCGATCCGGACGGCGAGCTGATCGCGTTCTCGGTGACCGACACCGGTATCGGCATCGCGGCCAGCAAGATGCGGGTGATCTTCGAGGCGTTCAAGCAGGCGGACGGCACTACCAGCCGCAAGTACGGCGGCACCGGCCTCGGCCTGTCGATCTCGCGGGAGATCGCGCAGCTGCTCGGCGGTGAGATCCACGCGCAGAGCGAACCGGGCCGTGGTTCGACGTTCACGCTCTACCTGCCGCTGCACCCGAGCGAACTGCCGCCGCAGGGCTACCAGCAGTCCGTGGCCGCGCTGGAGGCCGGTGATCTGGTCGCCTCCGAGGCGCATCTGTCCTCGGAGCTGTCCGCGGTGGAGATCGAGACGCCGGCCGAGGTGAAGTCGTACCAGGAGACGCAGAACGGCCCCGCGGCGCTCTTCAGGCGCCGGCGGCGGAGCCTGCCGGAGGACGGGCAGCGGTCCGGGCAGTGGACGGCGGTGCCGGAGCAGGAGCGGTCGCCGCAGCGGGGCCGCGCGGTGCGGTTCGGCGGCGAGAAGGTGCTGATCGTCGACGACGACATCCGCAATGTGTTCGCGCTGACCAGCGTCCTGGAGCAGCACGGCCTGTCGGTGCTGTACGCGGAGAACGGCCGCGAGGGCATCGAGGTGCTGGAGCAGCACGACGACGTGGCGGTCGTCCTGATGGACATCATGATGCCCGAGATGGACGGGTACGCGACGACCACGGCGATCCGCAGGATGCCGCAGTTCGCGGGGCTGCCGATCATCGCGCTCACCGCGAAGGCGATGAAGGGCGACCGGGAGAAGGCGATCGAGTCGGGCGCCTCCGACTATGTCACCAAGCCGGTCGATCCTGATCACCTGCTGTCGGTGATGCGTCAGTGGATGACCTCGGAGTGAGCGCGGGGTGACCATGGTGAGCGGATCGGACGGATGTGCGGTGAAGCCGGGGGAACCTCCGGCGGACGCGGGGAGTTGCTGCATGATGAAGGCCGGGAACGCGGAGGAATCCCGGATTCCGGGAACCGTCCGGGGTCTCGCCGCGTTTCCGCTATGTGCACAGTGACATCGCGGTGACAGGGTGTGGCGACAGGCGGGGTGCGGCTACGATGACCGGCACAAGGACGGGCGGCGAAAGGGAGTCGTCCCCTGGGGCGGCGCCCGGTGTACCGCCGGGGCGAGGAGGGCGGGCCATGGTGCAGAAGGCCAAGATCCTCCTGGTCGATGACCGGCCGGAGAATCTGCTGGCGCTGGAGGCCATCCTCTCTGCGCTCGATCAGACACTGGTGCGGGCATCGAGCGGGGAGGAAGCGCTCAAAGCGCTGCTCACGGACGATTTCGCGGTCATTCTGCTGGACGTCCAGATGCCGGGCATGGACGGGTTCGAGACCGCCGCGCACATCAAGCGGCGCGAGCGCACCCGGGACATCCCGATCATCTTCCTCACGGCGATCAACCACGGCCCGCATCACACCTTCCGGGGGTACGCGGCGGGCGCGGTGGACTACATCAGCAAGCCGTTCGACCCGTGGGTGCTGCGCGCGAAGGTCTCGGTCTTCGTCGAGCTGTACATGAAGAACTGCCAGTTGCGGGAGCAGGCGGCGCTGCTGCGGCTCCAGTTGGAGGGCGGCGGCAAGGGCGGAGCCGCCGGCAAGGAGCCGGCCGGGCTCCTCGCCGAGCTGTCCGCGCGGCTCGCGGCCGTCGAGGAGCAGGCGGAGGCGCTGTCCAAGCAGCTGGACGACGACTCCGCGGACGCGGCAGCGGTGGCCACGGCGGCCCACCTGGAGCGCAAACTCACCGGGTTGCGCCGCGCGCTGGACGCCCTGGAGCCGGGCGCGGGCGGCGCCGGTGCCTCGGTGCCCTCGCAGAACTGACGTACCGGCAGCACTGACGTACAGGCAGAACTGACGTACGCCGCGATTGCGGTCGTGGATGAGTGTGCGTCAGTTCCGGGCCCCGGCAGGCACGACACGAACGGGTGAAGCTGTGGGCACACGTGTCCGCTGTCGTCTCCCCCGGTAACCTCACAGCATGGCCTCACGTCCCTCCGCAGCCAAGAAGCAGCCCGCCAAGAAGGCGGCGGCTCCCGCGAAGGCTCCGGCGAAGAAGGCCGCCCCGAAGAAAGCCCCGGCCAAGAAGGCACCCGCCAAGAAGGCACCGGCGAAGAAGGCCGCGCCCGCGAGGCCGGCGCCCAGCCCGACCGGGGGCCTGTACCGGCTCGTACGCGCCCTCTGGCTCGGCCTGGCGCACGCCGTCGGCGCCGTCTTCCGCGGCATAGGGCAGGGCGCGAAGAACCTCGACCCGGCCCACCGCAAGGACGGCGTCGCGCTGCTGCTGCTCGGCATCGCCCTGATCGTCGCCGCCGGTACCTGGGCGGACCTGCGGGGCCCCGTCGGCGACCTGGTCGAGATCCTGGTCACCGGCGCCTTCGGCCGGCTCGACCTGCTGGTGCCGATACTGCTCGCGGTGATCGCCGTACGGTTCATCCGGCACCCGGAACAGCCGGAGGCCAACGGACGGATCGTGATCGGTCTGTCCGCGCTCGTCGTCGGCGTGCTCGGCCAGGTCCACATCGCCTGCGGCTCGCCCGCGCGCAGCGACGGCATGCAGGGCATAAGGGATGCCGGCGGCCTCGTCGGCTGGGCGGCGGCCACCCCGCTGACGTACACCATGACCGAGGTGCTCGCCGTACCGCTGCTGGTGCTGCTGACCGTCTTCGGACTGCTCGTGGTGACCGCCACCCCGGTCAACGCCATCCCGCAGCGGCTGCGGACGCTCGGCGTGCACCTGGGCGTGCTGCGCGACCCGGAGGAGGACCAGTTCGGGGAGGAGTACTACGACGAGCAGTGGCGCGAGGCGACGCCCGCGCGCCCCCGCAGACGCTCCGCCGCCCCGCAGGCGTACGACCCCGGCAGCGCCGAGGAGGAGGCCCTCTCGCAGCGCCGCGGGCGCCCCAGGCGCTCCGCGGTGCCCCAGCCGGACCTGCAGCGGCAGATGGACGCCGTGGACGTCGCGGCGGCGGCCGCCGCCGCCCTCGACGGCGCCGTCCTGCACGGCATGCCGCCGTCCCCGCTCGTCGCCGACCTCACCCAGGGGGTGAGCCCGGGTGAGCGCGAGGACACCACCCCGGTGCCCGCGCCGGCGCCCGACGCCGAACCCGCTCCCGCTCCCGCGCCGGTCCCGGCGGCCCGCCCCAAGCAGGAGAAGCTGACGACCGGTTCCGTCCCGGACCTGACCAAGAAGGCCCCCGAGGAGCCGCGCGAGCTGCCCGCGCGGGCGGAGCAGCTCCAGCTGTCCGGCGACATCACCTACGCGCTGCCCTCCCTGGACCTGCTCCAGCGCGGCGGCCCCGGCAAGGCCCGCAGCGCGGCCAACGACGCCGTCGTCGCCTCGCTCACCCAGGTCTTCACCGAGTTCAAGGTCGACGCGCGCGTCACCGGCTTCACCCGCGGCCCCACGGTCACCCGCTACGAGGTCGAACTCGGCCCCGCCGTGAAGGTCGAACGGATCACCGCGCTGACCAAGAACATCGCGTACGCGGTGGCCAGCCCGGACGTGCGCATCATCAGCCCGATCCCCGGCAAGTCCGCGGTCGGCATCGAGATCCCGAACACCGACCGGGAGATGGTCAACCTCGGCGACGTACTGCGTCTCGCGGAGTCGGCGGAGGACGACGACCCGATGCTGGTCGCCTTCGGCAAGGACGTCGAGGGCGGGTACGTCATGCACTCGCTGGCGAAGATGCCGCACATGCTGGTCGCCGGCGCCACCGGCTCCGGCAAGTCGTCCTGCATCAACTGCCTGATCACCTCGGTCATGATGCGGGCGACCCCGGAGGACGTCCGGATGATCCTGGTCGACCCCAAGCGCGTCGAGCTGACCGCCTACGAGGGCATCCCGCACCTGATCACGCCGATCATCACCAACCCCAAGCGGGCCGCCGAGGCACTGCAGTGGGTGGTCCGCGAGATGGACCTCAGGTACGACGACCTGGCCGCCTACGGCTACCGGCACATCGACGACTTCAACCGCGCGGTGCGCGAGGGCAAGGTCAAGCCGCCCGAGGGCAGCGAGCGCGAGCTGCAGCCGTACCCGTATCTGCTGGTGATCGTCGACGAGCTGGCCGACCTCATGATGGTCGCCCCGCGGGACGTCGAGGACGCGATCGTGCGCATCACGCAGCTCGCGCGCGCGGCCGGCATCCACCTGGTGCTCGCCACCCAGCGCCCGTCGGTCGACGTGGTCACCGGTCTGATCAAGGCCAACGTCCCCTCCCGGCTGGCCTTCGCCACCTCCTCGCTGGCCGACTCCCGGGTCATCCTCGACCAGCCCGGCGCCGAGAAGCTGATCGGCAAGGGCGACGGCCTGTTCCTGCCGATGGGCGCGAACAAGCCCACCCGCATGCAGGGCGCGTTCGTGACCGAGGAGGAGGTCGCGGCCGTCGTCCGGCACTGCAAGGAGCAGATGACGCCGGTCTTCCGGGACGACGTCACCGTGGGCAGCAAGCAGAAGAAGGAGATCGACGAGGACATCGGCGACGACCTCGACCTGCTGTGCCAGGCGGCCGAGCTGGTCGTCTCCACCCAGTTCGGCTCGACGTCCATGCTCCAGCGCAAGCTGCGCGTCGGCTTCGCCAAGGCCGGACGGCTCATGGACCTCATGGAGTCCCGCAACATCGTGGGGCCGAGCGAGGGCTCCAAGGCGCGTGACGTTCTGGTGAAGCCCGACGAGCTGGACGGCGTGCTCGCCATGATCCGTGGGGAGTCGGAAGGGTGAGGCGCGAAGGGCCGTTCGGCGGACGCGGTTTACGCCGGGTGGCGGGACCGCCGTGACCCACCCGTTAGCGACCGGCGGGCAACCGTTTCCCTTTGTCGTACGTCCAGTTGAGCGAAAGGACAGGTAGGCGCCCCATCATGGGGTACCAGCCTGTCAAACCATCGGATTGTCCGGCCATTCGATGGCGCAGAAATGTCCTACTGTCTGGTTGTCCCACCCTTTTGTACCCTCCCTAGACTGAGCTTCCAGCACAGGTGGCTACACGCTCGAAAGGCGCCCCCGTGTCCATCGGCAACTCCCCTGAAGACGAGCGTCCGTTCCGAGACCAGTCCCAGGAGGCCCGACCCTCCGTGGGCCGCGCGCTGCAGCAGGCGCGGATCGCGGCCGGGCTCACCGTGGACGACGTCAGCAGTGCCACTCGTGTCCGTATCGCCATCGTGCACGCCATCGAGGCGGACGACTTCGCCCCCTGTGGCGGCGATGTCTACGCCCGTGGGCACATCCGCACGCTGGCCAGGGCCGTCCACCTCGATCCCGAGCCGCTGATCGCCCAGTACGACGCCGAGCACGGCGGCCGGCCGGCGCCCACCCCCGCCGCACCCCTGTTCGAGGCGGAGCGGATCCGGCCCGAGCGGCGCGGCCCGAACTGGACCGCCGCGATGGTCGCCGCGATCGTCGTCGTGATCGGGTTCGTCGGGTTCACCGCGTTCAAGGGCGGCGAAGACTCCGGCGACGCGAAGTCGCAGGTCGCCGACGGCCTCACGCCCACCCCCGGCAAGTCCGCCTCGCCCACGCCGAAGAAGGAGAAGCCCGCCGCACCGACCGGCGAGCCCTCCGACAGCGCCATCGCCGCCGCGCCCCAGGACAAGGTCACCGTCCAGGTCAGCGCGCCCAACGGACGCAGCTGGATCTCGGCCAAGGACCACAACGGCCGGATGCTCTTCGACGGGCTGCTGAAGAAGGGCCAGTCCAAGACCTTCCAGGACAGCTCCAAGATCAACCTGATCCTCGGCGACGCGGGCGCGATCGAGCTGTACGTCAACGGCAAGAAGATCGAGGACAACTTCCGGCCCGGCGCGGTGGAGCGCCTCACCTACACGAAGGGCGACCCGGTCGCGGGCTGACGACGGGCCCGGCGGGACGGATGTGTGACGGAGTCGGCCACAATCGGCCAACCCCGTCGACGTGGGCTGTCAGTGAGACAAAGTAGTCTTGAGCCCATGCCTGAACGCCGCACCGTCGCACTCGTCACTCTCGGCTGCGCCCGTAACGAGGTGGATTCCGAGGAGCTCGCAGGCCGTTTGGAGGCGGACGGCTGGCAGCTCGTCGAGGACGCCGCGGACGCCGACGTCGCCGTGGTCAACACCTGTGGCTTCGTGGAGGCCGCCAAGAAGGACTCCGTCGACGCGCTGCTGGAGGCCAATGACCTCAAGGGCCACGGCAGAACCCAGGCCGTCGTGGCGGTGGGCTGCATGGCCGAGCGGTACGGCAAGGAACTGGCCGAGGCGCTGCCCGAGGCCGACGGCGTCCTCGGCTTCGACGACTACACGAACATCTCGGACCGCCTGCAGACCATCCTGTCCGGCGGCGTCCACGCCGCCCACACCCCGCGCGACCGGCGCAAGCTGCTGCCGATCAGCCCCGCCGAGCGCCAGGAGTCGGCAGCGTCCGTCGCGCTGCCCGGGCACGGCCCGGCCGACCTCCCGGAGGGCGTCGCGCCCGCCTCGGGCCCCCGTGCGCCGCTGCGCCGCCGTCTGGACGGCTCCCCGGTCGCCTCGGTCAAGCTCGCCTCGGGCTGCGACCGGCGCTGCTCCTTCTGCGCCATCCCCTCCTTCCGCGGCTCCTTCATCTCCCGCCGCCCCAGCGACGTCCTGAACGAGACCCGCTGGCTGGCCGAGCAGGGTGTGAAGGAGATCATGCTGGTCTCCGAGAACAACACCTCCTACGGCAAGGACCTCGGCGACATCCGCCTGCTGGAGTCCCTGCTGCCGGAGCTGGCCGAGGTCGACGGCATCGAGCGGGTGCGGGTGAGCTACCTCCAGCCGGCCGAGATGCGCCCTGGACTCATCGACGTGCTGACCTCCACCCCGAAGGTCGCCCCGTACTTCGACCTGTCCTTCCAGCACTCCGCGCCCGACGTGCTGCGCGCCATGCGCCGCTTCGGCGACACCGACCGCTTCCTGGAACTGCTCGACACCATCCGGAGCAAGGCCCCCGAGGCCGGTGTGCGCTCCAACTTCATCGTCGGCTTCCCCGGTGAGACCGAGTCCGACCTGGCCGAACTGGAGCGCTTCCTGAACGGCGCCCGGCTGGACGCCATCGGCGTCTTCGGCTACTCGGACGAGGAGGGCACGGAAGCGGCGACGTACGACAACAAGCTGGACGAGGACGTGGTCGCCGAGCGCCTGGCCCACATCTCCCGGCTCGCCGAGGAACTCGTCTCGCAGCGTGCCGAGGAGCGCGTCGGCGAGACCGTCCAGGTCCTGGTGGAGTCCGTGGACGAGGAGGAGGGGGTCTACGGCCGCGGCGCGCACCAGGCGCCGGAGATTGACGGCCAGGTGCTCCTCACGAGCGGCGCGGGTCTGAGCGCCGGACGTATGGTCGAGGCGAA
Source organism: Streptomyces sp. NPDC052721 (assembly GCF_040678315.1). NCBI lineage: Bacteria > Bacillati > Actinomycetota > Actinomycetes > Kitasatosporales > Streptomycetaceae > Streptomyces > Streptomyces sp. NPDC052721. The sequence continues at coordinate 31,461 of NZ_JBFATL010000057.1, read as the reverse complement.
GGTGGTCGGTACCGAGGGTGTCGACCTGGTGGCCGAGCCGCTGACCGGCTCGCTCGCGTGTAGTGAGGAGGCGGGCAGATGACCGGAGTCCCGGCATCCGCCGCGGGCGGCTCCTCCGGTGCGCAGGGCCCCCGGGGCTCCGCCGCCGCTGCCGACGGCGGAACCCCGTCCGAGGTCTCCGGTTCAGATTCGGGTGCGGCCACGGCTCCCGAGGGCGGCAAGTCCCCGCGTGGCGGGAAGATCGCGGCCGCGGCCGTCAACCAGGCGAGCGTCTGGAACGTCGCCAATCTGCTGACGATGCTCCGGCTGGTCCTGGTGCCGGGCTTCGTGGCACTGATGCTGGCCGGCGGCGGCTATGACCCGGCCTGGCGCTCCCTGGCCTGGGCGGCCTTCGCCATCGCCATGATCACCGACCTGTTCGACGGGCATCTGGCGCGCACCTACAACCTGGTCACCGACTTCGGGAAGATCGCCGACCCCATCGCCGACAAGGCGATCATGGGTGCGGCGCTCATCTGTCTGTCCGCCCTCGGCGATCTGCCGTGGTGGGTGACGGCCGTGATCCTCGGCCGGGAACTCGGCATCACCCTGCTGCGTTTTCTGGTCATTCGCTACGGTGTGATCCCCGCCAGCCGGGGCGGCAAGCTGAAGACGCTCACCCAGGGCGTGGCCGTCGGGATGTACGTCCTGGCCCTGACCGGGTGGCTCGCCACCCTGCGCTTCTGGGTGATGGCCGTGGCGGTCGTCCTCACCGTCGTCACGGGCCTCGACTACGTAAGACAAGCCATTGTGCTGCGCCGGCGGGGAATCGCCGAGCGCGCGGCAGCGTTGGAGGAGAAGGAAGCGTGAGTTCCCGGGCCATCGAACTGGTGCGACTACTGACCGTGAGGGGCGAGACCCTTGCCGTCGCGGAGTCGTTGACCGGTGGCCTGGTAGCGGCGGAGATCACCGGGGTACCCGGCGCGTCCCGGGTGTTCCGGGGCTCGATCACCGCCTACGCCACCGAACTGAAGCATGAGCTGCTGGGCGTCGACGCCACCCTGCTGGCCCAGCGCGGAGCGGTGGATCCGCAGGTCGCGGGCCAGATGGCAGCCGGAGTCCGTAAGGCTCTGGGCGCCGACTGGGGCATCGCGACCACCGGGGTCGCCGGCCCCGATCCGCAGGACGGCAAGCCCGTAGGGACGGTCTTCGTGGCCGTCGACGGACCCCTCACCGTCCGGTCCGGTTCTGCCGGTGGCGGAAAAGTCGAGGCTCTGCGGTTGAACGGCAGCCGTGCGGAAATTCGTATGGAGAGTGTACGGAGCGTACTCGCAGCGCTTCTGGAGCAGCTTGCGGGCGAACAGACTGGGAATGAGCGGGCACAGGATACGGAACGGAACGGGGGGTTTTGATGTTTGCAGCCCTGAGTGAACACGACATCGCTCCCCGCACGGCCGCGGCGCAAGGCGGTACGGTGGGGCGAGAAGGATGCGGCTACGCGGTCCGAGGAGGGAGCCACCGATGATTCTGCTCCGTCGCCTGCTGGGTGACGTGCTGCGTCGGCAGCGCCAACGCCAGGGCCGTACTCTGCGCGAAGTCTCCTCGTCCGCCCGAGTCTCACTCGGCTATCTCTCCGAGGTGGAGCGGGGGCAGAAGGAGGCTTCCTCCGAACTGCTCGCCGCCATCTGCGACGCGCTGGACGTACGGATGTCGGAACTCATGCGAGAGGTGAGCGACGAACTGGCGCTCGCCGAACTTGCCCAGTCCGCCAGGGCCACCGAGCCCGTGCCCACGCCGGTCCGGCCGATGCTGGGTTCCGTGTCGGTGACCGGTGTGCCACCGGAACGGGTGACCATCAAGGCGCCCGCGGAAGCGGTGGACGTCGTCGCCGCGTGAGGTTCGCGTACGCGGTCTGACGATCCGAGACGCGTGACGATCCGCTACCGGTGAAGCGGCCTGGGACGGGTGAAGCGATCCGGATACGGATGAAGCGATCGATACGGCTTGAGCCCCGGTCGGCTTCTCCAGGGAGACCTGGGGAGCCGGCCGGGGCTTTTTGCCGCTCTTCGCCCGGTGTGCGCCCGTTTGCCGGTGTCGTGGGGTGCGGTCATCGTGGGAGGGACGTGACGGCGCCTGAACACCGGAGGAAGCGGATGTACGTCGTGAAGAGCCCGTTGGCCGACGGAGACCTGAAGACCGTGTCCGAGGCGCTCCAGGGCGCCCTCGTCGATCTGGTGGACCTCTCCCTGGTGGCCAAGCAGATCCACTGGAACGTCGTCGGCCCGCGCTTCCGCTCCGTCCACCTCCAGCTGGACGAGGTGGTCGACTCCGCCCGCACCCATATGGACACGGTGGCCGAGCGGGCCTCGGCGCTGGGCGTACCGCCCGACGCACGCGCCGGCACGGTGGCCTCCGGCAGCGGCATCAAGACCACCCCGGCCGGGTGGATCAAGGACACGGACGCGGTCGGGGCGATGGTGGAGGCGCTGGGCACGGTGATCATCCGTATGCGGGAGCGGGTGGAGGCGACCGGGAAGCCCGACCCGGTGTCCCAGGACATGTTCATCGGGATCACCGCGGACCTGGAGAAGCATCACTGGATGTTCCAGGCGGAGAACGCGTAAGCGGTGCGGCCGGGGTCGGTGCCCTGCGCGGGAAGGCCGCTGTGAACACCGGACGGGCTGCTTGCCGCCCGGCGCTGCATCAGTGAGCCCTCGGTGCGCCTCCCGCGCGGTCGGGGCGGCGGTCTAGCGTCCGGCTGGAGGTGATGGCGGGCATGGCGGGACGGACAGTGCGCTGGGGACTGGCGCTCGGCCTGGGAGCGGTGTGGTGGTGGGCCGTGCTGCGGCTCGCCGTGGGGGAGGGCTCGGGCGTGCTGGAAGGGGCCGTCGCCGCCGGTGGCTGGGGGCTGAGCCTGCTGCCCGTGCACTGTGTGCCCAAGGGGCGCGCGACCGGCGCCGTACACCCGGGGCGCTGGGTGGCCGCCTGGCGGGCAGGGGACGTCACCAAGGCATCGCCACGCCCCCGTTCGGGCGAAGTATCTGACCCGTCATGAACGCCGACGCGTCCGACGCCAGATACAGCACCGCGTGCGCGACGTCGTCCGGTTCGCCGACCCGGCCCAGCGGGGTCATCCGGGTCATCACGGCCTCCGTGTGCGCCTGTGCCTCTCGGTCGTGCCGGTCGGTCATGGGAGTGCGGATCCAGCCCGGCGCGACGGCGTTGACCCGGATGCCGTGCGGGCCGACCTCGGTGGCCAGCGTCTTGGTCAGCTGCACCACGGCCGCCTTCGCCGCGCCGTAGCAGAGCAGCCCGGCGCCACCCGTGTCCACCGCGCCGGAGGCCATGGTGACGATGCTGCCGCGGGTCCGGTGGGCGAGCATCAGCCGGGCCGCCTCCTGGCAGGCGTGCAGCACACCTTTGAAGTTGACGTCCAGCACCCGGTCGAGATCCTCGTCGCGGGTCTCCAGAACCGGGCTGCTGTGCATGATTCCGGCGATCGCCGCCAGCACGTCCAGCCGGCCGCAGGACCGGACCGCCTCGCCCAGCCGAGCCCCGTCGGTGACGTCGAGGACGTGGATACGGGCCTTGCCGCCGCGGTCCTCGATCAGCGCGGCCGTGCCGTCCAGGCCGTCGGCGTCCCGGTCGGCACAGTGCACCGTCGCACCCGCCTCGGCCAGCAGTACGGCGGAGGCCCGCCCGATGCCACCGGCGGCTCCGGTGACGAAGGCGGTGCGTCCGCTGAGGTCGTACGCGGTGAGGGCCATGGGGGGACGGTACGAGGGTTTCTGACGGTTCGTCAATTGTTGGCGCCGGGGTGCCGGGGTGCCGGGGTGCCGGATAGGGGGTGCTGGGTCAGCTGGTGCGGCGCGGGTACTTGTCGCGCCAGCGTTGGGGCGTGCCGGGTGCGGGGGCGGGGCCGGACTGGCAGGTGGGGCACCAGTAGGTGGGGCGTTCCTGGGTGCCGTCGCCCTGGTCGGCCACCCGCACGGGGGTGTGGCAGCGCAGGCACGGGCGGGGTGCGCGGCCGTAGACGAACAGGTCGTGCCGGTGCAGGCCGGTCGTCTGCCGGACCGGGCGGTCGCGGTTGGTCTCCAGCAGCCGCTTGGCCAGACCGGGCAGCCGCTCGGCGCGGTCCGCGGGGAGCGCCCCGGCCGGCAGCCAGGGGGTCACGCCGAGGAGGAAACAGAGCTCGCTCTTGTAGACGTTGCCGATGCCGGCCAGATTGCGCTGGTCCAGCAGGGCCTCGCCTAGCTCGCGGGCCGGGTCCGCGAGGACGTTGGCCAGGGCGCGCTCGGGGTCCCAGTCCGGGCCGAGCAGGTCGGGGCCGAGGTGGCCGACGACCCGCTCCTCCTCGGTCGTGCGCAGCAGCTCCAGGACCTGCAGCCGGTAGCCGACGGCCGTACGGTCGGCGGTGCCGAGAACGGCCCGGATCTGGTACGCCGGTCCGCCCCGCCAGCGCTCGCCCGTGCCGTACACCTTCCACGTGCCCTCCATGCGCAGGTGGGTGTGCAGGGTGAGGCCGCCCTCGAACCGGGTGAGCAGGTGCTTGCCGCGCGGGATCGTGTTCAGCACCCTGCGACCGGTCAGGTCGACCGTCGCGTACTTCGGCACGCGGAAGTCGCTGCGGGTCAGCGCCTTGCCCGCGAGGGCCTCATGCAGCCGCCGCGCAGCCTGCCAGACCGTGTCACCTTCGGGCATGGGTCAAGGGTGCCATGGTGGGGTGAGGGGGTGAGGGGGTGGAGCGGCGGGGGTGGGAGGGGCGGAGTGTGAGGCGGCGGCTGTGCCGGGGCCGGGCGCGGAATCGCGTGGTGGGGGTGGCGCCGGCCGGCGTTGGGGGGCGGCCCCCCAGGTCCCGCCCGACAGTATGAACGGCACCGGACGACCCCGGGTCCCGCCTGCCGGCATGACGAGCGCGATTGCCGTGACCCGGTCCGCCGGGTACGGCCGCTGACACCCGCCGCGTCACCGCGCGACCCCCGGCGCGCTTACCGCGGGACGCCGCCGCCCCATCCACCCGGTACAGCCGCCCGTGCCCGTCCTGTGTCGGGGCCGGCGGGGCAGCGGTGCCGGGACGGTCACGCCGCGAGCGGGACCTGGAGGCCGGTCCGTGCCGGTCACCCTGTCGGGAGGGGCAGCGGGCCGGCCCCGCGTCGGCGCGCTGCCCGGCGTACTGTGCCTCACGCTCTCAGGCGCAGGCCGCGCGGTGTCGCCACGAATCCCGCCGCCTCCAGGAGGGTGCCTATGGGGGAGGTCAGGGCCTGGGTGCCGTTGATCCGCTCGACCGTGACCGTGCCGAGCGAGCCCGCGCGGGCTGCCGCCGCCAGCGCCTCGGCGGCCGTACGCAGCCGGGGGTCGTCCGCCGCGGCCGTGTCCGGGGCGGTCGGCCAGGCCAGCAGCGTCTTGCCGCCGCGCTCCATGTACAGCGTCAGCTCGCCCTCCACCAGGACGACCAGCGAGCCCGCCTTACGGCCCGGCTTGTGCCCGGCGCCGGTCGGCGGTTCCGGCCAGGGCAGTGCGGAGCCGTAGGCGTTCGCGGGGTCGGCCGCGGCGAGTACCACGGCGCGGGCGTCGGGCGCGGCGGTGCCGGACCGACCGTTGCCGTAGCCGCGGTACGGAGCCGCGCCGTAGGCGGTCGAGCCGTAGTGGGTGGGGCCGCCGCCGCGGGGGCCGCCGTAGCCGGGCGAGGCGAACGGGTCGGCGAAGTCGCGGGCTGCCGTGGCGTCGCCGTCGCCGCCGGAGGGGTCCTCCGGCGGCCAGGTGAAGTCGCCGTCCAGGCCGGGGTGGCCGAAACCGCTCTCGGCTCTCTCGAAGGCGTCGGGGGATGTATGGCCGTGCGGGATGCCGGTGGGGCTACCGGGACCGTCGGGCCCGTCGAACGGGTTCGGGAAGTCCGGTTCGGTGAAGCCGTTCACGGCGTCCCGGGCCCCGATGCCGTTCGCACCACCGGGGACGGCGAAGCCCTGCGGGCGGGCCGGGGCCGGCAGGCCCTCCGCTCGCTCGCGGGCGTTCGCCACCGCGCGGAGGCGGTCCACCGCGCCGTCCATGGCGAACTGGGCCGCGCCCAGTCCCTCGACCACGTAACCGCGCCGGGCCTGACCGCTCTCCTCGAAGACCGACAGCACCCGGTACACCGCCGAGAAGCCGCCCTCGACACCCTCCGCGGCGACCGCGCCCCGGGTGACCACGCCGTGCCGGTCCAGGAGCGTGCGGGCCAGCGCGTGCGCGCGCACCGTGGCGTCCGGCTCGGCCGCGGGCAGCAGTGACCAGCGGCCGGCGACGGTCGGCGGGCCGGTGCGGGAGGCGGTGCGCGCGGCGGCCGTCAGGGAGCCGTAGCGCCCGCGCGGGACGGCGCGCTTGGCGCGATGGGCGGTGGAGCCCGCCGTACGACCCGAGCCCAGCAGGGACCGCATCGGCGCCAGGGTGTCGTTGGTCAGCCGGCCCGACCAGGCCAGGTCCCAGAGCGCGTCGGCCAGTTGCGGGTCGGTGACGTCGGGGTGCGTCGTGGCGCGGACCTGGTCGGCGATCTGCCGGAAGAACAGGCCGTAGCCACCGGAGAGGGCGTCGAGGACCGACTGGTGGAGCGCGGTCAGCTCCAACGGGTGCGGTGCCGGGAGCAGCAGCGGGGCCGCGTCCGCCAGATAGAGGGAGACCCAGCCGTCCTTGCCGGGCAGGGCGCCCGCTCCGGCCCACACCACCTCGCCCGCGGCGGTCAGCTCGTCCAGCATCGCGGGCGTGTAGTTCGCCACGCGCGAGGGCAGGACCAGCTTCTCCAGCGCGGAGGCCGGCACGGAGGCACCCTGCAACTGCTCGACGGCCCGCACCAGTCCGTCGATGCCCCGCAGACCGTGGCCCTTGCCGATGTGCTGCCACTGCGGCAGGAACTGGGCGAGCGCGGCGGGCGGCACGGGCTCCAGCTCGTGCCGCAGGGCCGCAAGGGAACGGCGGCGCAGCCGGCGCAGCACGGCCGCGTCGCACCACTCCTGGCCGATGCCCGCCGGGTGGAACTCGCCCTGCACGGTCCGGCCGGACGCGGCCAGCCGCTGCAGCGCGCCCTCGGTGACCGCCACGCCCAGGCCGAACCGGGCCGCCGCGGTGGCCGAGGTGAACGGGCCGTGGGTGCGGGCGTACCGCGCGAGGAGGTCGCCCAGCGGGTCCTTGACCGGCTCGGTGAACGCCTCGGGGACACCGACCGGCAGCGCCGTGCCGAGCGCGTCGCGCAACCGGCCCGCGTCCTCCACGGCCGCCCAGTGGTCGGTGCCCGCGATCCGCACCTTGATCGCCCGGCGGGCCCCGGCCAGCTCCCGCGCCCACTGCGGGTCCGCACCCCGCGCGACCAGCTCCGCGTCGGTCAGCGGGCCGAGCAGCCGGAGCACGTCGGCGACGCCCTCCACGTCCTTGACCCGGCGGTCATCGGTGAGCCACTGCAGCTCGCGCTCCAGCTCGGTCAGCACCTCAGCGTCGAGCAGTTCGCGCAGCTCCGCCTGGCCCAGCAGCTCGGCCAGCAGCCGAGAGTCCAGCGACAGCGCGGCGGCGCGCCGCTCGGCCAGCGGGGAGTCGCCCTCGTACAGGAACTGGGCGACGTACCCGAAGAGCAGGGAGCGGGCGAACGGGGACGGTTCCGGGGTGGTCACCTCGACCAGGCGCACCTTGCGGGACTCGATGTCGCCCATCAGCTCGACCAGCCCGGGGACGTCGAAGACGTCCTGGAGGCATTCGCGGACCGCCTCCAGGACGATCGGGAACGAGCCGAACTCGCTCGCCACCTGGAGCAGCTGCGCCGCCCGCTGGCGCTGCTGCCACAGCGGGGTGCGCTTGCCGGGATTGCGGCGCGGCAGCAGCAGCGCGCGGGCGGCGCACTCCCGGAACCGGGAGGCGAACAGCGCCGAGCCGCCGACCTGGTCGGTGACGATCTGGTCGACCTCGCCCTTGTCGAAGGCGACGTCGGCCGCGCCGACCGGGGCCTGCTCGCTGTCGTACTCGGTACCGGCCTTCACGGGCTCCCGGTCGAGCAGGTCCAGGCCCATCAGGTCGGCGTCGGGCAGGCGCAGCACGATGCCGTCGTCGGCGTGCATGACCTGTGCGTCCATGCCGTAACGCTCGGACAGGCGGGCCCCCAGGGCGAGAGCCCAGGGGGCGTGGACCTGGGCACCGAACGGCGAGTGCACGACGACCCGCCAGTCGCCCAGCTCGTCGCGGAACCGCTCCACGACGATCGTGCGGTCGTCCGGGACGTGGCCGCAGGCCTCACGCTGCTCGTCCAGGTACGACAGCACGTTGTCCGCCGCCCACGCGTCCAGGCCCGCCGCCAGCAGCCGCAGCCGGGCGTCGTCCTTGGGCAGCGAGCCGACCTCGCGCAGGAACGCGCCCACCGCGCGGCCCAGCTCCAGCGGCCGGCCCAGCTGGTCGCCCTTCCAGAAGGGCAGCCGGCCGGGCACGCCCGGCGCGGGCGAGACGAGGACACGGTCGCGCGTGATGTCCTCGATCCGCCAGGAACTGGTGCCCAGCGTGAAGACGTCCCCCACCCGCGACTCGTACACCATCTCCTCGTCCAGCTCGCCGACCCGGCCGCCGCCCTTCTTGGGGTCGGAACCGGCGAGGAAGACGCCGAACAGGCCACGGTCCGGGATCGTGCCGCCGGAGGTGACGGCGAGGCGCTGGGCGCCCGGGCGGCCGGTGATCTCGCCGGTGACGCGGTCCCACACCACGCGCGGGCGCAGTTCCGCGAACGCGTCCGACGGATAGCGGCCCGCCAGCATGTCCAGCGTGGCCGTGAACGCCGACTCGGGCAGCGAGGCGAACGGGGCCGCCCGGCGGACCATTGCGAGCAGGTCGTCGAACTGCCAGGTGTCCAGTGCCGTCATGGCGACCAGCTGCTGCGCGAGCACGTCCAGCGGGTTCGCGGGCACCTTCAGCGACTCGATCGCGCCCGTGCGCATCCGCTCGGTGACCACGGCGGCCTGGACGAGGTCGCCCCGGTACTTCGGGAAGACGACACCGGTGGAGACGGCGCCGACCTGGTGTCCCGCGCGGCCGACCCGCTGGAGACCGGAGGCGACCGACGGCGGGGACTCGACCTGCACCACCAGGTCCACGGCTCCCATGTCGATGCCGAGTTCGAGGCTGGAGGTGGCCACCACCGCGGGCAGCCGCCCGGCCTTGAGGTCCTCCTCGACGAGGGCACGCTGCTCCTTGGAGACCGAGCCGTGGTGCGCGCGGGCGATCACCGGCGGCGCGCCCTGGGCCGCGCCGGAGCCGCCCATCAGCTGGGCGGGGGAGTGGTGCTCGTCCAGGGTCTCGCCGGTGGCCCGCTCGTACGCGATCTCGTTGAGCCGGTTGCACAGCCGCTCCGCCAGACGGCGGGAGTTGGCGAAGACGATCGTGGACCGGTGAGCCTGCACCAGGTCGGCGATCCGCTCCTCCACGTGCGGCCAGATCGACGGCCGCTCGCCGCCCTCGGAGGCGTCGGCGGCCGGGGCGCCCGCCAGCTCTCCCATGTCCTCTACCGGCACGACCACGGAGAGGTCGAACTCCTTGCCGGACTCGGGCTGGACGATCTCCACCTTGCGGCGGGGGGACAGATACCGGGCCACCTCGTCCACCGGGCGCACGGTCGCCGACAGGCCGATCCGGCGGGCGGGGTTGGGCAGCAGCTCGTCCAGCCGCTCCAGGGACAGCGCGAGGTGCGCGCCGCGCTTGGTGCCCGCGACCGCGTGCACCTCGTCCAGGATCACCGTCTCCACACCCGTGAGCGCGTCGCGCGTGGCCGACGTCAGCATCAGGAACAGTGACTCGGGGGTGGTGATCAGGATGTCCGGCGGGCGTGTGGTCAGGGCGCGGCGCTCGGCGGCCGGGGTGTCGCCGGAGCGGATGCCGACCCTGACCTCGGGCTCGGGCAGGCCCAGCCGCACGGACTCCTGGCGGATACCGGTCAGCGGGCTGCGCAGATTGCGCTCGACGTCGACCGCCAGGGCCTTCAGCGGGGACACGTACAGCACCCGGCAGCGCTTCTTCGGATCGGCCGGGGGCGGGGTCGAGGCCAGTTGGTCCAGGGCGGCGAGGAACGCGGCCAGCGTCTTGCCGGAGCCGGTCGGGGCGACCACCAGCACGTCCGAGCCCTCCCGGATGGCCTGCCACGCGCCCGCCTGGGCCGCGGTGGGCGCGGAGAAGGCCCCCGTGAACCAGCCGCGGGTCGCGGGGGAGAAGCCGTCGAGGGCTCGGTGTGCGGAGCTGACCATGCGTCCATCCTGCACCCACCCACTGACAATCGCCCTGACCTGGGCAAACGGGGCGAGTACGGGGGTTGTGACGTGGAGTGCCGAGGGGTGTGGGCCGGCTGCGCGGGCCGCGAGGGGGCTGTGGGCGTTGGGGACCGGGCGGGATGCGGCGGGGGCGGTGTTCGGTGGTGACTGCGGCCGATCCAGCCGTGCGGGGCCGGGCTGGGCATGCGGTCGGTGGAGCCGGGTCCGACCGTGCGGAGCCGGGCCGGGCCGGGACCGGGGGGGGGGGCGGCGCGATGGTGGGCCGGGCGGACAATGGGCCCATGGCGGGTTCAGGGGAGCGGGCACGGCACTGGCGGTACGCGGAGCTGCCCGGGGTCGACCTGCTGAGGGCCCGGTATATCCGCAAGACCTTCATCCGGCACACCCACGAGAACTTCGTGATCGCGGCCATCGCCGACGGTGTCGAGGTCTTCCACCACCGCGGCTCCGACGTCTCGGCCGGTGCGGGAGCGCTCGCCCTCGTCAATCCGGACACGCCGCACACCGGCCGGGCAGGGGTCCCCGAGGGCTGGCGGTACGGCGCCCTGTACCCGTCGCCGGACGTGGTCGCCGCGATCGCCGCCGAGACCACCACCCTCCGGGGCACGCCGGGCTTCGTCAGCCCCGTCGTGGACGACCCCTACACCGTCCGCCTGGTGCACCAGGTGCTGCGCGCCGCAGACGAGGGCAACGCGCTGGCCGCCGACACGCTCCTGCGGGTCGCCGTGACCAGGCTGCTGCGGCTGAACGGCGGCCCCCTGCCCCAGCGCCGGCCCCGGACGGCCGGCGCGCGGATCGCCGCACGCGCGCGTGCGGTGCTGGAGGAGCGGATGGCCGCGCCGCCGACTCTTCAACAGCTGGCCGCCGGCCTCGGGACCAGCCCGTTCGCCCTGCTGCGGGCGTTCCGCGAGGCCTACGGCATGCCGCCGCACACCTGGCTGACCGACACCCGCGTGCGCCACGCACGGCGGCTGCTGGACGCGGGGACGGCCCCCGCCGAGGCGGCCGTCGCCGTCGGCTTCACCGACCAGCCGCACCTCAACCGGCACTTCGCCCGGATCGTCGGCGTGCCCCCGGGCGCCTACCAGCGCGAGCGTGCGGGCTTGGACGAGCGCGCCGATCCGGGGGAGCGCACCGGGCTGGGAGAGCGCAAGAACGTACAAGACGCGGGCCGGCGGCCGCCCGTACCGTCCGAGGCGTGGCACAGCACACAGCACTCACGGACCTGACCGCCGACGGCGCGGACAAGCCGGACGCGGCCGTCGTACGGGACGCCCTCGGGGTCGGCGTCGCCGTGGGCCTGTCCGGATTCGCCTTCGGAGTGACCTCGGCCGGCAGCGGACTCGGGCTGCTCCAGACCTGCGCGCTCAGCCTCCTGGTGTTCACCGGCGCCTCCCAGTTCGCCCTGGTCGGCGCGCTCGCCGCCGGCGGCAACCCGTTCACGGCCGCCGCAGGCGCCTTCTTCCTGGGCGTGCGCAACGCCTTCTACGGGCTGCGGCTGTCCCAGCTTCTCGCCCTCCCGCGCGCGCTACGGCCGTTCGCCGCGCAGTGGGTGATCGACGAGACCACCGCGGTGACCCTGGCCCAGCCGACCCGGCGGGCCGCGCGGCTCGGCTTCACCGTCACCGGGCTCAGCCTGTACGTGCTGTGGAACCTCACCACGCTGCTCGGCGCGCTGGGTGCCCGGGCTATCGGCGACACGCGCGCGTGGGGCCTGGACGCGGCGGGGCCGGCCGTGTTCCTGGCGCTGCTCGCCCCGATGCTGAAGACGGCCACCGAGCGCGCGGTCGCGGGCCTCGCCGTCCTGCTGGGCCTCGGTCTGCTGCCCGTCCTGCCGGCCGGCGTGCCGGTGCTGGTGGCGGCACTGGCGGCCCCGCTGGCGCTCTTCGCGGAGGGCCGGCGCGCGGGGCGTGTCCGACAGGACGGTCTGGACGGCTCGGAGGAGAACCGGTGATCACCTGGATCGCGATCGGCGTGACCGCCCTCGGCTGCTACGCCGTCAAGCTCGCCGGCCTGCTGGTCCCGGCGCACGCCGTCGAGCGGCCGTATGTGCGACGGCTCGCCGCCCTGCTGCCGGTCGCCCTGCTCGCCGCGCTGACGGCCCAGCAGACGTTCGCCGACGGGCACGCGCTGGTGCTGGACGCCCGGACCGCCGGGCTCGCCGCGGCGGCCGTGGCACTGGTGCTGCGCGCGCCGTTCCTGCTGGTCGTCGCGGCGGCCGTGGTGGTGACGGCGGGCATACGGGCCGTCGGCGGGTGAGGCGGGCCGTCGGCGGGTCAGCGGGCGGCCGGCGCGTGAGGCGGCCGTCGGTGGCCGAGCGGGCCGGGCCCGTCCGCCGACGGGCGGACCCGGCTCGCGGGCGGGGTCCGCTCAGCCCACGAAGCGGCCGTAGGCCCGCAGGGTGCACAAGGCTTCGATCGTCACCAGGGAGCGCGCCTCCAGAGCGGGCGCCGGGGCCCACCGGCGCCACCGGACCGGCCAGCCGCCGTCCTCGTCCTGCCCGGCGGCCAGGTGGTCCAGCGAGCGCGTCATCTCCTCGTCCGTGAACCACGCGCGCGCGAGCGAGTCCGGGCGCGGGGCGAAGTCGTGCGGGAAGTGGTGCTCGCCCGGGGCATAGCCGGACGCGACCGGGAACGCGTCGAGCCGGTCGGGGTCCAGCACAGCGAGCCGCTGCTCCCGTACCAGGCGGCCCAGCCGGTCGGCGGCGGCCTCCGCGCGCGGGCGGTCGGGAGCGGAGTCCAGGAAGGTCACGGCGGCCTGCACCTCATAGGGGTGGGACTTCTCCAGGGACTCCACCGCCTGCCAGCAGAAGTCGGTGGCCCGGAACAGCCAGGCGTGCCACACCTCGTTGCGGTGCAGCAGCCCGACCACCGGCCCGGTGGCCAGCAGGTCGCTGGGCGGGTCGTCGACGACCGGGACGAACGGCGCCGCGGGATAGCCGCGCTGGCTGGGGTGGATCGCCGGCAGGGCGCCGTCCGGGGTGGAGACGGAGGTCAGATAGCGGCACACGCGCTCCACCCGCTGGCCGCCGCAGCGTCCGATGGCGTCCAGCACGCGCAGGGCGTGCGCGGTGTGCAGGGGCTGGCTGACCGGTCCGCGCAGATCGGGCTCCAGCGCGTGCCCGTAGCCGCCGTCCTCGTTGCGGTAGGCGTCCAGTGCCGTTTCCACCGCCTCCGGGCTGCCGCGCAGGAAGTGGTACGCGAAGAGGTGCTGCTCCAGCACGCGCGCGGTGAGCCACACGAACTGTTCGGCGCGGAAGAGCGGGGAGCGCGCCGGGGGCGTGGAGGGGAGTGGGGAAGCTCCTGTTTCGGCCATGCGTCAGACCGTAGGACGGAAAGCGGTCTCGGCAGGCGCTCCCGGGCAGGGCCCACCCCCAGGGGCGGGATACTGGAGTCATGCGGTTGACGGTCTTCTGGCAGCGGATGGCGGAACACTTCGGTCCGGGGTACGCCGACACCTTCGCGCGCGATCACGTCATGTCGGAACTGGGCGGACGCACGGTGAACCAGGCGCTGGACGCCGGCTGGGAGGCCAAGGACGTGTGGCGGGTGGTCTGCGCGGTGATGGACGTGCCGGGCGAGAAGCGCTGACACGTCGGCCGAAATGCCGGGTTTGCCGGTGAAGAAGTCGACAGTACGGCACTGATCTGTCACGAAGATCGCCACGGGGCTCCGGTTGTCGGTGGCGTGGGCGAGACTGGGCGCGTGGCACCCAACGAGCACCCCCTGGCATCCACTCCCGAGGACGGCGAGCCGTCCCCCGGGCAGGCAGCACCGGCCGCTACGACCCCGCCCGGCCGGCCTCCGGTCTCCGGCGCCGTCGCTCCGGGCGGCCGGATGCCGCGCTGGCTGCCGCGCGCCATGGTGCTCGCGCTCGCGCTGATCGCCGCGTTCCAGCTGGGCAGTTGGGCCTTCCACCAGCTGACCGGACTCTTGATCAACATATTGATCGCGTTCTTCCTGGCCCTCGCGATCGAGCCCGCGGTGAGCCGGATGGCGGCCCGTGGCATGCGCAGAGGGCTCGCCACCTTCCTGGTCTTCCTCGGGTTGACGATCATCGCCGCCGGGTTCGTCACGTTGCTCGGGTCCATGCTGGCCGGTCAGATCATCAAGATGATCGAGGGCTTCCCGGGGTACCTCGACTCGCTCATCCACTGGATCAACCAGACCTTCCACACGGACCTCAGACGGGTGGACATCCAGGAGGGGCTGCTCCACTCCGACTGGCTGCGCAAGTACGTGCAGAACAGCGCGGCCGGAGTCCTGGACATCTCCGCCCAGGTGCTCGGCGGGCTCTTCCAGCTGCTGACGATCGCGCTGTTCTCCTTCTACTTCGCCGCCGACGGCCCCCGGCTGCGTCGCGCCCTGTGCTCCGTCCTGCCGCCCGCACGCCAGGCCGAGGTGCTGCGCGCCTGGGAGATCGCCGTCGACAAGACGGGCGGCTATCTGTACTCGCGCGGCCTCATGGCGCTCATCTCCGGCATCGCCCACTACATCCTGCTCGAGGCCCTCGGCGTGCCGTACGCGCCCGTGCTCGGCGTCTGGGTGGGCCTGGTCTCGCAGTTCATCCCCACCATCGGCACGTACCTCGCGGGTGCGCTGCCGATGCTGATCGCGTTCACCGTCAACCCCTGGTACGCGCTCTGGGTGCTGATCTTCGTCGTGATCTACCAGCAGTTCGAGAACTACATGCTCCAGCCCAAGCTGACCGCCAAGACGGTCGACATCCATCCGGCGGTCGCCTTCGGCTCGGTCGTCGCGGGCACCGCGCTGCTGGGCGCGGTCGGTGCGCTGATCGCCATCCCGGCGGTGGCCACGCTCCAGGCGTTCCTGGGGGCGTACGTGAAGCGGTACGCCGTCACGGACGACCCCCGGGTGCACGGGCGTCGCGGCAGTGGCCGGGGCGGCCCCGGAGTGCTCACGCGCGTACGCCGACTCTGGGCCGGCCGCCGCTCCGGCGGGGAACAGCGGCCGTAGCCTGCCCGCGCGCGACCGCGCCGCCTCAGTATGTGAGGACCGCCCACACGGCGGCCACGGCGACGGCCGCCGTGTAGCAGCCCGCCGCCACGGCCACGATCCGCCGGCGCGTCCGCTCGCTCCACGGCGTACGGGACAGCAGCCGGGCCAGCAGGGGCAGGACGAGGACCGCGTGGAGGCTCACACCGTGCAGCGGCTTGAGCGGGGCCGTCGAGTGATAGGCCGCCTCCTGGTGGCCGGTCCGCGTCAGGACGACCCCGCGCGCGATCATCGCCGCACCGGAGGCCAGCGCGATCAGCAGGAGCGCGAAACCGGAACGCACGGCGAGCGGCATGCCGGCGGGGCCCGCCGGCCGGTGCCGGAAGGACGCGACGGCGAAGACGGTGAGCAGGACCACCAGGACACCGCCGCCCACCGCGAGCGTCATGGACACCACCGTGTCGAAGGGCGTCTCCCTGTTCAGGTGCGAGGGCACCCGGCGCCACGCCTGGAGGGTGATGCCGCCCACCTCCACCACGCAGTCGGCGGCGAAGACCAGCAGCAGGACCGAGCGCAGCCGGTCACCGGTCCGCAGGTACGACGTGACCCACGTGACCGCGATCAGCGTCACTCCGAACGAGAGCCCGAACGTGACGGGCTTGCGCCAGGAGACGGGACCGTCCCAGGGGCCTCCGTCGACCGCGAACACCACCAGGTGGACGAGGCCGGACAGGACGAGAAGCAGCCCCGTCGTGTGACAGAGGCGGTCGACGGCGGCACGCGGATTCTTCATGGGCCAAGGTTTCCGGGCGCGGTCCGCGCGGTCGTCGTCCGGCCGGAGACACCCGCGGTACGTCACCGGGAGCAGGCCGGCCCGCGTCACAGGTAGTCGAAGAACCGGGTCCACCAGGTGGCGTGGTCCTCGTCGGCGAGCCAGGTCACACCGTCGTACGGCCGGTGGAGCAGCCGTGGGGGAACCAGCCGGTAGCCCAGGTCGGACAGGGCGGCCGTGATCCGGTCGCGGTCCGCCTCGGACAGCGCTCCGTCGCGTACGGCGTCGTCCAGGTCGTCGTGGCCGCCGGGCGCCGGCGTGGTGACCACCGCCAGATCGCCGTAGTTGCTCAGCCGCACGGCGAATAGCACTCCGGCCCCGGTCGCCTCGGCCGGGACGTCCACGGAGAAGGAGAAGCTCGCGTCCTGGAAGCCCTCGTCGAGCCGGCAGGGCCGGCCGAAGTCCTGGACGAGCCGGTCCCGCAGCCTCGCCGCCCGGAGCCGGGCCCCGGCGTGGTCGAAGCCGTCGGGGTGCTCCAGGTGGCGCGGTCCGGGCAGCCTGTCCAGCGCGTGGAACAGGGCCCGCGTCCGGTCGTCGTCGTTCATCTCCGCTCACCCTACGGAAGCCCTGGCCCCTGCCCCACCGGGGCCGTGGCCCGCCCCGGGGGAGCCCCGGCCGGTGCCGTGTGGCGCGGCTTGACACAAAAATCGAACATCCATTCTCATGGAGGCTCAGGCGAGGCTTTCGGTTGGGGATTTCGTCCCGATTCGCGGGTAGATGTCCCTCGGTTATCCACAGGCTGGGCCTGCGTCGGGGCGCATTGTCAGTGGCAGGCGTTAGCGTCTTTGACGTGAAGCGATCGACTCAAGCAAACCGGGTGGAACCCATGGCAGGAACCGACCGCGAGAAGGCGCTCGACGCCGCGCTCGCGCAGATTGAACGGCAATTCGGCAAGGGCGCGGTCATGCGCATGGGCGAGCGGTCGAAGGAGCCCATCGAGGTCATCCCGACCGGGTCGACCGCCCTCGACGTCGCCCTCGGCGTCGGTGGCCTGCCGCGCGGCCGTGTCGTGGAGATCTACGGACCGGAGTCCTCCGGTAAGACGACCCTGACCCTGCACGCCGTGGCGAACGCACAGAAGGCCGGCGGCCAGGTCGCCTTCGTGGACGCCGAGCACGCCCTCGACCCCGAGTACGCGCGCAAGCTCGGCGTCGACATCGACAACCTGATCCTGTCCCAGCCGGACAACGGCGAGCAGGCCCTGGAGATCGTGGACATGCTGGTCCGCTCCGGTGCCCTGGACCTCATCGTCATCGACTCCGTCGCCGCGCTCGTCCCGCGCGCGGAGATCGAGGGCGAGATGGGCGACAGCCACGTGGGTCTGCAGGCCCGCCTGATGAGCCAGGCGCTGCGGAAGATCACCAGCGCGCTCAACCAGTCCAAGACCACCGCGATCTTCATCAACCAGCTCCGCGAGAAGATCGGCGTGATGTTCGGCTCCCCGGAGACCACGACCGGTGGCCGGGCGCTGAAGTTCTACGCCTCGGTGCGTATCGACATCCGCCGCATCGAGACCCTGAAGGACGGCACGGAAGCGGTCGGCAACCGCACGCGCTGCAAGGTCGTCAAGAACAAGGTCGCGCCGCCCTTCAAGCAGGCCGAGTTCGACATCCTCTACGGCCAGGGCATCAGCCGCGAGGGCGGTCTGATCGACATGGGCGTGGAGCACGGCTTCGTGCGCAAGGCCGGCGCCTGGTACACGTACGAGGGCGACCAGCTCGGCCAGGGCAAGGAGAACGCGCGCAACTTCCTCAAGGACAACCCCGACCTGGCCAACGAGATCGAGAAGAAGATCAAGGAGAAGCTGGGCGTGGGCGTCCGGCCGGAGGAGCCCGCCGCCGAGCCGGGCGCCGACGCGGCGGTCACCACCGCGGCGGCCGACGACCCCGCCAAGTCGGTACCCGCCCCGGCAGCCGCCAAGGCCACCAAGCCCAAGGCCGCCGCAGCCAAGAGCTGACCCGTGACACGACGAACCGACTGGGCCGAGTACGAGTACGCCACCCCCGGTGCCCCACGGGGGAGGGGCACCGGGGGCCACCCGGACTCCGCCCCGGACGGTGACGACGGACACCGGGGCGACGGGTTCGGCGCGTACGGCGGACATGACGCGCACCCCGGGGCCGGCGGCTACGACGGTGACGGCGGTGCTGCGGGCCTGGAGGACGAGGGCGGCGAGCCGTACGGGGGCGGTTCGCCCGGCGGTCGTGGGTCCGGGCGGAGCACAGGAGCGCGCAGCGGTCGCCGGGGGCGTGGCCGGCGGCGCGGGTCCGGCGACGCGTCCGGGCCCGGTGAGGACGAAGGCGCCCCTTCCTCGGCGAGGGACGAGCGGGGGGAGTCTTCAGGGGACCCGGTCGAGCGGGCCCGGGCGATCTGCCTGCGCCTGCTCACCGGGACCCCGCGCACCCGCAAGCAGCTCGCGGACGCCCTGCGCAAACGGGAGATCCCCGAGGACGTGGCCGAGGAGGTGCTGTCGCGGTTCGAGGAGGTCGGGCTCATCGACGACGGCGCCTTCGCGGACGCCTGGGTGGAGTCCCGGCACCATGGCCGGGGGCTCGCCCGCCGCGCGCTCGCCCGGGAACTGCGCACCAAGGGCGTCGACTCGGCGTTGATCGAGGACGCGGTCGCCCAGCTCGACTCCGAGCAGGAGGAGGCGACCGCCCGGGAACTCGTCGCCCGTAAACTGCGGGCCACCCGTGGCCTCGACCGGGACAAGCGGCTCCGCCGGCTCGCGGGCATGCTCGCCCGCAAGGGCTACCCCGAGGGCATGGCCCTTCGGGTCGTCCGCCAGGCCCTGGAGGAAGAGGGCGAGGACACGGAGTTCCTCGGGGACGGGGACTTCTGACGGGTCCTCGGGACAGGGGCTTCTGACTGCTTCGCCGAGACGGAGGGGCGTGAGCGCTCCTCGGGACGGAGGGGTTGCGACGGCTGCTCGGGACGGTGGGGCCGACGTCTCCTCGGGACGGCTCCTGACGGTTCGTCGGAGGCTGGTGTCGGGCACTCCCGGGTAGGACTGACCCCCGCCGTGGACGGTCGGGTGGCCCCCGCCGCAAGACGCCGGGACACCGCGGTGCTCGCGACCGGCTCACCGTGCGGTCCACCCAGGCCCCGCGCACCTACCGGATCACCGGTATCGCTGTGCGTCCTGCTCCTCGCCACCTCGGTCGGCAGCGGTATCGCCCTCGCCGTGCTCACCGCGTTCAGCGTCGGCATGACGGGCCGGGCCGCCCCGGCGGTCACCCCGCTGCTCTACCTCGGGGTCGTCGCGGTCGCCGGCCTCCTCGCGCTCGTCGCCAGTGCCGTGCCGGGGCGCGTTCGTGCGTGCCGTTTTCCGGTCAGTGCCGGTCAGGGCGTCCAGTGCCGGTCAGGGCGTCGCCGGGTTCACCGGCAGGCCCTCCGCGCGCCACGCCTGGAAGCCGCCCACCAGGTCCGTCGCCCGGTGCAGGCCCAGCTGGTGGAGGGAGGCGACGGCGAGGCTGGAGGCGTAGCCCTCGTTGCAGATCACCACGACCCGCAGGTCGTGGCCGGTGGCCTCAGGGAGGCGGTGGCTGCCCTGGGGGTCGAGTCGCCACTCCAGTTCGTTGCGCTCGACCACGACGGCGCCGGGGATGAGTCCGTCCCGGTCGCGCAGGGCCGCGTACCGGATGTCGACCAGGAGCGCGTCACCGGACTGCGCCGCCTCGTGCGCCTCCCGGGCCCCGACGCGCCGGTAGCCGGCACGCACGCGCTCCAGCAACTCGTCGATGCCCAGCGGCCGTTCCGCCGTCACACCCGTGCTCCCCGGCTGCTCGATCGTGCCGCTCACTGCCAGTCCTCCGGGCGTTCGACCTGCTCCAGGCGCAGCACCTGGCCCGTGCGACTGTAGCGGCGGATCCGGGGCAGCGGCGGGTAGTAGGCGTGGACGGAGATCGCGTGTCGCTCGCGGGACTCGTTGAGTACTTCGTGCACATGGTGGCGGCCGAAGGCGCGGCCCTGTCCGGCGGGCAGCCGGCGTACGCGGTCCACCCCCTCGGTGAGTTCCAGGGTCTTCCAGCCGTCGGTGGGCAGTCGGGCGGCGAGGGAGTTCTCGGTGAGCTGGCCCGAAGCGGTGAGGAAGGCGCCGACCGAGTCGGCGTGGTCGTGCCAGCCGGTTCCGGTACCGGGCGGCCAGCCGATCAGCCAGGCCTCGCTGCCGCCGGGGCCCTGCAGCCGCACCCAGGTGCGCCCCTCCGGATCGAGCGGGAGGGAGGCGATCAGCTCGGCGTCGGCCGCCGTACGCCGGACGAAGTCCAGGAGGTCCGCCTGAGTGGGCGCCGGATCGGCGGCAGGGGAGACGGACGAGGGCAGAGAAGGGGAAGGGGAGGGGACAGACACGTACACCGTCCTGAGGAACGTTCGCGGAACGGGCGCGCGACGGCGCCCGGAAAGGAAAGAGGATGCGAATTCAGCAGGACGGCCGACACACGCAGCCCGCATAGCGGACGAGGTCCATATGGACCCTCCGCCACAGGCGCACACAGGTGTCGGTCACGATCCGGAGTACAGCACTGCTGCCGCACCGCGGTCAACCGAGTGTCACCTTGTGGACGGGGGTGCGAGGGGGTGTGGTCGGCGCGTACGGGAGCCACTACGGAGCACGGCCGGCGCGCACGGGAGCCGTCGCCGGGGTCCGCCGTCGGTGTACGAGCGGGTCTGCCGTCAGCGTGCGACCGAGCCGGCCTCCGCCGCTGCCTTCCTGCCCTGCTCCCTCTCCTCCTGTGCCGTCTGCTGCGTGTGAGCCGCGCCCCCCACCGTGGCCTCGGCCGCCGCGTACAGGTCGGCCGGGCGGACTCCGCTCAGCGCGGTGACCAGGTGGCCGTCGGGACGGACGAGCAGCACGCTGTGCGCCGGTGCGCCCGGGTAACTCTCGGCCACCAGGAGTTCGGCGGGGTGCGGCAGCGCGGTCACGGCCGCCGCGAGCCGGGGCATCACCCCGGCGGACATCCAGTGCTTGCGGTCCCAGACACCCGTACCGGGCGCGATGAGCACGACGAGCAGCGCGCCACGGCCTAGCCGGTCGCGCAGCTGGACGAAGGAGCCGTCCTCCGCCGTGACCCGGACGTCGGTGACCGGTGCGCCGGGCGGGGTGCCGACCGGGATCTCGCCTTCCAGCGCCCGGGGGGCGAGCGGCGAGTCGGCGTACGTGCCGGACGCGCCCAGCGGGCCGCGGCCCAGATGGCCGTCGGTGAGCAGCGCGTCGTGGTTGCGGGCCGCGCCCGGCACGATGTGGCGCAGCCCGCCCCCGCCGCGCAGCACCGGCAGGGCCTGGTCGGCGGCGCGCAGCCGGGCGGCGACCAGCGCGCGCCGCTCGGTCTGGTAGCTGTCCAGCAGGGCCTCGTGCGGGCCGTGGTGCCAGGCCGTGGCCAGCTTCCAGGCGAGGTTGTCGGCGTCCCTGAGGCCCTCGTCGAGCCCCTGGGTGCCGAGCGCGCCGAGCAGATGGGCCGCGTCCCCGGCGAGGAAGACCCGGCCGGCGCGCCACCGGCGGGCGAGGCGGTGGTGCACCGTGTGGACGCCGGTGTCGAGCAGCTCGTACACCGGTGTGGTGCTGTCCGTCCAGCCCGTGAGGGTCTCATGGATCCGGGCCAGCAGGATCTCGGGTGTGACCAGGTCCTTGCCCGGCGGCAGCAGCCAGTCCAGGCGCCACACGCCGTCCGGGAGGGGGCGGGCGGTCACCTCCCCGGCCGAGGGCCCGGACGACCGCCACGGCGGCATCCGATGGAGCAACGCGTGACCCTCCCACGGAAGTTCCGCGCGCAGTGCGGCGACCGCGTGCCGCTCCACCGCCGTACGGCCCGGGAAGCGGATGTCCTGGAGTTTGCGCACGGTCGAGCGGGCACCGTCGCAGCCGACCAGGTAACTGCCGCGCCACCAGGTGCCCTCGGGGCCACGGGTGCGCGCGGTGACGCCGGAACGCTCCTGCTCGATCGCGTCCAGGCGGCTCTCCACCGCCGTCTTCACCAGGGGCTCCGCCGCGATGGCCCCGCGCAGAAGGCCCGTGAGCACATGCTGGGCGATGTGCAGTGGCGCGGGTTCGGTCTCGGCGAAGGTGATCTCGCTCATCACCTGCTTGCGCCTGACCGACCGCCAGCCGGCCCAGCGCACGCCCTGCTCCGCGAGCGCCACCCCGGTCAGCCGCTCCAGCAGGGCGGCCGTGTCCTCACGCAGGACGACGGTGCGCGCCGGACGGGGCTCGTCCTTGCCGACCCCTTCGTCCAGCACGATGGACGGCACCTGCTGACGCGCCAGCGCCAGGGCGAGCGTGAGCCCGACGGGCCCCGCTCCGACGATGATCACCGGGTCCACGGTGTGGCGCCCCCTGCTCGCGGCGATGCCTTGACGGAGACAAGTGAACAGGAAGGTGAAGCGGGGTGCACGATCACACAACGTATGCAACCCATTGGCAGAGTTTGCGTCAAGCGACCGGGGGCAGTGGCGATCATGCCACTGCCCCCGGGTGAGGCATTCGGGTCTGACAGGACGTCAGGCCGCGGTTCCCGTGCCCGCGTGGCCGGGGATGCCCACGGTCTCGTCGACGCCGAGCACCGCCCCGGTCGACTTCTTGCCGCGTCGCAGCCGGCCCTCCAGCCAGCTCGCGAACGAGGTCAGCGAGAAGTTGATGGCCACGAAGATCACGGCCACCACCGTGAAGGAGGCGATGGTGTTCGCACCGTAGTAGCCGCTCATCGTGTTCGCCGAGGCGAGCAGTTCGGGGAAGGTGAGGACGGCGCCGCCGAGCGCGGTGTCCTTCACGATGACCACGAGCTGGCTGACGATCGCCGGAAGCATGGCGGTGACCGCCTGCGGCAGAAGGATGAGCCGCATCACCTGGTTCTTGCGCATGCCGATCGCCATGGCCGCCTCGGACTGGCCCTTCGGCAGGGAGAGGATGCCCGCGCGGACGATCTCGGCGAGCACCGACGCGTTGTACAGCACCAGGCCGGTCACGACCGCGTACAGCGGACGGTCGTCGGAACTGACGTCGGTGTACTGGCTGTACAGCTCGTTGCCGAAGATCATCAGGACCAGGACGGGGATCGCCCGGAAGAACTCGACCACGACCGTGGCCGGGCCCCGTACCCATATGTGGTCCGAGAGCCGGGCGATGCCGAGGACGGCGCCCAGCGGCAGCGCGATGACCATCGACAGGGCCGCCGCCTTCAGGGTGTTCTGCAGGCCGGGCCAGATGTACGTGGTGTACGCCTCGGAGCCGCTGAAGAACGGCTTCCACAGCGCCCAGTCCAGCTGGTGCTTCTCGTCCAGGGAGGAGTACACCCACCACAGGACGGCCGCGAAGGCGACGACGAAGAGCGCCGTGTAGAGGATGTTGCGCCGTTTGGCGCGCGGTCCCTGGGCGTCGTAGAGGACCGAGCTCATCGCTTCACCGCCACCTTCTTGCCCACCCAGCCGAGGATCAGACCGGTCGGCAGGGTCAGGCAGCAGAATCCGAAGGCGATGATCGCGGAGATCAGCAGCAGCTGGGCCTCCTTCTCGACCATGTCCTTCATGAGCAGGGCCGCCTCGGCGACGCCGATCGCGGCCGCCACGGTCGTGTTCTTCGTCAAGGCGATCAGGACGTTGGTCAGCGGGCCGACGGCCGCCCGGAAGGCCTGCGGCAGCACGACCAGGAACAGCACCTGGGAGAAGCTCAGGCCGATGGCCCGAGCTGCCTCCGCCTGGCCGACCGGCACCGTGTTGATGCCGGACCGGATCGCCTCGCACACGAAGGCCGACGTGTAGACGATCAGACCCAGCACGGCGAGCCGGAAGTTGATCGTGTCGGTGTCCTTCCCGGCGAGGGTGATGTTCAGCGTCTGGTAGAGGCCGAGCGACGAGAACAGGATGATCACCGTGAGCGGGATGTTCCGCACGATGTTCACGTAGGCGGTGCCGAAACCGCGCATCAGCGGTACCGGACCCACCCGCATGGCGGCCAGCAGAGTGCCCCAGACCAGGGAGCCCACGGCGGACAGCAGCGTCAGCTGCACCGTCGTCCAGAAGGCGCCCAGTACGTCGTAACCGTCAAGAAAGTCGAACACGATCTCCCGCGCTTTCGCGTGTAGGGATGCCCGGGTGCGCCGCCCTCACGGACGGCGCACCCACCGGGCGTTGCCTCAGCTCTTGATGTCGCCGATCTTCGGAGCCGGCTCGTTCTTGTAGCCGGCCGGGCCGAAGTTCTTCTTCACGGCCGCATCCCAGGAACCGTCGGAGACCATGGCCTCCAGCGCCTTGTTGATCTTGTCCTTGAGGTCGCTGCCCTTCTTGACGCCGATGCCGTAGTTCTCGTTGGTCATCTTCAGCCCGCCGAGCTTGAACTTGCCCTTGAACTGGGACTGGGCGGCGTAGCCGGCGAGGATCGAGTCGTCCGTGGTGAGGGCGTCGATCACCTTGTTCTGCAGACCGGTCAGGCACGCGGAGTACGTCGGGTACTGCTGGAGCTGCGCCTTGGGGGCCAGCTTCTCCTTGACGTTCTGCGCCGAGGTGGAGCCGGTGACGGAACACAGCTTCTTGTTGTTCAGGTCGGCCGGCGACTTGATGCTGCTGTCGTCCGCGCGGACCAGCACGTCCTGGTGGGCCAGCAGGTACGGCCCGGCGAAGTCGACCAGCTTCTGGCGCTCCGGGGTGATCGAGTACGAGGCGGCGATGAAGTCGACGTCACCGCGCTTCAGCATCGTCTCGCGGTCCGCGCTCTTCGACTCCCGCCACTCGATCTGGTCGGCGTTGTAACCGAGCTTCTTGGCGACATAGGTGGCCACGTCCACGTCGAAGCCCGCGTAACCCTGCGGGGTCTTCTGGCCGATGCCCGGCTGGTCGAACTTGATGCCGATGGTGATCTTCTTGCCACCGCCGGAGGAACCGGCGCCGTCGTCCTTCTTGTCGCCGCCGCAGGCGGTGGCGGTCACGGAGAGGGCGAGGAGGACGGCCGAGGCGGCGGTGACCTTGCGGAGCTTCATGGTGAACATCCTTCTGAGTGGTGAGGAACGAGTCCCTGAGGCAGGGATGACGCGGACCGGGCGGGGCGTGCGACCCGGGCGGCCCGGCGGTGCCGTCAGTGGTGCAGGATCTTGGACAGGAAGTCCTTGGCCCGGTCGCTGCGCGGGTTGCTGAAGAACTGGTCGGGCGTGGCCTGTTCGACGATCCGGCCGTCCGCCATGAAGACCACCCGGTTCGCGGCCGATCGCGCGAAGCCCATCTCGTGGGTGACCACGATCATCGTCATGCCCTCGCGCGCGAGCTGCTGCATGACCTCCAGGACCTCGTTGATCATCTCGGGGTCGAGGGCGGAGGTCGGCTCGTCGAACAGCATGACCTTCGGGCCCATCGCCAGCGCCCGCGCGATCGCGACCCGCTGCTGCTGGCCGCCGGAGAGCTGGGCGGGGTACTTGTCGGCCTGCGTGCCCACGCCGACCCGGTCCAGCAGGGCCCGGGCCTTCTCCTCGGCCTGCTTCTTGTCCGCCTTGCGGACCTTGACCTGACCCAGCATCACGTTCTCGAGCACGGTCTTGTGCGCGAAGAGGTTGAACGACTGGAACACCATGCCGACGTCCGCCCGCAGTCGCGCCAGCTCGCGGCCCTCGTGCGGCAGGGGCTTGCCGTCGATCGTGATCGTGCCCGAGTCGATCGTCTCCAGGCGGTTGATGGTGCGGCACAGGGTCGACTTTCCGGACCCGGAGGGCCCGATGACCACGACGACCTCGCCGCGGGCGATCGTCAGATCTATGTCCTGGAGCACGTGCAACGCGCCGAAGTGCTTGTTGACGCTCCTCAGGACGACCAGTTCGTCGGACGTGGCCACATCTTCCTTGGCCACCGATACATTGGTCATCGCTCTCAGGCTCCGTCCTCCTCGGGTTTCCGAGGACAGTAGTGAGGGGCGTGACCTGCGTCATCACATCTGAGGGAGATCTGAGCATCACGATCCGATAGCAATCGGACACAAGTCGTAGCACTTGTCGCCGGTGCGCGTATCGGCCGGATAACGGAAGCGACGGGCAACCCGAACCCTCTTGACGCCGTCCTTGTCCATCGGCGTCACTGCCATGGTGCACGCGCGCGTACGCGTGATCTACAAGCCCGACGCGAACCGAGACCGTACGACCGCTGAACCGGAGGGGGCCGGAATGAGACTGCTCCTCGTCGAGGACGACAACCACGTCGCCGCGGCGCTGTCGGCCGTCCTCGCGAAGCACGGCTTCCAGGTCACCCACGCGCGCAGCGGCGAAGAAGCCCTCCAGGCGCTCGTCCCCGAGGGCAACGGCTTCGGTGTCGTCCTGCTCGACCTCGGCCTGCCCGACCAGGACGGCTACGAGGTCTGCGGCAAGATCCGCAAGCGCACCACCACCCCGGTGATCATGGTCACCGCGCGCTCCGACGTCCGCTCCCGCATCCACGGGCTCAACCTGGGCGCCGACGACTACGTCGTGAAGCCGTACGACACCGGGGAACTGCTCGCCCGGATCCACGCCGTCAGCCGGCGCACCGCCCACGAGGACCCGGCGACCGGCGGCGAGAGCGCCTTGCTCCTCGGCCCGGTCCGGATCGAACTGCCCACCCGCCAGGTCAGCGTGGACGGTTCGGTCGTCCAACTGACCCGCAAGGAGTTCGATCTGCTCGCCCTGCTCGCCCAGCGGCCCGGCGTGGTCTTCCGGCGCGAGCAGATCATCAGCGAGGTCTGGCGCACCAGCTGGGAAGGGACCGGCCGCACCCTGGAGGTGCACGTCGCCTCCCTGCGCGCCAAGCTGCGGATGCCCGCGCTGATCGAGACCGTACGCGGCGTCGGCTACCGGCTCGTCGCCCCGGCCGCCTAGCGGGTACGGGTGCGCACACGCCTCCTGCCGCTGCTCATCGTCCTGCTGGCGGCCGTCCTGCTCGCCCTCGGCATCCCGCTCGCCGGCAGCGTGGCCGCCGCACAGCAGCAGCGGGTCGTCGTCGACCGGATCGACGACACGGCACGCTTCGCGGCACTCGCCCAGTTCGTCACCGACGGGCCCAGCGGACCCCACCGCACCACCACGGACGAGCGCGGGGAGACCCTGCGCAGCGAACTGGAGAGCTACTACGGCGTCTACGGCATCCGCGCCGGTGTCTTCTACCGCAACGGCTACGCCATGGCCAACGCGCCCGGTGACTGGTTCGTACCGCGGACGGGGGAGGTCCGCAGGGCCTTCGACGAGGCGAAGCTCAGCCGGCGCAGCCACGACCCTCGTCAGGTGTGGCCCTGGCAGCGCGGCCGGCTCGTCGTCGCCTCACCGGTGATCCGGGACGGGGACGTCGTCGCGGTCGTGGTCACCGACTCGCCCACCGGACAACTGCGTTCCCGGATCCTGCGGGGCTGGCTGTTCATCGGGGCCGGCGAGATCGCGGCCATGCTGCTCGCCGTCGGCGCCGCGCTCAGGCTGACCGGCTGGGTGCTCAGGCCGGTCCGGGTCCTGGACGCCACCACCCACGACATCGCCACCGGACGCCTGAAGTCCCGGGTCGTGGTCGCCGGCGGGCCGCCGGAACTCAGACGGCTGGCCCGCTCGTTCAACGAGATGGCGGACAACGTCGAGGCCGTGCTGGAGCAGCAGCGCGCCTTCGTCGCCGACGCCTCGCACCAGCTGCGCAACCCGCTCGCGGCGCTGCTGCTGCGCATCGAACTGCTCGCCCTCGAACTCCCCGAGGGCAACGAGGAGATCGCCTCGGTCCGCACCGAGGGCAAGCGTCTCGCGCAGGTCCTGGACGACCTGCTCGACCTGGCGCTGGCCGAGCACGCCGAGGCCAACCTCGTGCTGACCGACATCGGCGCGCTGGCCGAGGAACGGGTGGCCGCCTGGGCACCGGCCGCCCGGACCAAGGGCGTCCGGCTGACCGGCGACTGCCCGCCCACCACCGGCTGGGCCGACCCGATCGCCCTGTCCAGCGCCCTGGACGCGGTGATCGACAACGCCGTGAAGTTCACCCCCGAGGACGGCACGGTCGAGGTCACCGTCGCCACCGACGGCGACACCACCACCGTCGTCGTCACGGACACCGGCCCCGGCCTCACCGACGAGGAACTGGCGCGCGTGGGCGACCGCTTCTGGCGCAGCGGCCGGCACCAGAACGTGAAGGGCTCGGGCCTCGGCCTGTCCATCACCCGCGCGCTGCTCGCGGCGGGCGGCGGCTCGATCGACTACGCCCACCACGAGCCGCGGGGGCTGCGGGTGACGGTACGGGTGCCCCGGCACGCGGAGACCGGCGGGGGCGCCACGGACGCCGCCTCCTAGACTCCGCCAAGGCCGGCGTCGGCTCCGGGACTGCCGCCCCAGCTTCCCTCGGGCGCCTTCATGACTTCACCGAGAGGCCCTTATGGCTTCACCGAGCGGTAGTACCGACGGGCGCCCTCCTGCAAGGGCAGTGGGTCGGTGTAGATGGCGGTCCGCAGATCGACCAGCTGGGCGGAGTGGACGTGGGCGCCGATGCCGTCCCGGCTCTTGATCACCGTACGGGTCACCCACTCGGTCAGCCGGGGATCCACGTCCGTGCGGGTCATCAGCAGGTTGGACACGGCGATCGTCGGCACCTGCGCTCCCTGCTGCACGTTCGGGTAGGCCGACTCGGGGATGTTGGTGGTCCGGTAGTAGCGTGCGCCCTCGCCCTGGCCGTGCAGCCGGGCGACGAGGGCGTCGTCGATCGGCAGGAACCGGAAGCCGCCCTGCTGTGCCAGCGAGACCAGCCCCTTCGTGGGCAGACCACCGGACCAGAAGAACGCGTCGATCTTCCCGTCCCGCAGCCGCGCGGGTCCGGTGTCGATGCCTTCCGCGACCGGCGTGATGTCCTTGCGCGGGTCGATGCCGGCGGCCCGCAGCACCCGGTCGGCTATCAGCCGCACCCCTGAATCGGGCAGTCCGGTCGCCACCCGCTTGTGCCGCAGGTCGGCGACGCTCCGGACGTCCGAGTCGCGGGGGAGGATGAGGTGCACGTAGTCGTCGTAGAGCCGGGCCACACCGCGCAGCCGCCCGGCGCCGCTGCCGTGCCGCAGCTCGTACGTCGCCACCGCGTCGGCCGCCGCGATGGTGAAGTCGGCCTGCCCGGTCGCCACCCGCTGGACGTTCTCCTGGGAGCCGGCGCTGTTGAGCAGCTTCACCTTCAGGCCCGGCATGTCCTTGCCCAGCTCGGTGCGCAGCCGCTCGCCGTACTCCTGGTAGACCCCGCGGGGCGTCCCGGTGCTGAACACGATCGTCCCGCTCGGCGGCTTCTCGCCCAAGGGCAGCAGCCACCACAGCAGCAGCGCGAGGGCGACGGCACCGACGGCCGCGCCCTGCAGCGCTCGGCGCCTGCCGAGCCGGGGGAACACCTTGGACATGCGGCGATCCTGCCAGGCGACGTGCTCCACTGACCAGGGCCGGGGTCAACCCGGGACCGGGAGCGGATGCCGCGGCGTCCGCACGGACCGAGGGGCGTTGTCAGTGGCCGCCGTTAGAGTCGCCGTATGACCACTTCGCCCGCCGACCGTGTGAGCACGTCGCCCGCCCGCCTCGTCCGCGAGTTCCACCACGCCTTCGGTCTCGACGCCCGCAGCACGCCGACGGAGGTGGACCCGGAGCTGGCCGCTCACCGCGGCGAACTGCTCGCCGAGGAGGCCGCGGAGGTCGCCGAGGTCGCGGTGGAGGGGCCGCTGGACCGGCTCGCGCACGAGCTGGCCGACGTCGTGTACGTGGCCTACGGCACGGCCCTGGTGCACGGCATCGACCTCGACGAGGTGATCGCCGAGATCCACCGCGCCAACATGAGCAAGAGAGGCCCGGACGGGACGGTCGCCCGCCGGGCCGACGGCAAGGTGCTCAAGGGGGAGCACTACCGGGCGCCGGACGTGTCGGCCGTGCTGCGCCGCCAGGGCTGGATACCGGGCGGCGCGGCCTGACGTCCGGGCCGGGGCCTACGGGGGCGGCGGGCCGTTCGCCGGTTCTCCCCTCGCGGCGGAGGCGAAGGGTGCGGCGCCCGGCGACGTCGTGAACCGGCCGGCACCAGGCAGTTCGCACAGGGCGACGGCACCCCGTACGGGGCCGTCCTGGAGGTCGACCGCCTGCTGCTCGCGGACATCGGCCCATGAGGAGCCGCGGCCTGGGTGGTGCAGCGGCAACAGCCGGCTGTGCGGCACCCGCGGCGCTGCGCGGCCGGCGGTCCGACCACCGGCTGACCGGCGCGGCCCGCGAACTGGCGGAGGGGAGTGATGAGCGGGTTCTTCCCCCATGACCGACCTGAAGCTGGGGCCCCGCCGCCGGGTGACCCCGGCGGGCACGGTGCTGTGGCGGGTGCACCAGTCCCGGGACACGGCGGACGAGTTCACGCAGAAGGCGCCGGGAGAACCGGGAACGGGAGGCGCCGAGCGCGCCGATCGCCTCCCGTGAGGTCACCGCGAGAGCCCCGGCCCGACCTGGCGGTGTCCGCCGCCGGTCCCGGGGCCAGGGAGGTCAGCCGGTGTAGCCGGCGAAGACCCGCGTGTAGTCCCAGGCGGACTGGCTGACGCCGGAGCAGCTGTCGGCGGGCCCGCCGGTGCAGGGACGGTCCCGGTTGGCGGACCAGAAGGTGAGCCGGGCCAGGTGGTGCTGCTGGGCGTAGGCGAGGATGGTGCGGAAGTCGGCCACCGTGACGGTCTCGTTCTGGTCGGTGATCCCGTTCATCGACGAGATGCCCATGTCCCGGTAGGCCTGGTCGTCGCTGTAGTGGTAGGCGTTCTTCAGCGCGTTCTTCAGCCCCTCGGCCGCCTGCACGGTCAGGTTGCCCATGTTCTGGCCCGCGCCGCCGAAGTCGAACGGCATGATGGCCCAGGCGTCGACGGTCAGCCCGGAGGCGGCGGCCCGGTTGATGAGGCTGGTGTCGGGGCCGCTCTGCCCGGTGCCGATGGTGACGTACACCTTCAGACCGGGGTTGTTGGCCTTCACGGTCTTCAACGCGTCGACCGTGCGCTGCTGGACGGCGCCGTTGCTGTAGGCGTCGGCCTCCAGGTCGATGTCGATCGCCTTCAGGCCGTAGGCGTTGATGACCTTCTGGTAGGCGGCGGCGAGCTCGCCGGCGCTGGAGCAGGAACTCTCCAGCTTGTTGCCGCTGTAGCCGCCGAACGACGGGATGACGTCACCGCCGTTCGCCCGCACGGTGTTGACCGTCTGCTGGTCCACTCCGCCGGTCAGCGGACGGCTGCCGTCCCACTGCGGGTTGCAGTAGCCGTTGCTCAGCACGAAGGCGAGCGTGAACCACTTGACGCCGGTGGCCTGGGTGATGGTGGTCGGGTCGGGCGGGCTGCCCCAGCCGTTGTACAGGTACGGCGCCACCGCCATCGGCGCCGAGGGGGTGCCGCCGCCGGCCGCGGGGGCGTTCCACTTCTGGTTGGCGGCGCCGGTGCAGCTCCAGATCTGTGTCCGGGTGCCGTTGGCGGAGTTGTTGTCGGTGACGTCCAGGC